>JASBYX010000001.1 GCA_029983755.1 Anaerovoracaceae bacterium
GTAAAAACTTACTATTAAAGTAAAAACTTGCTTTTTACCTTTGCCCAGAAATCGTAGTTTTCAAATCTTAAAAGTTTTACAGTTTTTCTTCCCATGGAGACCTCCATGGATTTCACATTTTTATACTCTTTGAAATAACCGTCGAAAACTATGCGTATTGGTTTTTCGTCAGTTCTGCTGTCAGGGGATATGCCTAAGATGAGTTCTGGTGGTAACAAAATACTTGAGGTAAAGGATCTATATGCAATGGTATTCATCGGGGCAATAGGTGTTAACTGCAAAACATTCACTCTAGGATCAACGATTGAGCCTCCTAGGGAATAATTATATGCAGTTGATCCGGCAGGGGTGGCGATCACAACACCATCCCCTGAAAATCGTTGTATAAAACTTCCGTCTATGGACATGTTCAAGTGTATTGAGTGGTTATCGCTGCCCTTTATTGCGATTTCATTGAGCCCCGTGTGATGGAAAGACCCGTCATCTGTTTTCACCCTTATTTCAACTGTTGACAGCTCTTGGATTGTAAACTTATCCTCTCTATAATTGAACATAAAGTCATCCAGCTGATTAGGCATCAGTTCTTGAAAGAATCCCAGATGCCCCGTGTTAATTCCTATAAATTTTGACTCAGGGAACTCAAATTTATGTATAGCCTCAAGGAGTGTGCCATCCCCACCGATGACCACTATGAGCCCGGGATCCTCAGTGGGGGACTTCGCAAGAGAGTAGCCGGACTTTTCCAGCTTTTCCTCGAGTCGCCTTCGGGTTTCCTTGGAGGATGAAGTGCCATTTGAATAAATATAGATTTTTCCCTTACTTGTTTCCATCTTAAAATTCCTTCATATTTAATCACTAACTAGCCAATTGAATTTAGAAGCCTATGGCATAAATATATTATTCAATACGCTCTTGAGAATCATGTTTCTATCGCTTATTTCACCAAGTCTACAAGTTCATCAAGAAGATTATTAAATGTTTCCATGGCTTTTTCTACAGGTTCAGGGGAGCTCATATCAACTCCGGCGATTTTCAAAAGATCCACAGGATATTTGCTGCTACCTAAGCTTAAGAACTTTAGATAGTCATTTCTTTCTTCTTCTCCACCTTCAAGAATTCTCTTAGAAAGGGCAGTCGCAGCAGAAAAACCAGTAGCATACTGATAAACGTAATACGCTCTGTAGAAGTGTGGAATCCTAGCCCATTCATACCTTATGTACTCATCATGCTCTACAACATCACCATAGTACTTTTTGTTGAGAGCATCGTACTTATCGCTGAGCCAATCCGAAGTGATACTTCCTCCTGACTCAACAAAATAATGGCACAGATGCTCAAATTCCGCAAACATTGTCTGCCTGAACAGGGTGCCCCTGAATTCTTCGAGATAAAAGTTCAAAAGATATTTCTTCATCTCTTTGTCAGGGTCTTGATCTAATAAATACTTAATTAGCAGGGATTCATTGACAGTAGATGCCACCTCGGCGGTAAAAATGCTGTGATCTCCATATACGTATGGCTGAGTTTTCCTTGTAAAATATGAATGCATGGAGTGACCCATCTCATGCACAAGTGTAAACACATCCTTAAGGGTATCTGTATAATTCATAAGGGAGTAGGGCATGCTGTCATAAGAACCGAAACTATAGGCTCCACTGGTTTTACCTGGAGTTTCATATACGTCTATCCACCTGGATTCCACACCTTTTTTGAGGGTATCGCAGTAGTCCTTACCTAGGGGTTCAAGGGCTTTAAGCATTATATCCACACCATCCTCAAAAGGTATCCTTCTCTCAGGGAGTTTAACTAGTGGTACATATAGATCCCACATTTTGAGCTCATCAACGCCCAATTCCTTCTTACGTATCTCCATATACCTGTGAAGATTTGGCAGGTTAGAAGAGATAACGTCAATTAAATTATCGTAAACACTCTCAGAAATCATATCCTTGGATAGAGCTGACTTTCTGGTGGAGGAATAGTTTCTAACTTGGGAATAGACCACATCAGTCTTAACGCTGTAGCTGTAGGTTGTACCTATTAGATTTATCATTCCCTTGTAGGCCTCATACATTTTCTCAAAGGCAGCCTTTCTCACATCCCTGTTGTGAGATTCCATGAAATTTATGTAATTGCCATGGGTCAGCTCTACTTCTTTTCCGTTTTCGTCTTTAATATTGCCGAATTTCAAATCGCTGTTGTTAAGGATGTTAAAAATAGAATTTGGAGCAGAGGTAATCTGTCCTAGGTTAGCTAAAATATTCTCTTCCTTTTCTGATAGAATGTGTTCTTTACGGTGCAAAATACCTTCAAGCATGTGGCGATAAACTTCAAGCTCGGAATTTTCACTCATAAAAGCTTTAATGGTTTTCTCGTCTGAAGAAAGGATTTCCGGTGTGAAAAAACTGAGGGAACTGAATACTTTTGCTATGGATGTGTTTATCTTATCGAACATTGCCTGCCTTCGGCTATCCCTATTGTCCTCATCCATCCTCATTCGGGCATATACGAATGCTTTTTCTATTATCATTCCAATGTGGTCCATAGCTTTCAAGGATTCAAGAAGGGAAGTGGAGCTTTCCATGACCTTACCACGCCTCTTCAAAAATTCTTCCGTGAGAGATTCAGCCTTTGATATATCCTCAAGCCAAAGATCGTCATTTGCATACATCTCTTCTAAGTTCCATATATATTTCTTATCTATATCATTTCTATTTTCGTAAACTTTCTTACCCATTTAGACCTCCTTTGATGTATAATGGTATATTGACCAATTAGATTTATTATAACATAGATTTGGAGGAATTGTATATATGGACAACAGGCCTATAGGTTTTTTCGATTCTGGATTAGGCGGATTAACTAGCATACCTCATATGATTAAAACCCTACCGAATGAGAGAATAATCTTCTTTGGGGATACAGCTAGGACACCTTACGGTTCCAAGTCACCTGAGACCATCAAGCTGTTTACGGAACAGATCGGAGATTTTTTGGTTGGCGAGGGGGTCAAGATGATAGTTATAGCATGCAACACGGTCAGTGCTACAGCCCTAGACACCCTTAGAAAGAGGTTTCCCGACATACCTGTAATAGGTGTCATTTCACCAACTGCCAGAGTGGTTGCAAATACATGCACACCTGATGATAAGGTGGGGATTATGGCAACCAAGGTTACCGTGGCAAGTGGAGCCTATGAGAAGAAAATCTATGAGAAGAACCCCCATATTAACACCGCATCAATTCCATGTCCAGCTCTAGTTCCACTAATAGAAGAGGGTATAATTGATAACGAGATTATGGACCTAACTTTAAAATACTACCTGGATGACTTTATCGAAAAAGAGAAGATAGACACCCTTGTTCTAGGCTGTACTCACTATCCTCTGATATCAGATAATCTCAGGAGACTGTATCCTGGAAAGAAGATAATAAGTTCTTCCAAGGAAGTGGTTGAGGCTATTAGAATTGAGCTTGAAAAAGAAGATGCATTTGCATCAGGCAGTACAGAGGAAAACAGATTCTTTGCCAGTGATCTGTCTGAGAATTTTGTCAAGATGATTGAAAAGATTCTTGGGGAAGACAAGGCATCTTTGAATATAAATTTCAAAAATTTAGACATTTAATTCTAACAACTTTGAGATTCAAGATATTATTAGGATAGTAACCAGTAAGAGTTAAGGATGGAAGAGAAGAATTAATAAAGATAGGATAGAATGAACAGAGAAGAATTTTACGAATTGATAGACATAGAATCCCCTGAAGATTTTAAATTTTATGACAACATTGAAAACCTTGTGGAAGCCGATGAGCCCTGGGAAGCAGATGTTTTGTTGCCTGTGATAAGGGAAACCGATTCAGATACTCTAAAGGAGATGATAAAGGAGTATTTCCAGAGCCTGATGGAGAGATTGCCGGAGGATCATACAGAGCTTTACACCTTAATTTACAATGCAGGACGGACCATTAGAGGTTTGGTTGGCGGTGACGATCTGAACAGAGAGGATGATCTGAGAAGGCTGTCCCATGAACTTGAAAGGTTTTCCAGGTGGTTTTCGAAGGATAGCAAAGTTGAGATGAAGGATATGGACTCAGGGGAGGTTAGCAGTATGCCATTGCGGGATGCCCTTGCACACATGGCCCTTGAAAAACTTGGCATAGGAAACTATATTTTTGATTTTGATGAAGCCTTGGACTACGAAATAGACGAGTATGTTGTGAACCTTACCGATTGGAGCGAAGGGGACCCAGATTTCCAGGAGTATGATGATGAAGACTAGTTCTGAGAAAAATCAATATAGGGCGGGAATTATAGCTGCTTTGTTTTGTGGTTTTTTGTGGGGGATTCTCCCTATTTATTGGGACGGTCTCAAACCCATAAGCTCATTTACGATAATAATTTATCGTATAGTTCTGATGTCGTTGATGTGCTATATCGTCTGTAGCTTTACAATAGGACCTGTTAAAGTTTTTAAGGGAATGTTTCTGGATAAAAAGAGATTTCTAAAATATTTGACTGCAGGTATCTTGATAACCTTAAACTGGTCCACCTACATATGGGCGGTAAATGCTGGGTATGTGATTCAAACATGTATGGGGTATTTTATCGAACCATTGATGGTGTGTGTGTTCGGACGGTTCATATTTAAAGAAAAGCTAAACAACTTTAAGCGTGTCGCTCTAGGTTTTGC
Organism: Anaerovoracaceae bacterium; assembly: GCA_029983755.1. GTDB lineage: Bacteria > Bacillota > Clostridia > Peptostreptococcales > Anaerovoracaceae > S5-A14a. Next base: position 4,692 of record JASBYX010000001.1, read on the forward strand.
TGTGATTGGGCTTATGATAATGATAATTGGCTATCGTGAACTTCCTGCAATAGCGTTGGGTTTGGCCACCAGTTTTGCCACATATGCTGCAATCAAAAAGACATATAAACTACCAGTTATGCAAGCTTTGTTTTACGAAACAGTAACCCTCGTACCTGTTGCAATTGCAATCATTATATACATGGAAATTTCAGGAAACGGACTGCATGGGAATATAGCGCTGAAAAAGATGGCTTTACTTTCACTATGCGGTCTTCTTACGGCAGCACCTATGGGGTTGTTTTCCTTTGCAGCCTCTAAGCTTCCCCTGATTACTCTAGGTTTAACGGAGTATATTTCTCCATCAATAGCCTTGATTTTGGGAATATACTATTTTAACGAGCCATTTGATCTAATTCAGTTTTCTGCCTTTGTGAGCATTTGGATAGGTCTTGGGTTTTTCACATATGGGGAATACAGAGATTTTCGATAGGAGGTATTGCAGTTGAAAGAATATAATATCAGTTCATTCACCGTGGCCTCCATCTACGTGGGAACGATAATCGGTGCGGGTTTTGCATCCGGGAGAGAAATATGGCAATACTTCGGAGTTTTCGGTAAATGGGGAATACTCGGCCTTGGTTTTGCCGGTATCATGTTTATACTCATGGGAATGATGCTCGTATACATAGGCCGAAAGCTCGGTACAAGCGATATCGGTCATGTGATTTTACCGTTCAGCAACAAAACAGTCGCTTCGGTTTTGGGGTATGTCATAGCCTTGACCATCTTCGTTGCCTTGGTGACCATGTCTGCTGCAGGGGGCGCCTTTGCCAAACAGCAGTTTGGTATACACAGAAGCATAGGCGGTCTCATAATCGTTGTGATGGTTATCTTAACTGTTCTTGGAAATTTCCAAAGAATTTCAAGGGTCTTTAATATGCTCATGCCTGTTTTGGTACTAGTTGTGGCAGGAGGATCCCTCTATGTTATTTTTGCTCCTGTGACAAGTGAATGTGGAGAGATGGATATTACTCCGAGCCCCTTAGCAAACAACTGGTTAATAGCGGCCATGATTTATATGGCTTACAACATGATAGGAACCATTCCAATAATGGCAAGAGCGGGTATACACGCAAAAGATATGAAAACTGCTCTAAAAGGAGCGATATTTGGCGCACTGGTTTTGTGCCTAATGGCCTTAACACTTCATCTTGCTCTTTCAAAGGATCCTGCATTTGCGGATAGGATGGACCTACCGATGCTTGGGATGGCAGGTAGAATATCTCGGGGATTCAATGTTGTATACAGTGTTGTTCTGTTCTTCTCAATATATTCAGCTGCCACCAGCACCTTCTACGGAGTGACGACCAAGATAAAGGACGGGCCTAGGAAAAAGTATTTTGTGGTATTATTGGCCATGATTGGCTTTTCATTAGGGCTTGCGGGATTTCGTGAAATCGTAGCTATGGTGTTTCCCGTTGTTGGAATGATAGGCTTTTTTGTCATCGTAATGGTAATATTTAACTTTTTTAGGGTATATAGTGGACATGGAAGGAGGAGCGATAGAATTGAAAACACAAGATAACGATAAGTTTTCGGCTAGCATTTACCACAGCTTCCCCGGCCAGGAGAGATTTGATTTTCCGGAATACCTTGAGAGGGTGACTTCAGGTTTTGGCGGAGAGACTTTTTTGATATTCGGATCAGAGAAGACGGCTCTCTACGACTGCGGTATGGCTTACTGCAGCATGGAAACCATTAAAAATATTAAGGAAGAACTCAAGAAAAGGGGAAGGGACAAGCTGGATTTTATTCTGATTTCTCATACCCACTATGACCACATCGGAGCGCTCCCATATATTTTGAAGGAGTGGCCGGAAGTGGAAGTTTGCGGTGCCGAGAAGGCAGTTCAAGTCTTTAAAAGCGATGGCGCTAAGAGAACCATGGAAAGACTCGGTAAGGCTGCATGGGAAGTCTTCAGCCATGAATACAAGAATTTGTACGAGAACTCACACCCTGTAGAGATTACTGCAGAGGGAATGAGGATTGATAGAGTCCTTAAAGACGATGATATCATTGACTTAGGAGATATCAAGATTAGAGTTTTGGAATGTAAGGGACATACTGACTGCTCCCTTGCCTATGCTCTTGAGCCCATGAGGCTTCTTTTGACCTGTGAGAGTACAGGAGTTTTGAGAAATCCCCAGGTTCTTCACACAGCCTTTGTGAAGAATTACTGGGAGAGCATTGAATCCGCCAAGAAGTGTAAGGCATACGGTGCGAATCAGCTGATGGTTCAGCATTTCGGGTTGACCCCAAAGGGATACGTAGATGAATTCTTCGATTGGTATATGAGGACAGCAAAGGCTGAGAAAGATATGATTTTGACTCTATACAGGGCCGGCCTGTCCAAAGATGAGATAATGGAGAAATACATTGAAGCCTTCTGGTCACTTGAGAGAGGAAAAGCCCAACCATATGCGGCATTCGTAGAAAACGGGAGGCATATAATAAATAATATAATTAATTTGCACAAGGAGTATGAACACTGATGTTAGAAATAAAAAAATTATCAAATGGTGTCGATTTAATAATGGATCCTGTTGAGGAAGTGGAATCGGTAACCCTCGGGATATGGGTGAAAACAGGAGCAGTGAACGAAGAAAAAAAGTACGCCGGAATATCTCACTTTGTTGAGCACATGCTCTTTAAGGGAACTGAAAATAGAACCTATCTTGATATAGCTAGAGATATCGACAAAATAGGTGGAAGTATCAATGCTTTTACGGGCAAAGAGGCAACCTGCTACCACGTTAAAGTGATGTCTTCAAAGCTCTTTGACGGAGCAGAGGTGCTTTGTGATATGATAGAAAACTCAGTTTTCCCTAAGAAGGAAATGGATAAGGAGAGATTTGTTATCGGTGAGGAAATCAAAATGACCCTAGATTCACCTGAGGATTTGTGTCACGATTTGTCCACAGAGCTTATTTTCAACGGGAATGTGCTGAGTAAATCCATAATAGGGACACCTACAAGCCTTAAGAGGATAACTCAGAATGTCATGAAGGACTATGTTAAAAAGAGATACACAAGAGATAATATCATAGTGAGTATAGCAGGAAAGTTTGACGAGGAACAGGTGATTTCCTACTTTGAAAAAAGATTTTTAAATCTTCAAGAAACCTCCCAGGATGTGGAATTTGAAGGTTCACAATACAAACCAAAGGTGAAAGTGGTTCACAAAGATGTAGAGCAGTGCAATCTCTGCATGGGACTTCCTACCTTCCCTTTGGAAGACAAAAGATACTACCCGATGCAAGTTCTAAACAATATTTTGGGCGGCACTATGAGCTCTAGGCTTTTCAGAAATATCAGAGAAGAGAAGGGTTTGGCATACTCAGTATTTTCAATGGTTTCCGGAAACAAGAATCATGGTTACTTCAAAATCTATGCAGGCCTTAACAAGGATAAAGTAAAAGATGCTATAGAGGGCATCAAGGAAGAAATTGAGCTTTTGGCCTCTGATGGTGTTACAGAGGAAGAACTTCTTGCCTCCAAGGAACAGCTGAAATCCGGTTTTGTGTTCAGCCAAGAGAGCACTGCTTCAAGAATGTTCAATAACGGGAGAATGGCAATCCTGATGGATAGAATTGTTCCAATGGAAGAGGTTATTTCTGCATATGACAAGATTACAAAATCCGATGTGGAGTCTCTGATTCCATTGATTTCCGATTTCACAAAATATTCAGCTGTTGCGGTGACAGGAAATGGGCAGCTTAATCTTAGGAAATTTATCTAAGGGTGAAGATATGCGAGCAGTTAAAATATACAGTAAAAGTGGAGAAATCCCTGCCTACGAAACCGAGGGTTCATCGGGGATGGACCTGAGAGCCCTAACAGATGAACCTATTTTGCTAAAGCCTATGGAAAGAACCCTTGTTCCCACAGGAATATTTCTTGAAATTCCACCAGGTTATGAGGGACAGGTTAGGGCTAGGAGCGGTCTTTCCGTAAGACATGGAATCACACTCATAAACGGGGTGGGTACTGTGGACTCCGATTACAGGGGAGAATTGAAAATACCCATTGTGAATTTAGGGACCGAGGAATTTGAAATTCGCTCAGGAGATAGGATTGCTCAGATTGTTTTTGCTGAATATAAACAATTGAATTTTAATGTGGTCGAATCCCAATCGGATTTAGAGGAATCTGAAAGGGGCGAGGGGGGGTTCGGCCACACAGGAGTATAGAAGATTTATGGCTTACAAATTATGCAGGCTGTAGGAATTTGAAAGTCTCTCAGATTTGAAAGTCTCACAGAAAGGAAGGTATATTTTAATAATGCTTTTTAGAGTTGATGTAGAAAACAGGGAGTTTGAGACCTTATCCCACTATGCCACAAAGTCGGCAGATACCAGAGGACGAGAGGTTTATGAGGTTCCCTGCAAATACAGAACTGACTTTCAAAGGGATAGAGATAGAATCATACACTCCAAGGCTTTTAGGCGCTTGATGCACAAAACCCAGGTTTTTCTCGCTCCGGAAGGGGATCATTTCAGAACTAGGTTGACACATACTCTTGAAGTAGCACAGATCGCCAGAACCATTTCAAGGATTTTGGGTCTCAATGAGGATTTGACAGAGGCTATAGCCATGGGTCATGACCTTGGACACACCCCATTCGGGCACAATGGAGAAATGGTTTTAAACAAAATACATCCAGGCGGTTTCAAGCACAATGTACAGAGTCTAAGGGTTGTGGAAAAGATGGAAATGCGAAGCCAAAAGCGAGGCCTTAATCTTACATGGGAAGTCAGAAATGGGATAATAAACCATACCGGTTCCCTTAAAGCAGCTACGCCTGAAGGTCAGGTCGTAAACATAAGTGATAGAATTGCATATATAAACCACGATATTGATGACGCAATTAGAAGTGGAGTACTGACCACGGACATGCTTCCATTGGGGCCTATAGAATTTTTCGGAGAAAGAAAGAGTCAGAGAATAACCAAGATGATTGAAAGTGTAGTTACATACAGTGACGGTAAGTCTGAGGTTATGATGAATCCCCATGACAACAAACTTCTTCTTGAACTCAGATCCTTCATGTTCGAAACGGTTTATACAAATGCAGATGTCAAGAAGATAGATGATGTAAAACTTGCGGAACAAATTGTCAGGTTTTTATACAATTACTATATAGAACATCATGAGGAGCTTCCCGAAGACTTGAAAGAAATTGCAAGGGACGAGGGTATCAGAGTAGCAGCAAAGGATTACGTCGCAGGCATGACAGATCGATTCGCTATGAATAAATATGAGGAGCTGAAATAATGGCAACTTCTTATTCACATGAAAGCATAGAAAGACTTAAGGAACAGATTGACATTGTAGAGGTAGTGGCAAATGCCATTTCCCTTAAGAAAACCGGTGCAAATTACAAGGCGTGTTGTCCTTTTCACGGGGAGAAAACGCCTTCATTTGTAGTGTCGCCGGATAAGCAGATATTCAAATGCTTCGGATGTGGAGTCTCAGGTGATGCAATAGAGTTTGTCAGAAAGTTTTATAACCTTGACTTTGTAGAGGCCATAGAGAAAATCGCAAAAGACCAAGGATTTACTTTGGAGAGAACAAAATACGATGACAGCCGAGACGTTTACTACCGAGCAAACAAAGACGCAGCAAGGTATTTTGTGAGAAGCCTCCTCTCAAAACCAAACGTAGCAATGGATTATCTTTTGGAGAAGAGGAAGCTATCCCACGAGATGATCACAAAATTCGGCATTGGATATGCCGATGAGAAGTGGTCAAGTCTATATAATCACATGAAAGCTCTCGGGTATGGAGATGAGACCTTGGCGGAACTGGGTTTAATATCCATAAAAGGGGGTAAAAAATATGACAGATTTAGAAATCGCGTTATGTTTCCAATTATTAGCACCAGCGGAAAGGTGATCGGGTTCGGTGGCAGAGCTCTCGATGATGATGGAGCTAAGTATATTAATTCACCTGAGAATCCCATCTTTCATAAGAGCAACAACCTATTCGCTCTTAATTTCGCCAGAGAGTATTTGAGAAAAGAAGATTACCTCATCGTAGTGGAAGGTTATATGGACGTTATAGGATTGTTTCAATACGGTGTGGGAAATGTGACGGCTACTCTTGGCACGGCTTTGACCGAAAACCATGGGAAGATTTTGAAAAGATACGCGAAGAAGGTCATTCTCTCATACGATGCTGATGAGGCCGGAAGGAAGGCTGCCTACAAAGGCGTAGATATTTTGAGGTCGGCAGGTGTGGAAGTATCTGTGCTTCATGTGGATGATGGTAAGGATCCGGACGAATATGTTAAACTTCATGGAAAGGAAGGTTTTTTGAAGCTTCTTTCAAAGAGCGTCAGCGGTACCGACTATCAGCTCAGGCATATTGCCAGAGGCATCGATTTACAAACTGATGAGGGAAAGATTAGATATATCCGGGATATTGCTCCGGTATTTGAGAAACTTTCTCCTGTGGAGAGGGAAGTTTATGCTCAGAAGGTAGGTAGAGGGCTTAAGTTGGATTACAACAACATCTTAAGTCAAGTTGGTAAGGAAAGAACAGATCACAGAGAGAGGCCTACAAGAAGAGAAGAAAACGTGGCAAGTCGTGAAATGACGGCTACCGAGAAAGTATTGCTGAAAATCATATTTATGGACAGCAGCTATTTTGTGAAGCTAAGGGAGCACAGGTTTGCTGACTCAGCCATCAAGACTGATCTTGCAAAGGAGATTTTAAACCTCATCCAAGGGGAGTTCAGTGAGTCAGACGGTTTCATAGATGAGAAGAAAATAAAGGATGCTATGGATCCTGCAGACGGTGTTAAGCTTGACAACATCATCAAAGGTGTGCCTGTGGTGGATGTGGAACAGACTTTCCGGGATTGTATGAGGACGTCAGGACTTGCAGAATTACTGGAGCAAGAAAAAAGACTGTTAGATGTTATCGCTATTGCAGATGAAGAAGAACAGAGTCAGGAAGGCGAGAAATTGCAATTGAAATTAATGGATGTGCAAAAGGAAATTAAGAAATTACGAGGGGGACTAGGTTTATGAGTCAAGGAAAGGTTCAAACAGCGGAGAAGGGTAGCAATAAGTCTGCTTTGATCTTTGATCAATCCGCAATTGAAAAGATGACGCCTGAGGAGGTCAGGAATTATGTCATCAAGCAATTGGCTCTTGAAGCCGAAAAGAAGAAACGGAAACTGACCTATACAGATGTTGCCGACTATCTCGAAGAGGTGGATCTGGATAAGAATGTGCTGGATGATATCTACGAAACTCTTTTGTCCCACGGTGTGGAGATAGGAGATTCCCATCCTGAGGAGTTTTCGGAAATCTTGGATAAGGAAGATTCTGATGACGATGAGGAAGATGATGGCATCGTGGTAAATGAGTCCGGTGAAATCGATATAAATGCCACCTTGCCTAAGGGTATCAACATTGATGATCCTGTTAGGATGTATCTTAAGGAAATCGGTAAAGTCCATCTTCTCACAGCAGAAGAGGAGATTGATCTTGCAAAGAGAATGGAAGCAGGAGACGAATCCGCAAAGAAGATGCTTTGTGAGGCTAACCTCAGACTTGTCGTTAGCATAGCAAAGAGATATGTTGGGCGAGGCATGCTTTTTCTCGATTTGATTCAGGAAGGCAACCTAGGCCTTATTAAAGCTGTTGATAAATTCGACTACAGAAAAGGTTATAAATTCTCCACCTACGCTACATGGTGGATAAGACAGGCTATTACAAGGTCAATTGCTGATCAGGCCAGAACAATAAGAATCCCTGTTCATATGGTAGAGACGATCAATAAACTTATAAGGGTATCGAGACAGCTTCTCCAAAACTTCGGTAGAGAGCCTTCTCCTGAGGAGATTGCAAAGGAAATGGGAATAACCGTTGAGAAGGTTAGGGAGATTCAGAAAATTGCCCTGGAACCTGTTTCGCTGGAAACTCCTATAGGGGAGGAAGAGGACAGCCATCTTGGAGATTTTATTCCTGATGACAATGCCCCTTCACCTGCTGAAGCTGCTGCATTTTCAATGCTCAAAGAACAGCTATTAGATGTTCTTGACACCTTAACTGACCGTGAGAAGAAGGTTCTAATGCTGAGATTCGGAATTGAAGATGGAAGAGCCAGAACACTTGAAGAAGTAGGCAGGGAGTTTTCTGTTACCAGGGAAAGAATTAGGCAGATTGAGTCCAAAGCTCTTAAGAAACTCAGACACCCGAGCAGATCTAAGAAGCTCAAGGACTACTTGGAATAGATGAATTAGGGGAATCTTAAAACGGTTATCTTAAATCGGTTATTGAAACGCAGTGAAAATTAATGAAACTTAGTGAAAATATGTTAAGTGAAAGATTACAGGCTATTGCCGAATTAATCCCATATAAAGAAACCATGGCAGATATTGGAACTGACCATGGTTTTTTGCCGGTTTATCTTATTGAAACCGGTAGGAGTCCACAGGCTATAGCAGCTGATATTAGCGAGGACTCTTTGGAAAAGGCAGTGCAACTTGCAAGGGAGAAAAATATGGAAGATGCACTTTCTACAAGGCTAGGAAACGGTCTTGAAATCATTGATGCTTCCGAAGTTGACAATATTGTAATTGCAGGCATGGGAGGTATTTTGATTTCGGAAATTCTCGGCAAAGAACCTGAGAAAACGAAAAGCTTCAAGAGACTGATTCTACAGCCCAGGAGCAAAATAGGTTTTCTGCGGAAGTGGCTCAGGGACAACGACTTTACAATCGTCAGTGAGACTTTAGTTAAAGAAGTGGATAAGATATGTGAGATTATAGTAGCAATTCCCTATGAGGATGTTCACGACGAATTCCCCTTTTCTCTGGTAAACAGTCCTAACAAGTATACTTTAGAGTACCTTGAGACACATCTTGAAAAATACGAAAAAATCCTAGATAAAATCAACAGGGAAAAAAGTTCTACTGGTAGAGCCATACACATAAAAGATAAAATCACACATCTTTCAAATCTCATAAATATGTACAAAGAAGAAAGGGGAAAACATGGAAGTTAAGAAGCTTTTTACGATTTTAGACAAAATCGTTCCGGAGGAAGCCGCTGCAGACTGGGATCACACAGGACCGCAGATCGTTTTCCCTGAAGATGAGGTGACCAGGGTTTTGACTACCCTTGAAGTTATACCACCGGTAGTTGAAGAAGCGATTTCAAAGGGATGTCAGGTAATTCTCTCCCATCATCCCCTTTTTTTCCGGGGAATTGAAAACTTTGATATGGGCAGGGGAAAGGATACCATGATTTTCAGGCTTCTTTCCCAAAGGATTTCAGTATATTCGGCTCATACAAATTATGATGTGGCGCCAGGTGGAACGACAGATTTTCTAACAAAACAGCTTTCTCTTTCGGGGGTTCATGTGATTTCAGGCTCTGAGGGTTTTGCAAAAGTCGGCATGTTGTCTAAGGAAATGCTTCTTAGGGAATTTGTTGAGATGGTTTGCAAGGCAACAGATACTCCGGTTTCCCAGGTCAGATTTGTTGGAAATGAAAATTCGAGGATTTCAAAGGTTGCAGTCTGTGCAGGTTCAGGATCTGAGTTTGCATTTCAAGCTGCCGAAGAGGGCTGCGACGTTTTGATTACGGGAGATGTTAAATATCATTTGGCTCAAGATAGCATTATCACAGGGATCAATCTTGTTGACATCGGTCACTATCATTCAGAGAAACACTTTGCAACGGAGGCTGCTGTTTTGTACGGAAGGCGTGAGGAAAATATAAAATTTATTCCATCTGAGATTGATATAAACCCGTTTTCTGTGTTATAATATTTGCAGGTAAACCAGGCAGTCGCGTGCAGATGGGAATCCCCTTTGCATGAGGAAAGTCCGGGCTCCACAGGGTAAGGATGCCAGATAACTTCTGGCGTAGGTAACTATAGGGAAAGTGCAACAGAAACATTCCGCCGAAACGGGTAATGCCGTGGCAAGGTTGAAATGGTGAGGTAAGAGCTCACCGGCATCTCGGAGACGAGGTGGCCGTGTAAACCCCATCCGGAGCAAGGTCAAATAGGGCATTAGGAGGGCGACCCGTCACGGCCCGAGAGGTAGACCGCATGAGCGTGCAGCGATGTTACGCCTTAGATAGATGATTGCCTAATACAGAACCCGGCTTACGGTTTGCCTGATTACGTTTATTTTACCTCCCCATGTGGGGAGGTGTTTGATTTTTATGGGTGTGTTAACCTAATAACACAATTCATAATGTAGTTTTGAAAACGTGTAAACTTGGACTATTTTCAATTTTGATTTTATGTGGATTTTGAATTTCTGAAGGAGGAGTTTGTTTGACGGAAAATAATACTGGAAACAATTTGGTGGAAAGTGCAGCAGACAGCAGTGCTGCAAAGATTAATAAGGGTGCTCATAAGATAAATAAGATGGGGACTATGCCTATAGGAAGGCTTCTTTTATCCATGGCGTGGCCGCCTACAATCTCAATGAGTATCAATGCATTTTACAACATAATCGATAGTATCTTCGTGGCTATGCTAAGTGAGGGATCTTTGACGGCAGTATCTCTAGTCATGCCTATACAGATTCTAATGGTTTCTATAGGTGTGGGATCCGGAGTAGGCGTGAATTCGCTGATAGCTAGAAGACTTGGAGAAAAGAGAGGAGAAGAAGCCAGCTTGGCTGCCAGCATAGGTCTCAGAATGGGGCTTGTGAACTATCTGATATTTGCTATAGTTGGAATCTTTCTGGCTCCGGCATTCATAGGAAGCTTTACAAATGATGCACACATTTTTCAATCCGGTGTAACATATCTTAGAATTGTAACCATTGGTTCTGCTTTCTTCATGGTTCAACTGGTTATAGAGAAGGTTATTCAATCCACAGGTCAGATGGTTGCTTCCATGCTTATAACTCTGACAGGCGCCATAGTGAATCTGATTTTGGATCCGATTTTGATATTTGGACTTTTGGGAGCACCTAAGCTGGGGATTGCAGGTGCTGCAATTGCAACAGTAATCGGACAGGTATGTGCAACTATTCTGGGAATTTATCTATGTTTAAAGCATGTGCACGGGATTCATATCAGGCTTACGGGTTTCAAGATGGATTGGCGAATTATCAAAGATATCTATAGCGTTGGACTGCCTTCAATGATAATGCAGTCCATTGGATCTGTAATGGTGTTCGGATACAATGCTATTCTCGCATCCTCACCTACTGCTGTTGCTGTTTTGGGTATTTATTTCAAGCTTCAATCTATCATATTCATGCCGCTGTTTGGGGTGAATCAAGCTGCTATGCCTATAATGGGCTATAACTTCGGTGCCCGTAAGAAGGATAGACTAATGGAAACGTATAAGAAGGCATTGACAGGCGCTGTCGTTATGATGGCAATTGGATTTGCCATATTTCAGATTTTCCCGAAGGAGCTTCTATTCCTCTTCAGTGCATCTGAGAATATGCTCAGTATGGGAATTCCGGCACTTAGGATAATAAGTTTATGCTTTATACCTGCTGCCTTCGGCATTATGAATTCTACTATTTTCCAAGCCACGGGAAATGGATTTTACAGTCTGATAGCATCTGTAATTAGACAGCTCGCCGTGATTCTTCCGGTGGCTTACTTCCTTGTTCAGACGGAAGGAGTTGCGTCTTCGTGGTATTCATTCCCAATAGCCGAGATGGTTGGTTTTGTCCTATCTGCTTTCTTGCTTCGAAGACTATATAGGACAAAAATTGCAACCCTTGACCAGCCGCTTAAAGAGAGCCGAATGTAAATCATTTGGGGACTATGGGTAGGGCAAAAACCTTGAACGACTGGGTATTTTGTAGTATAATGTAAACATAAGAAATGAGAAGAGAAACGAGGAGATGTCTATGGGAAGACACGGAACTATTGCAGGACGTAAGGCTGCTCAGGATTCAAAGAGAGCGGCTATGTTTACCAAATATGCAAAGGCTATTACTGTTGCAGCTAAGGACGGTGGAGATCCTGATTATAACTCAGGTTTGAGACTTGCTATCGAAAAGGCTAAGGCGATCAGTATGCCTAACGATAATATTCAACGTGCAATCAAGAAGGGTACCGGTGAACTCGAAGGTGTTAATTACGAGGAAGCTGTTTTTGAAGGCTATGGACCCGGTGGCGTTGCAATAATTGTAGATTGCTTGACAGATAATAATAACAGAACAACTTCTTTTGTGCGTTCTACATTTGATAAGCATGGGGGCAATTTGGGAACTCCGGGATGTGTTTCTTATATGTTCTCGAGAAAGGGTATAATCCTTCTTGAAAAAGAGGATGGAATGGATGAGGATGAGATCATGGAGCTCGCTCTTGAATCCGGCGCAGAGGATATGATCACAAATGAAGACAGCTTTGAGATACAGACTGATCCATCAAGTTATACAGACGTTCACAATGCAGTCGTTGAAGCAGGGTATACTCCTGTTGAGTCGGACATTGAATACGTACCGTCTATGGAGGCTACACCGGACGAAAAGGATATTCCTAAGCTCAGGAAGTTGATAGACACCCTTGAGGATAACGATGACATTCAGAAAGTCCATACAAATTGTGCAATAGATTTGTTTGAATAATTAGTTGAAATTGAAATTTAAACCTAGAACTCTCGTTAAGGAACCATAATTGAACCTACATTTATTGAAAGGGAACCCGAAGTCTTTCTCTTGATGACATGCCTCCATTCGGTGGACTTCAGATTTTGAAAGCAGGGTACCCACCTATCGTCAGATAGGCATCAATTATATCCTGACGGAGATTCCGGGTTTTTTATTTATACGAGGTATTTTGCATATGCAGGACGGGAAAGATAATATGAGGAAGAAGCTTGTTGCAATTGACGGTACAAGCCTTATATACAGGGCTTTCTTTGCAATTCAAAATGAGATGAGAAATAAAGAAGGACAGAGTACCAGGGGAACTTATGGGTTTTTATCCATGATTTTCAAGCTTATGGAAGAGTATAAGCCTGATTACTTTGCTGTTGCCTGGGATCTGAAGGCACCGACATTTAGACACAAGGCTTATGACGATTACAAAGCCAACAGAAAGCCTATGCCTGATGACCTTGCCAGCGAAATGCCTATACTTCAGTCTGTCTTAGAAGCACTGGATATCAAAAATCTCGCCATGGAAGGATATGAGGCTGATGATATTCTTGGGACTATAGCCAAGAGAGGCGAGGAGCAAGGGCTGGATGTTCTGATTGTTACCGGAGACAAAGATGCCCTTCAGCTTGCAACGGATCATGTTAAGGTAATGATTAACAGAAAGGGAATAACAAACTTCGATATTTATGATCGTGAGGCTATGATCAAAGAATACGGTTTGACCCCTCTGCAGTTCATAGACTTAAAGGCTCTGATGGGGGATAAGTCAGACAATATACCGGGAGTTCCCGGTGTCGGCAAGGTTACAGGTCAGAAACTTATAAAGGAGTATGGGAGCCTTGATAATCTAAAGTCTAATATCGAAAAAATATCCAAACCCAAGCTAAAGCAATCTCTCATGGACTCAGCCGGGGATTTTGATACAAACAAGAAACTGGTAACCATTATCAAAGATGTTCCCATAGAATTCGGCATAGAGGATCTTAAGTTTGATGACATCGACAAGAAGAAAACCAAGGAATGGTTTGTGAAATTAGATTTCAAGAGATTTCAAAAGATCTTAAATTTGGATTCTGTCGGTCTTGAAGGTGTTGAAAATCCAGACAAAGAGAGTTCGGATCTTGTACCTGTTGATATTGAGTTTGTAGATTCTTCTGAGAAAATTATCGAGTCAATTGACACATATAACATTGATACATATAACAGGGAAAAAAAGGACAATAAGAATGATCAGAGAGAAGAGTTTAAGGTTTACATTAAAACCTTTACAGATAACAATCATCTTAAAACTCCTAAAATCCAGGGCCTGGGGCTTTATTTTGACCAAAGGGCGTATTTGCTGACTGATGAATCTGAAGCAATTTCAACTATGGAGTACTTGCAGGAAGAGAATATCAGGATATGTGGTCACAACTTGAAAGAAGACATCTATCCCTTTGTCTTCCGGGGGTTAGACAGATTAAACCTTTCCTTCGACACTCAAATTGCAGAATATGTCATCAACCCTTCTAAAAGGGATTACAAAATCGAGACTCTTTCCCTAGGTTACCTGTCTGTGGACAAGCTCACAGCCAAAGAGGATAGAAAAAAATCCGGTAGAAAGAAGAATACCGACACTCCTTCCTTCACATCACGAGAAGAGATTATCTCCTGGCTGGGAAACTATTTTGTTGCTCTTGAAGAAATTGCGAAAATACAGAAAGAAAAGCTTTCAGACGGGGATTTGTCCAATTTGTTTGAAAAGATTGAAATGCCTCTTGTGAATGTTCTTGCAAACATGGAAGCCGTTGGCGTTTCTGTTGACAAGGCTGTCCTTCTTGAAATGGGGGAAGAACTGTCGGAGCAGATCAAGGACTTGGAAGAGGAGATATATGAGGAAGCAGGGGAAGAGTTTAACATCAACTCTCCTGCCCAGCTAGGTATCGTGCTGTTTGAGAACATGGGTCTGCCTTTTGCCAAGAAAACCAAGACCGGATATAGTACCAGCGTGGATGTTTTGGACAAACTCAAGGACAGCTATCCAATTGTTAATCTTGTATTGGAGTACAGGGCAGTCACCAAGCTCAGAAGTACGTATATCGATGGACTTCCTAAACTCATTGGGAAGGACGGTAGGATAAGGCCGCATTTCATGCAGACTGTCGCTGCTACAGGGAGACTCAGCTGTACTGAGCCAAACCTCCAAAACATTCCTATAAGGACTGAGCAGGGCAGAATGATCAGAAAAGCCTTTGTTTCTGAATCTTCTAAGAATGAAATGAATGATGATGATTCTCATGACAACAATAATAAGGGAAAGAGAAAAATTCTCATAGGGGCTGATTACTCACAAATAGAGCTCAGGGTTTTGGCCCATCTTTCCGGTGATAAGGCTCTGATAGACGCATTCAACCATGGGGAGGATATACATAAGCTCACCGCAATGAAGGTGTTCGGTCTTTCTGAAGACGATATAACCCCACTACACAGGAGCAGGGCTAAGGCAATTAACTTCGGCGTGATTTACGGCATGAGTGGTTTCGGCCTTTCTGAAAATTTGAACATAAGCAGAAAAGAGGCTGAGAGATACATTGAGGACTACTTCCATAAGTATAAGGCTGTAAAGGACTATATGGAGGGAGAGATAGAGTCTGTGAGAAAGAATGGATTTTCCGAGACTCTCCTAGGAAGGCGCAGGTACATAGGTGATATAAACGCTACCAACTACATGGTTAGAAAGGCTGCCGAAAGGCTTGCTATGAACTCTCCTATACAAGGGTCTGCCGCTGATATTATCAAGGTTGCCATGATCAATGTGTTCAACAGAATAAAGAGTGATCTTCCCGAAGTGAACCTTATTCTGCAAATCCACGATGAGCTTATACTTGAAGGACCGGAAAATTTGGCAGATGAAATGAAGAAAATCCTAGTGGAGGAGATGGAAAATGCTGTTTCTCTTTCAGTGAAGCTGGATGCGAATATAGAGGAAGGGCATTCCTGGTATGACCTCAAATAGTTTTTGTTTTTCATTTGTGCGCATATTTAATGTAAATGGAGAATTCCGTGAAAAAATGTATTAAAGTAGGGATTACCGGAGGCTCAGGAGCTGGAAAGTCAACTGTCTGCAGCTATATTCGAAATCAAGGATATGAGGTAATCGACAGTGATGAAATTGCAAAGAATATTCTTGCAAAGGGCACAAAACAGTTTTCAATCGTTAAGGAACACTTCGGTGAGGGTATTTTGCTACCTGATGGTGATATTGACAGGAAAAAACTGGGCTCAATAGTATTTGCAGATAGGAAAGAACTGAACTTTTTACAAAATGTGGTGACCAAGGGAGCTGTAGAGGAAGTGAGACGCCTTATGAAGAATTTCTGCTACTCATATTCAGGCGGCATCATTGAACCTGCAGATCAAAGAATTAATAAAAATAATCAAAGCATCGATGAAAACCGAATCGTCTTCGTAGATGCACCTATTTTGTTCGAAACAGGCCTAAATATGGAAATGGATTTCGTGTGGATGGTTCATTCCAAGAAGGAGATTAGGCTGGAAAGGCTTGCTAAAAGAGACGGGCTCACTTTTGAAGAATTGGAAAAGAGAATGGGAGCTCAGATGCCGGAAGAAGAAAAAATTTCAAAATCCGATTTTGTGATTGAAAATAACGGGACGATAGAGAAGCTTTCCACAATTATCCATGGAGAACTAAACAGATTGAAGCAGCTCGAGTTCCGGGAATAGTTTGTTGTCATTTGTTCATTAAGGCTTGGGTAAATTAATTATGCACAGACTGCTATGTGTATGAAAAATAATCAGAGAGGTAAATTCTAACATATGAAAATTGAATCCAACAGATCGCTTTTGCGAGATACTGTAGACTTTCTTCATAAAAATATAATAGTTGTAATCGTGTGCTTTGTGGTGATTTCCGGAATAATCGCCACTTTATTCATATACCTTGACAAGGACTCTGAAAAAGAGAAAAAAGACGTGACAAAATTCCAGGCTTCAGACACCCTGTATTTTTCTATAAGGCAACCACAAAACATGAATATCCTCAAATCCAACGAGGTAGATGTGAATCAAATGTGGCATCTGCTGTATTCCGGGCTTTTTTACTTTAACAAAGACCTGAGCGTGGCTCCCGACCTTGTCGAAACATACAAAACCGATGAGTCAACCGGAACTGTTTCCCTAAAACTCAAAAGCAACGGCTCATTTTCAGACGGATCTCAAATTAAGGCTGATGATGTTGAGTACACAGTAGACACCATAAAGGAAATAGGGGAAGAAGGACCGTTTTTCTCTTACGGGAACAAAATATCTTCAGTAGAGAAGACGGGTGATTTCGATGTTACAATTCACTTCGCCTCCCCAAGTGATGCCAGCTTGTCAAATCTGGTTTTTCCAATAGTCTCCTCCAAAAGCTTCCAAAAGGATTCCACAGAATATGAGCAGGTAACATCAGGAATATACGCTTTAACATCTCATAATGAAAACGGATTCAATCTTTCTCCTAACAAGGGATATTTTGGCGAAAAAGCCGCAAACAAGCTTGTATTTACTTTTGCAAAGCAAGGAGAGGATTTAAACGGTCTTATTACCATAGGCGCACTTACATCCAAACTTGCTAAGGGAATAAACTCTCAGTCGGATGCAGATGACCTTCAGCTCAACTTTACGCCTATAACATCAAACCGAATGGAGTACATAGGATTTAACTTTAGAAATGTATTTTTAAAGGATAAAACCCTTCGCAGAGCCATAGTGAAGTCGATTAATTTCAATTCTCTTGTTGAGGACTATTTCGGTGGACTCGGTTTACCAAACGGCACCATTTATTTCCCCGGATTTTTGGGAGTAAAAAAATCTAAAGGCATGGATTACAGTCCATCAAAGGCAGTTGTTTCTTTGGAAAATAAGGGATACAAAAAAATCGACGATAGTAACTCTCTCCTAACTAAAAAGGGGGAAAAGGTAAACCTGAAACTTTTGATAAACGACTCTAATCCTCTCAGGGTATCAATGGCAGAAGATATTAAAAATTATTTAAAAAAAATTAATATCGATCTGCAAATTGAGTCAGTTCCTGATAGCGACTATTTTTCAAGGCTGGGAGAGGGTAATTTCGATATGTTCATAGGTGGAATGGACTTTGATCCAAGGTATGATTTAAGAAAACTATTTGACAAATCCGGGTCAATCGGTTATTCTAATGAAGATGTAATTAATCTTGTGGATCAAATGGAGCATTGTATCTCATCAGATAAACGTCAGAAAGTTTTCAAGATGCTTTCTGATAGGCTTACTGAAGATGTGCCGTATTATTGCATAGGATATTATGAATACGGTCTTGTTTCAGGAGGCAAATGGGAGAAGAAGCCTGATCCTACATTCTTCAACATCTACAACGGTTGTGAGAACTGGAAGTGGAGTAGGCCTGATTCTGTCAAGGATAAGTCTAATCTAAAAGATGATGGGAAGGATGACAAATCTGAATAGAGGGAGATTAATTCTCTGTGCGGCCGTGGCGGAATAGGCAGACGCGCACGTTTGAGGGGCGTGTGGGCAACCGTGCTGGTTCAAATCCAGTCGGCCGCACCATTTTATTTGCCGGCGTGATGGAATTGGCAGACGTGCAGGATTCAAAATCCTGTGGTGGCAACACCGTATGGGTTCGACCCCCATCGCCGGCACCACTACGTTTAAATTAAATCAAATATATTTCATATTGAAAACATACAAGGAGGTAGAACATGCCAGCAGGACTAGGTGCAAACTTTGTAATTTTAATCGTGTTTATCGTAGGTATATATTTCCTACTCATAAGACCACAGAAGAAGAAAGAGAAGGCTATCGCATCCATGAGAGATAGCATTCAGGCGGGAGATCAGATTGTCACTATCGGCGGCATCTGTGGAAAAGTTGTAAAGACTAACCCTGAAACTTTAATCATCCAGGTAGGTGCAGATAAGACAAAGTTTGAGGTTATGAGATGGTCTATTTCAAGCGTTACAAGCAAATCCAAGTCATCTTCAGACAGAGGCGGAGAGAAGAAGGAAGTAAAGAAGTTCACTCCTAAGAAGCTTAAGAAGGATAAGGAAGAGAAGGGTAACGATAGAGAAGAGAAGCATGACGCTGATATTGCTGTGGAAACAGGAGCTGTAGCTACAGAGGAACTTAAAGAATCAAAGGCTAAATCCGATAATTCTGATGAATTTAAGCATGACTCTGAAGTTGCAGTAGAAACCGGTGCAGTTGAGGCTGAAGAATATAAGGAGAACATAGGAGATTTGGAAGCTTAATCTTCCTATGAATTCGTTTTCAGCTTTATATGATTTCGATCTGAAGTATGGTGTATGGAATATACACCATACTTTTTATATATTATGCGAATATTTACGATATGAGAAGGAATAAGCACCTGCTGTCTTGTCTTGAAACAGAAGAAAATACCTTGTTAGCCCTTGCCGATTCAAGGGAAAAGTAGTAGAATATACTATGTATGAAATTATTTTTTTATAAGTGAAGGTGACGTTATGAATCTTAAAGTCAGAAGAATTTTATCTGTGCTCATACTTGCCGTAGTAGTTTTCGGTTGGTATGTTTCCATCTTTGGTATAGGAAATTACAAATCCATCAAAGATGCGTTGAAATTTGGTCTGGATATCAACGGGGGAGTATACGTTGTTATGGAGGCTGAAACCAAAGCTAAAGGGGCAGAACTTAAAGGCCTTATGGAACAAACCAAGGAAGTTCTGAATAACCGTGTTAATGCCATGGGAATTTCTGAATCCACTGTTGTAATTGAAGGTAACAACAGACTCAGGGTAGAAATGCCTGGTGTTAAGGATGCGGAAGCAGCCATCGATCAAATCGGTAAGACGGCGCAACTTAGATTTATTTTAGCAGACGGATCTGAGGTTTTGACAGGGGATAGAGTTAAGGATGCATCCATTAGCCCTGATTCTCAGAATGGCGGATACAAGATAGATTTGAAATTTGACAGTAAAGGAACCAAGCTCTTTGAAGAAGGGACTTCAAAGGCTGTGTCCGGAACTGTAACTCCATCTGTTAAGGGAATGTCACCAAATGAGATAGCTATTGTACTTGATGACAAGATCGTAACACATCCTAGAGTACAGCAAGTAATCAACAGCGGAAGCTGTGAGATCACAAGTGGAAGCGGAGGATATGCAAAGGAAGAGGCAAGCACTACTGCCGCACTTATAAGGGGTGGAGCTCTTCCTGTAACCCTCAAAGAGATATCTTCATCAGTTCAAACTGCAACCATCGGTGAAGATGCCTTAGCCAAATCCGTTACGGCAGGTATCATCGGCATAGCTTTAGTATTCTTAATCATGATAGTGTGCTATAGGCTTCTAGGAGTTGTAGCGAGCATATCGTTGCTTCTATATGTACTCCTTGTTTTGTGGTCCATGTCTGCAATGGGAGGCGTATTAACCTTGCCGGGAATAGCAGGTATCATACTGTCCATCGGTATGGCGGTGGATGCCAACGTAATTATATTCTCAAGGATTAAAGAAGAGATTACCTCAGGCAAGACGGTAAGAGTCGCAATTGATCAGGGATTCAAACACGCTCTGACAACCGTACTCGATGCCCAGATAACAACTTTAATTGCGACAGTTGTTTTGTATGAGATCGGTTCAACAATTGTAAAGGGATTTGCACTCACACTGATGATCGGTATCATCATAAGCATATTTACAGCTGTAATTATTACCCAGATATTTGTCGGTATTTTGGCTAACAGCAAGAAGATAAGCAAGACTGCGCTCCTTGGAATACCTGCTGAAGGTAAGGCTAAGTCCTTCTCTGACATAGAAATCAAACTGATAGAAAAGAGAAAGCTCTTCTATGGAATAAGTGCTGCTGTTATCATAGTAGGTTTGCTGTTTGGAATAATTAGAGGTTTCAATTATGGTATCGATTTCACAGGTGGTACTATGATGGAATTCGACATGGGTAAAAAGGTAAGTTCACAGCAGATAGAAAAGGCTCTGGATAAATATGATTTAGATCCTCAAATCGTCTTCTCCGGTGAGAAGAGCGAAAGGGCTGTTATTAAAACCATTAAAGCCTTGGATAATAAGGACAGAGGTAAGATCATTGAAACTATGAAGGAGGAGTTCAATCTCAAGGATGATTCAGTTCTTGCTTCGGAGCAGTTTGGCCCTACCATCGGTAAAGAGCTTAAGACCAACGCTGTAAAATCTATAGCTTTAGCTGCTGTAGGCATGCTCATATACATAATATTCAGGTTCAAATCTTGGAAGTATGGAGTATCATCTATTGCCGGAGTACTTCACGATGTGTGCGTGATGCTTGCGTTTTATGCAATATTCGGCGTTACCATCAACAATCCGTTTATAGCAGGTATTTTGACTGTAGTAGGTTACTCCATAAATGACACCATTGTAATTTTCGATAGAATAAGAGAGAATAGGCATCTTCACAGGAAGAAACCTCTGCTCAATATTTTGAACTTCAGCATCGGACAGACTCTTGATAGATCTCTGATAACTTCTCTTACTACGATAGTTTGTATGATACCACTGTTTATAATGGTTTCAGCTTCTATCAGAGAGTTTGTGCTACCTCTGATGATTGGTGTCATTGTAGGAACATATTCATCAATATTCCTCTGCAGCCCTCTTCTGTATGAGTTTTCAAAGGGTGAAGAAAAATCGACTTACGAGACCAAACACAAGAAGGCTAAGAAGGAGAAGAAAGATAAGCAATAAGCAGACAAGTTCAGCTTGAGATATTTCTGTGAATGAAGAATCTAGTCTAGATACCATTAAAAGATAAATGTTATCGGACAGATAAGATATTTGATAGACGCTTGATACCAGCAGAGTTTAAGTGAATTCTGCTGGTATAGTTTATCATCAATGATTTGATTATATTTCACTTAATAGGGTAGGAAATTTATAGTTATATTATTGGATTTTGACGGAACATACGGAACAACTGATGCAATCAAAGAATGAATTTTTAAACACATTACTCAACATAAACAGTAATTATGACGTCGATTTAATAGGTAGAGCTCTCGACAAGGCTATGGAGCTTCACACAGGACAGATGAGGAAAAGTGGAGAACCTTATATCATCCATCCCATGTCCGTTGCAGTGATACTCGCACAGCTTGGAATGGATGAGGCAACTATTATCGGCGGTCTTTTGCATGATGTTGTTGAGGATACTGAATATACAAGAGAAGAACTCGTCAAAGACTTTAACGAGGAGATTGCTCTGCTTGTTGACGGAGTTACGAAACTTGGAGCAATCAAATTTGACAACAAGGAAGAAGCTCAAGCTGAAAACCTCCGAAAAATGTTCTTAGCCATGTCAAAGGATATTCGTGTTCTGATAATCAAGCTGGCTGACAGACTTCATAATATGAGAACTCTGGAGTATATGACTCCTGAAAAACGAAGGGAGAAATCTCAGGAAACTTTAGATATCTATGCTCCTCTAGCCAGCCGACTTGGGATTTATACCATAAAATTCGAGCTTGAAGATATAGCTTTGATGTATCTAAAACCTGATGAATACAGGCAACTCTCCAAAGAGATTACTGCAAAGAAGAATCAACGGGAAGATTTCATAAACCAGACAATGGACGAAATAAAGGATGCCATGAAGGATATGAATTTAAATTATGATATCACCGGAAGATCAAAACATATATACAGTATCTACAAGAAGATGAGACTGCAAGACAAGCAACTTGATGAGATATTCGATCTGACAGCAATCAGAATAATTGTTGAAACAGTTAGAGATTGCTATGCTGTTTTGGGAATAGTCCATACGATATGGAAGCCTATACCTGGCCGCTTTAAAGACTACATAGCTATGCCTAAGGCCAACATGTATCAGTCCCTACATACCACCGTCCTTGGAGATAACGGAGAGCCATTCGAAATTCAAATCAGAACTTACGAAATGCATAGGGTTGCCGAGTACGGTATCGCTGCTCACTGGAAGTATAAGGAAGGCAAAAGCGGTAAGGAAAACAATAACGAAGATATGAAGCTGGCCTGGCTTAGGCAGACACTGGAATGGCAGCAGGAGCTTAATGATCCTAAAGAGTTTCTGGACACATTGAAGATGGATCTCTTCTCAACTCAAGTCTTTGTTTTTACTCCAAAGGGTGAGGTCATCGATCTACCTTCAGGATCAACACCTCTGGACTTTGCATATAAAATTCATACTGATGTTGGAAGTCATTGTGTTGGCGCAAAAGTTAACGGAAAGATGGTTACCATTGATCATGCTCTTCAAAACGGAGATATAGTTGAAATTGTAACTTCTTCAAACTCCAGTGGACCTAGTGTAGATTGGCTTAAAATCGCAAAGAGTTCTTCTGCTAGGAACAAAATAAGGCAGTGGCTGAAGCGTGAGAACAAAGGCGATGATGTGGCGAGAGGTAAGGACGCCCTCGACAAAAATATCCGGAAAAAGGGCCTTGATCCTCAGCTTGTTGCCAAGTCCGGGAACATAAATAAGGCTGTGAAAGAGTTTTCGTATGGAAATTCTGACGAGTTATACACTCAGATTTCCCGAGGGGGAACTGTACTCAGCAAAGTTTCAAACTTTCTAATCAAGATTCACACTGATGAGGTGAATGCTAAGAAGGAAGAAACCAAAGAAGAAGCAATTGAGTCCATGAACAAGGTGGACAAACGCCCGAGAAAAAATGATGATCCCGGCATTATCGTAAAAGGCGGACTTGATAATCTTATGATTAGAACCGCTAGATGTTGCAATCCGGTTCCGGGAGATAAGATAATTGGATTTATCACCAAGGGTAGAGGAATTTCTGTTCACAGGACAGACTGCCCTAACATCATTTCTTTACCTGCTGAGGAGACTTCCAGGCTCATAGATGTGGAATGGGAAGACATGAAGCTTGGTAAATCCTATGATGTGGATATTACGGTTATCACAAGTGACAGAAAAGGTATTTTTTCTGATATATCAAGGGCTTGCGAGGATATGGACATCCACATTGCGGGAGTAAATGCCAAACCTCAGGGAGATGATACGCTGAAGATTACCCTCACATTATCGATTGCCAGCACTCAACATATGCAAAAGATTCAGAGAGTCCTCAGAAACATTCAGGGCATAATCAGCGTATATAGAGGTTAGGAGAAAGTTTGAACGAACTTTAGACTTCGTTTTTAATTCAAGGAAAGAGAAAAGATATGCAAGTATACAGATTTTTAACTTCGCCGATTCAGGTTAACACTTATTTAGCCTATGACGAAAGCAAAAAAGGTTTTATCGTAGATCCGGGAGGGTATGAGCCGAGGATTACAGAGATCGTTAAGGAAGAAGGAATAATTCTCGAATACATAATTTTAACCCATGGTCATGGAGATCATATCGGTGGCATTGCCGGTTTTAAAGAAGACTTCCCGAGTATAAAGGTAGTTGCCTATGAGGAAGAAAAAGAAATTTTAAACGACGCTAACCTCAATGCAGCAAAGGAAATTTTCGGATACGACATTTCATTGGAAGCAGATATATATGTTACTGACGGCGACCATCTCTCCGTTGGTAATATGGAGCTCGAATTAATTCACACCCCTGGCCATACAAAGGGTGGCATGTGTATCGTCTGTGGAGACTATATGTTTACCGGAGATACAATTTTCAGAGAGTCCATTGGAAGAACCGATTTTTACAGCGGTAACTATGGGGAAATAATCCACTCCATCAAGAACAAAATATTCACACATCCGGACACAATGGTTCTTCTGCCGGGACACATGGGTGAAACTACTATTTCTCACGAGAAGAGGTACAATCCTTTTGTACAAGATTAAGATACACAATTACGAAAAGAAATATCTACTGGATGAGATGATCAGGGTTTTCCTATCATTAGAGGATTACTTTCTTGTGGAAGATGAAGATACCGATACAATTCACTTCAACTTAAAGGGAAGTCAGGACAAGAATGAAATTAAAAGAGAAATTTATCACAAGCTTTCTAATATCACAGGTCACACCCCGGATTGGGGAATCCTTACAGGAATAAGACCTGTGAAGCTGTGGGGAGAAACCTTGGGAAAACTTGAGGACGCCGACAAAACAAGAGCTTACATGAGGAAAAACTTCCTCATATCAGATGAGAAAATTCACTTAATTGAAGATATTTACAGATATCAGGTTAAGGCGATAGGCGGTGTCGAGGATGGAAATTCCTCTCTTTACATCGGGATTCCATTTTGCCCAACCCGGTGCAGCTATTGCTCATTTGCGTCTAATCAAGTACCGAACACGGAAATAGAAAAGTATTTCAAAGCCTTACTCATAGAGCTAAAAGCCGTGGGTTCTATGATGGCTGAAAGCAGGATGAACCCTCGATCAATCTACATCGGAGGAGGAACCCCAACCACATTGAACCCTTCACAGCTGAGAGAATTGTTTTGTGCTATTAGTGAAAATATACCTAAGGATAAGCTCAAGGAAATTACCCTTGAAGCCGGAAGGCCGGATACCATAACGGAGGAAAAGCTTCAGGCGGCGTATGAGGGCGGAGTGGACAGGATAAGCATAAATCCTCAAACCATGAAGGACAAAACCCTCAGGAGAATTGGACGAGATCACGATAGCCAAATGATTTACAAGGCTTTTGAAATTGCGGATAAATTCCCTTTTAAAGGGATTAATTGCGATATAATAGCAGGGCTGCCGGGAGAAACATTGGCGGATTTTAAGGACACTTTGAATAAGTTAATTCCCCTTGGCCCAAACAATGTGACCATACATTCCCTTGCTGTAAAGAGAGGATCAAAGCTCATAGACATAGATAGGGACTACTATCACAAAATAGCTGACCTTGTTGGGGACATGCTCAAGGCAGGAGCTGAAGAATTAAAGGCTAATGGTTTCAGACCATATTACCTTTATAGGCAGAAACATATGGCAGGAGCCTATGAAAATACAGGCTATTGCAAGGATGACAGCTTTTGCATTTACAACATGGCTATAATGGATGAACACGAAGATATTGTTGCCCTAGGTGCCGGGGGAATCAGTAAAGCTTTCTATCCAAAGGAAAACAGATTGGAAAGGGTGCCAAACGTGACTAATTATCAAGAATATATCACTCGTGTTGAAGAGATGATTGAAAGAAAGAGAAAGGGGCTTTTTAGCCGATAATTTGAGAGGAGGAGAGCAAATGCTAACTAATGCGCCTAAAGGCACAAAGGATGTATTGCCTGAGGAGAGCTATAAGTGGCAGTATGTTGAGAACGAATTTGCAAAGATTTGCAATTTGTACGGTTTTGGTGAAATTCGCACACCTGTTTTCGAGCATACAGACCTATTTGTAAGAGGCGTTGGAGATACAACTGACATTGTAAACAAGGAGATGTATACATTTAATGATATGGGAAATAGAAGTATTACCTTAAAACCTGAAGGAACTTCTCCGGCTGTTAGAGCATTCATTGAACACAAACAGTATGCAGAGATTCAGCCAACCAAGTATTACTACAATACCCCTTGTTTCAGATACGAGAAGCCACAGTCCGGTAGGCTTAGAGCTTTCCACCAGTTTGGAATCGAAGTATTTGGCACCGGGGACATGATGGCAGATGCTGAGGTCATTTCCCTTGCTCACGACTTTTTAAACAAGATGGAGATAAAGGATGTTGAACTCAGAATTAACAGCGTTGGATGTCCTATTTGCAGAAAGGCTCACAGAGAAGCTCTTAAAGAATTCTTGGCTCCAAAATATGATAAGCTTTGCGAAACATGTAAGGTCAGATATGAAAAGAATCCAATGAGAATACTGGATTGCAAGTCTCCTGTTTGCCAAGAGCTTGTGGCAGGGGCACCTATGATGCTGGATTATCTATGTGACGACTGTAGAGAGGCCTTTGAGCAGCTCCAAGAGAATCTCAAAGCAATGGAAATAGACTACACAATAGATCCTAAAATTGTAAGAGGACTTGATTACTATACAAAGACTGCGTTCGAGTTTGTAACTACAAGTCTCGGCGCTCAGGGTACAATTTGTGGCGGGGGACGATATGACCACTTGATCGAAGAGATCGGCGGGCCTCCAATACCTGGGGTTGGATTCGGCCTGGGAATTGAGAGACTTCTGATGCTTATGGAATACTGCAATACAGAAATCAAGAAGCCAGATCCAATTGAAGCATTCATTGTATACATCGGGGATGAAGCAAAGAAATATAGCCTCGGTCTGTTGGCTGATCTAAGAAAGAAAGGCATAAAGGCAGAAATGGACACCTTGGCAAGGAATGTGAAAGGACAATTTAAGTATGCCGGAAGGATAGGAGCTCTTTACACCCTTGTTATTGGAGATGATGAGATGTCAACAGGAGAATTGTCGATCAAAGAGATGGCAACCTCTGAGCAAACTAAGATTAAAGCAGAAGAGCTTGTGGACTTTCTTTTGGATAAGAGAGAGTAAGTTCAATCAGCAAGGTTTTAAAATATAAGTTCGAAAAATATAATCCCAAAGGGAAAAATCCTAAATTGGAAGGAGAGACTTAAGAGTATGAAGGAATTGCTTAAGAGAACCCACATGTGTGGGGATCTCAGAAGTGAAAACATAGGTGAGGAAGTGGTATTGAACGGATGGGTTGCAAGGCAGAGAAACCTGGGAGGTTTAATGTTTATTGATCTCAGGGACAAAACAGGAATAACCCAGATAACTTTTCCAGACAGCGCTCCGGAAGAACTGATTTCTGAAGCCTCTCACCTTAGAAGCGAGTATGTTATAGGCATCAAGGGAAAGGTAGTAGAAAGATCTTCTAAGAATCCAAACTTGCCTACAGGTGACATAGAAGTGATTGCCAATGAAATGTCCGTATACTCAAAGTCAGAGACTCCCCCTATATATGTTAAGGATGATGACCAGGTTTCAGATGGACTTCGCCTTAAGTACAGGTATTTGGATCTGAGAAAACCTCATATGCAAAAGAATCTCGCTCTGAGACATAGGATCACCAAAGCTACAAGAGACTATTTTGACAAGGAAGGTTTTACAGAGGTGGAAACGCCAATGCTAATAAAACCAACACCTGAAGGTGCAAGGGATTACCTGGTTCCCAGCAGGACAAATAAGGGAAGCTTCTATGCTCTCCCTCAGTCACCACAGATGTTTAAGCAACTCCTTATGGTAGGTGGAACTGATAGATACATTCAGATTGCAAAATGCTTCAGAGATGAAGACCTAAGGGCGGACAGGCAGCCGGAGTTTACGCAAATTGATATGGAGATGTCTTTTGTTGATCAGGAGGATATTATAAACATTCAGGAAGGTTACCTTAAATATCTTATGAAAACCGTTTTGGGTGTTGAAATAGAAACTCCATTGCCAAGGCTCACTTATGAAGAAGCCATGAGCAGATATGGGTCAGATAAGCCTGACACTAGATTCGGATATGAACTTGTAGGATTGAATGATGTTGTCGCAGGCACTGAGTTTAAAGTCTTCAACGACTGTCTAGACGCAGGAGGACTCATAAGTGGTATCTGTATTCAAAACGGAGGGCAAAAGTATAGTAGAAAAGCAATAGACAAGTTAACTGAGCTCGTAAAAACATATGGACCTAAGGGGCTTGTTTGGATTAAACCGGAAGAGGGTAAGATTAATTCTTCCGTTAACAAGTTTTTTGACCAAGACAAGCTAAGCAAAATCGTAGAGGCTATGGATGCCAAGATAGGAGATCTTATTCTCATCGCAGCTGATAATGCAAATAATGTTCAGAACGGTCTCGGTTTTTTGCGCAGACACATCGCAGGTGAGATGGGACTTCTAGATGATAACAAATACAATTTCCTCTGGGTTGTCGATTTTCCTCTCTTTGAGGAAAATGAAGAAGGCGATCTTAAAGCTATGCATCACCCTTTTACAAGTCCTAAGGTGGAAGACATTGAAAAGATGGAAACTGATCCAATATCTGTCAAGGCAAACGCATATGATATTGTATTGAACGGTTTTGAACTGGGTGGAGGCAGCATAAGAATTCACGATCAGGACGTTCAGAAACTCATGTTCAAAACATTGGGACTGACACAAGAAGAATGCCAGGAGAAATTCGGATTCTTCTTGGAAGCTCTAAAATATGGAGTACCACCACATGGTGGCATCGCATACGGTCTTGACAGAATGGCTATGCTGCTCGCAGGAGAAGACAGCATCAGAGAAGTCATAGCATTCCCTAAAAATCAAAACGCTCAGTGTATGGTGAGCGAGGCCCCAGGATCGACCTCAGAGGACCAGCTTAGCGAATTGGGACTTATACTGGATACCGGAATACAAAAATGAAAAAAATAGGAATTTTGGGAGGAACTTTTGATCCCTTTCATCTCGGACATATGTCTATTGGAGAAAGGAGCATTCAAGAAGCCGGCCTCGATGAATTAATACTGCTGCCGGCAAATGTTTCCCCCTTTAAAATCAATCGTGAAATGGTGGAAGAAATTCATAGAATAAATATGCTGGAGGCTTTTGTTAAAAACCATCCGGAGTTTTCCCTTTCTCGGATTGAGATAGATACTGACAATGTATCTTATACATACGATACCATGGAAACCTTTAGAAAACTTTATCCCAAGGACAAGATTTACTTCATATGTGGTTCGGATTCTCTTATCACCGTGGAGAACTGGTATAAGGGTAAGCAGCTCCTTGAAAGCACCCGTTTTATAGTTGCAAACAGGCCAGGTATCAAAGATGATGTTTTACATGACAAAATAAGACATTATGAGGATACTTATGGAACCGAAATCTTGCTGCTGACAAACCCTGTTCTTGAGGTTTCCTCCACGGAAATAAAGGAAAAGCTGAAACTGGGTATGAGCATCCACAATCTGGTGCCCATGGAAATAGAAAAGTATATAGATGAATATGCACTGTATAGATAAGGATGAACTTCTAAGAATCGTCCAACAAAATATCAGCCCTAAGAGGTTTGTTCACACTATGGGGGTTTGCAAGCTATCAGTTGAACTGGCAAAGTGTTACGGCTCCGATCCTCAAAAGGCCTGGATTGCATCCCTGCTCCATGACTTTAAAAAGACAATATCAATTTCAGAATCCAACGAACTTGTGAAAAGGTATGGACTGGATGAAAAGTATATTGACAATCAGAACTTGGCCCACAGCAAACTTGCTGCCATATCTGCAAATGAGGATTTCGGAATAGAGGATCCGGACATACTAAATGCAATTTCTTATCACACCACAGGACGTGCAGGGATGAGCCTACTCGAAAAGATCGTCTTTGTTGCTGATACGTGTGAGGAGGGCAGAACATATAAAGAAGCTGCTAAACTTCGCAAGGATGCATTTCGCGATTTGGACGGTGTGTGTATATTTATTTTGGAGTACATCAAATCTTCCCTTGAGGATAAAGGAAAAAAAGTAGATGAGGACACATTGGATGCCCTTGAATTTTTCAAAAGCAAACTTTAAAGAAAAGAGGTACAAATGGAAAGTTTGAAACTTGTTGAGGCTGTTGTAAAAACTCTCAGCGATAAGAAAGCAACAAATATTGTAGTAATAGATGTGAGCAGGAAGTCCTCCTTCACGGATTATCTGGTTTTAGCCAGCGGGGGTTCTCTCAGACAGTTAAACGCCCTAGTAGACGAAGTTGAGGATAAGCTCGCTGAACAAGAGATTCTCCCAAGAGCAGTGGAGGGCAAACAGAACTCGGACTGGCTCTTGATGGACTACATAGATGTTGTTGTCAATGTACTGACTGAAGAAGCAAGGGAAAAATACAATATCGAGAGAGTGTGGGGTGACTGCGACACCGTTGATATTGAAGAAATGATTTAGAGCACAGAACATGTAATAGTTCAATTAAGATCAAAACAAATTATACACATAATTAGAATGAAAGGTTAAATACGCATATGAGTGATCAAAGAGATAATAGGTATGATTTCAAAACCATTGAAGCCAAGTGGCAAAAGATATGGAAAGATGAAAAGAGCTTTAAAACCTACGATGATTTCGATAAGGAAAAATACTATGTTTTAGAAATGTTCCCATATCCCTCGGGGAAGCTTCACATGGGTCATGTGAGGAACTATTCCATTGGAGATGCCATAGCCAGAATCAAAAAGATGCAGGGCTTTAATGTTCTCCATCCTATGGGCTTTGACTCATTTGGACTTCCTGCAGAAAACGCTGCAATTAAGAACAATGTGGAACCGGAAGCATGGACAGAATCCAACACCAAGGAAATGGAAGAGCAGCTGGACAAGCTTGGATTTGCCTATGATTGGGACAGAGAAGTGAGCACCTGCAGACCTGACTATTATAAATGGATGCAGTGGATTTTTATACAGTTCTACAAAAGAGGACTGGCATACAAAAAAGAAAATCCTGTAAACTGGTGCCCTAGCTGTCAAACTGTGCTGGCTAACGAACAGGTAGTAAATGGGCAATGCGAAAGATGTAAGTCACAGGTTGGCAAGAAGAATCTTTCCCAGTGGTACCTTAGAATAACAGACTATGCAGACAGACTTCTTTCAGATCTTGATAAGCTCGAAAACTGGCCTGATAAGGTAAAAACTATGCAGAAAAACTGGATAGGGAAATCTATCGGTGCCCAGATAACATTTGACATAGTAGGCTTCCCTGAGAAACTGGATGTATTTACAACGAGGGCAGATACTTTGTACGGTGTTACATACATGGTTTTGGCTCCTGAGCATCCATACGTTAAAGACCTCATCTCCGGGCGCCCTGAAGAAAAGGCTGCTCTCGACTACATAGAGGAAGTCTCCCACAAAAACGACATAGAGAGATCTTCAACGGTTGGAGAGAAGACCGGAGTTTTCATCGGTAGGTATGCAGTAAATCCTATAAATGGCAAGGAAATTCCTATTTTCATCTCTGACTATGTTCTAATGGGATATGGTACAGGTGCTATAATGGCAGTTCCTGCCCATGATCAGAGAGACTTTGATTTTGCTAAAAAATTCAATCTGGATATAATTCCTGTCGTGGACAGCGATGATCCGGAAATAGATGTTAATAACCTGTCCAAATCTTTTGAGGCAGAAGGCTCCATTATTAATTCCGGAGAATTTAACGGTTTGAATAATAGGGATGCCATTCAGAAAGTGATTTCCTATCTTGAGGAAAAGGGAATAGGAAAGAAGACTATCAATTACAGACTTAGGGATTGGCTGATTTCTAGGCAGAGATATTGGGGAACACCAATACCAATGGTGAACTGTCCTAAATGCGGTTGGGTTCCTGAGAAGGAAGAAAATCTTCCTATACTTCTCCCAAAGGACGTGGAGTTCACAGGCAAGGGAGAATCACCACTTGCGACATCTATGGATTTTGTTAATTGTAAGTGTCCTGTATGCGGTGAGGATGCAAAGAGGGAACTTGACACTATGGACACCTTCCTTGATTCCTCATGGTATTTCCTAAGGTTCTGTGATCCTCATAACGAAGAGATGCCTTTCTCCAAAGAGAAGACGGATTACTGGATGGCGGTGGATCAGTACATAGGCGGAGTAGAGCACGCTATTTTGCACCTGATGTATGCAAGATTCTTCCAGAAGGTATTCAAGGATATGGGGCTTGCATCCCATGATGAACCTTTCACTAACTTGCTGACTCAGGGGATGGTTAATAAAGATGGCAAAAAGATGAGTAAGTCCATCGGCAATGTGGTAACACCTGATGAGATTATTTCGAAATACGGTGCTGACACTGCTAGGCTCTTTATTTTGTTCGCTGCACCACCTGAGAAGGAACTGGATTGGTCAGACGAAGGTGTTGAGGGAAGCTATAGATTTTTGAACAGGGTTTATAGGCTGGTTTCTGAGACCCTTGAAAGAGCACCAGAAGTTAAGATAAATGTAGATGGATCTAATGAGCCTGCCAAAGGTGATCTAAATGGGGATGATAAAGAAATTCTCCTTGTGATGAACGCTGCAATCAAGAAGGTTACAGAGGATGCAGGAGGTAGATTTAATTTCAATACAGCAATAAGCTCAATCATGGAGCTTGTAAACCAGTGTTACAAATACAAGGAGCTTGCCGGTGCTAAGCCTGAGCTTTTAGTGGATGCTGTTAAGACTGTTGTTATTTTGTTGTATCCTTTCACCCCACACATCGCTGAAGAAATGTGGGAAGGCTTTAATGTGGGCAGAATGGACCAGGTTAAATGGCCTGAGTACGACCCTGATGCCCTTGAAAGAGACCAGGTGGAAATAGTTGTCCAAGTGAACGGGAAAATCAAAGAAAAGCTCATGGTAGATGCAAGCCTTGATAGAGCAGGACTTGAGGATTTTGTAATGTCAAATGAGGCTGTCAAGAATCATATTAAGGATAAAAATATTGTCAAAGTAATTCCTATTCCGGGAAGACTTGTCAATATAGTTGTAAGATAATTAATAATTTGTTTTTGAAACATAGACAAAAGGAGGGATGATGAAACAAATGAAAAAAAGGCGCTTTTACAGCCCTCGAAATGTAAAAATTACGCCCCTTGGGGGATTAAACGAAATCGGAAAAAATATGACGGTGATAGAGTACGGGGATGAGATGATCATAATCGACTGTGGTCTTTCCTTCCCTGAAAACGAAATGCTGGGAATAGACATAGTCATCCCTGATTTTCAGTATATCATCGACAATCAACACAAACTAAAAGGCCTTGTAATAACCCACGGTCATGAGGATCACATCGGGGCGATACCATATCTTTTGAAAATGCTCAAAGTTCCCCTGTACGGAACCAAGCTTACTTTGGGGCTTGTTGAAAATAAGCTAAAGGAGCACAAAATAGTTACGGAAAAGCACGTGGTCTCCGCCGGGGATGTATTTAAGATCGGGTCTTTTGAGATTGAACCTATCAGGGCTACCCATTCAATCGCAGATGCAATAGCTCTTTACATCAAGACGCCTTGCGCCAAGATTTTCCACACCGGAGATTTTAAAATTGACTATACTCCCGTTGATGGGGAACCTATGGACTTTGGAAAGCTTGCGGAAATAGGCGAGGAAGGAGTCGACCTTTTACTTGCAGACAGCACTAATGCTTTGAAGCCGGGATTTACAAGGTCGGAAAAAGTTGTGGGAGAAACCCTTGAAGGGATTTTCAGACAGGTTGAAGGCAGAATAATAATTGCTACATTTTCATCAAATGTTCACAGAGTACAAAAAATTATAGACCTAGCTGTAAAGTACGGCCGAAAAGTTGCTGTTTCCGGAAGGAGCATGGACAATGTTGTTAAGCTTGCCACAAATCTCGGATACTTGAATGTGCCGGCGAACTCTTTTGTTGACCTGAGAAATACGAGAAACATTCAGGACAAGGAACTCATTGTCATAACTACAGGAAGCCAAGGGGAGCCAATGGCAGCCCTATCAAGAATGGCAAACGATGAGCACAAGAACGTTAAGATTAAGCCTAATGACACGGTTATTTTTTCTTCAACGCCTGTTCCCGGTAACGAGAAAACCGTATCCAATGTGGTTAACAGGCTCTACGAAAAAGGCGCTGACGTTATTTATCACGACATAGCAGACATTCACGTATCCGGACATGCCTGCCAGGAGGAACTTAAAATTATTCACTCCCTTATCAAACCTAGACATTTCATGCCTGTTCACGGAGAAACCAGACATTTGATCAAGCATGCTGAACTTGCCGAGAACCTAGGTATGAAAAGGGAAGATATACACATTCTCGATAACGGAGATCAGCTGACAATTGACAGGATGAAGGTTTCTGTAAGAGAAGCAGTTGCATCAGCTGAGGATATTCTTGTTGACGGACTTGGAGTAGGCGATGTAGGCAATGTTGTCCTTAAAGAGAGAAAACAACTTTCAGAGGCAGGTCTGATAACCATAAGCCTTTGTATCGAAAGCTCATCAAATGAGGTAGTTTACGGGCCTGAACTCACAACCAGCGGATTCATCTACGTGAAGGAAAATGCCATATTCATTGAGGAAATGAGGGCTAAAGCTAAAAAGATTATCAATGAGGCTATAAGCGGTGGAGTACGGGACGAAAATGCCATCAAAGGTATGCTCAGAGATAGGATGAGGGAATATCTTTTCCAAAAAACCAAGAGAGAACCTATGATAATTCCAATTATCATGAAGGTTTAGTGAAAAATAATTGAATGAAGAATAACTGATTAAATTAACAATTAAGAGAGGGATAAGTATGAACGTTTACGATCAAGCCCACGGATTGGCACAAGCGATAAAAGAGTCTGACGAATTCAAAGATTATCAAGCACAGAAAGCTGTTTTGGATCAAAATGAGGAGCTTGCTAAAATTGTAAGTGACTTTCAGCAAAAACAGCTCGAAATGCAGGCAAAAGCTCTGACAGGAGAAGAAATGGATGGAGATTTTCAGACAAAGGTTCAAGAGCTTTACGGGATAATTATGCAGGATCCACTAGCTGCTCAATACATGCAGGCTGAGATGAGATTCTCAATAATGATGAATGATGTTTACAAAATATTGGGAGAAGTCATGGGTATCGGCGAGAGTGGGCCGGGCTCAGATTTATAACGAAAGTCAGTAGACATAGCTGCGAATAATAGACGTAGAATTTGCACAAAAGACTGTTTTTTGCTATAATATAATTTGATAACTGTCCTGATTTTACAGGAAATTTAAGAAAGAGAGAACTAGAGTATGATATCAGCAGGTGATTTTAGAAAGGGTGTAACTTTTGAAATTAACGGAGAACCTTATGTGGTTCTAGATTTCCAGCACGTTAAACCGGGAAAGGGAGCAGCCTTTGTCAGAACCAAGTACAAGAATATACTTACCGGAGCAACAAGAGAAGAAGCCTTTAACCCAAGTGATAAATTTCCTAAGGCACATATAGAAACTAAAGTTATGCAGTACCTATACAGTGATGGAGACCTGTATTACTTCATGGACACTGAAACCTACGATCAGATTCCGATCAGCAAGGATCAGATGGAAGATGCCATCATGTATCTTAGGGAAAATGATGAGGCTACACTAAAGTTTTACAAGGGAGTTGCATTCCTTGTTGAGCCACCTAATTCTGTAGTTCTCAAGGTAATCGAGACAGAACCGGGTATCAAAGGAGATACTGCGACAAATGTTACCAAGCCTGCAACTGTTGAGACAGGAGCTGTGATACAAGTTCCTATTTTCATCGATGAAGGTGAGTCAATACAGATAGATACTCGATCAGGTGAATACCTAGGAAGAGCTAAATAAGATTTGCCGGGGACGTTTTCACGTCCCTTGTTTTCACTTTAGGATAAAAGGAGAAGTGAATGAAGAAAAAGAATAAAAGTTGGTTTGTAATCCTTGTCATCTTGGTAATACTTATCATAGGTTCAATCTTTGCATATACCACCATGACAAGGCCTGTAGATTCAAATTCAAAGGAAGAGATTCAGGTTGATATTTCTGAGGGATTTGGAACAGGAGATATTGCTGCAGAGCTTAAAGACAAGGGATTGATCAGAAATGAGTTGGCATTTAAATTGGTTTCTAAGCTAAAATCCTACGATGGTAAGTTTAAAGCCGGTACATATTCTCTAAAAAAATCCATGGATATGACTTCAATTGCAGAAGCTTTAATATCGGGGAGGGAAAATGGACAAACCCTTACTATACCCGAAGGATATAATATTTATAAAATTGGCAAAGTCGTTGAAGATTCCGGCATTGCAACCAGGGAAGAATTCGATGCTGAGGTAGAGAACGGAAAATTCGATTACGATTTTCTCCCTGCCGACAAGGTAGGAAAGGAGCGACTTGAGGGTTACCTGTATCCTGACACCTATTCCTATACGAAGTCCACATCTGCCCACGACATCATAGATATGGCTCTTAAAAATTACGAAAAAAAATACAAGGAGACTATCAAGGCTCACGTTAAGAAATCCGGAAAAAGTCTTCACGAGGTGATGACCATCGCTTCTATAGTTGAAAAGGAAGCTGTAAAAGCAAAAGAAAGACCTGTCGTGGCAAGTGTAATTTACAATCGCCTGGATAAGGGGATGAAACTCCAGATGGATTCCACCAACCAATACATTTTGAAGGAAGATAAACCGGTGCTAAATTATGAAGATATTGAAATTCCATCTCCTTATAACACTTATATACATGAAGGTTTGCCGCCGGGACCGATTTGTAGCCCAAGCATAGATGCCATAGAAGCTGCAGTAAATCCTGCAAAAACCGACTATTTATATTTTGTTGTAAGCTCAAAACTGGATGGCAGCATGGAATACTCCAAGGACTACGACAAATTTGAAAAAGATAAAGCTGCCTACTACGACGCTCTGGAGAAAAAAGGACAGTAGACTTTTATGATTAGAACTGAAGCTGTAGACAACTTTATATCCCATTGCTATAGACCCATAAACCCCCAGATGGCGGATTTGCGAGAGAAGGGGGAGGAGGAGCACATTCCGATTATCCTGAGAGAAACGGAGATGTACCTTGAATCCATACTGCCCCTTATAAATCCGAAGATAATTTTGGAAATCGGCGCCGCAATTGGCTACTCCACGCTTTTTTTTGCTTACACA
This sequence comes from Anaerovoracaceae bacterium, assembly GCA_029983755.1. Classification (GTDB taxonomy): domain Bacteria; phylum Bacillota; class Clostridia; order Peptostreptococcales; family Anaerovoracaceae; genus S5-A14a. The sequence goes on from JASBYX010000001.1 coordinate 41,921, forward strand.
TGCCCAAAAGCCAGTATTTTGTCTGTGGAAAGAGACGATGAAATGTGGAATAAGGCTAAGGCGAATGTCAGATCACAGGGTAAAGAGAATCAAATTTTAATCGGACATGGGGATGCTATGGATCTTCTTGAGATGCTAAAAAAAGAGGGAGAATGGAAGGCTGACCCCTTCGATCTAATATTTGTGGACGCTGCAAAGGGGCATTATAAGGATTTTTTAGAAATGGTCCTACCCTTGACAAAGAAGGGATCCATAATAATATGTGATAATATTCTCATGAAGGGAATGACAGCAGAGGAAAAGATAAACAAGAGATACAGGACCAGCATTAAGAGAATGAGGGATTTTGTGGACTATCTGTACAAAATACCAAGCTCATCTACACAGGTTCTCTCCGTTGGGGACGGAATCAGTATCACTAGAATGTACTGAACACTCTGAAAGTACAAATAATAAACAAGAAAACTGAATTTACATAAATTAACTAACTAGATATGGAGGTTAGATGAATAAAATTGAACTTTTGGCTCCGGCAGGAGATCTGGATAAGTTGAAAACTGCCCTAATATATGGAGCGGATGCCGTCTATTTCGGCGGTGAAATGTTCAGCTTAAGGTCCGGTGCCGGAAACCTTACTATAGATGAAATCAAAGAAGGTGTTGACTTTGCCCACAAGATGGGCAAAAGAGCATATCTTACAACTAATATCTTCGCTCACAACGAAGACGTAAAGCCATTTTTGGAATATCTGGACAAGATTAAAAATATTCCCATAGATGCCTTTATAATCTCAGATCCAGGTGTACTCGCCATGGTTAAATCTGTGATTCCAAATGCGGAACTTCACCTTTCCACTCAAGCAAATATGACCAACTACATGACAGCCAAATTTTGGGAAAGCCAGGGTGTAAAAAGACTAGTCCTTGCAAGAGAACTGTCTTTTAAGGAGATAGAAGAAATAAGTAGAGAGATTGGTGATGGAATGGAGCTTGAAGCCTTCATCCACGGAGCCATGTGCATATCCTATTCCGGAAGATGTCTTTTGAGCAACTTTATGATAGAAAGAGACGCTAACAGGGGAGAATGCGCTCACCCTTGCAGGTGGAAATATCAGCTGGTAGAAGAGAAGAGACCCGGTGAATACTATCCTGTAGAGGAAGATGAAAGGGGGACTTATATCATGAACTCCAAGGATCTCTGCATGCTTGAACACATACCGGAGATAATAAAGTCAGGTATAACTTCCCTTAAAATCGAAGGTAGAATGAAGAGCAAATTCTACGTGGCAACGGTAGTAAGAGCGTATAGAAAAGCAATAGATTCCTATCTCAGTGACCCTGATAACTATGTCTTTGAGGAAGACTGGATGGAAGAACTTAAGAAGGCAAGCAACAGAGAGTTTACAACGGGATTTTATTTTGGGACTCCAAACAATGAAGACCAGAACTACAAGACCAGTGCCTATTATAGAGAATACACATTTTTAGGTGTTGTGAAAGGATACGATAAGGAAAGCCAAACCGCCCTTGTGGAGCAGAGAAACAAAATCAATTTAGGGGATGAAATCGAGGTATTCGGTCCAGGCATAGAATTTAATACTATGAAGGTTACAGAAATGTACGATGCAGAGACCAAAGAGCCTATATCTTCTGCACCACTTCCACAGCAGATGATTGAAATTCCAATGGATTTTCCTGTTGAGAAGGAATACTTACTAAGGAGAAAAAGATGAAACCTGACCCCAGTTTGTACGGAAATATTTTCATACTAGGATGCATATTGCTGATGTTAGGATTGCTACAGAGCTTTACGGTGTCCTTAGACAGTACAAGTCAGAGCAGAATCAAAAAATACATAGAGGACAGGGATTCAAGCAAGGACAAAAAGAAAGAAAAATTTGCCATATCACTGATAGAAAGACCTTTAAAGTATCAGTATTCAATCAAAATTTTTACTATAATTATATTGGTTTATTCATTTACTGTGGTCTGGAAGTTACAATTCAATCACATTATATCAAATTCTGTGTGGGTTTTTCTCCTAATTACAACGGTGCTTTTAGCCTCAAAGGTTGCATTGCTCCACAGTGAAAAAATCGCCTTGAAATGCTGCTATTTTGTGCATGGAATCCACATAATCAGCTTACCTGTGTTCTGGATTTCAAAAGGGGTAGTCAACCTAATCCTCATTATTTTTAAGCAGGAAATCCATATTGAAAACAAGTATTTCTCAGAAGACGAAGTAATGTCAATGCTTGAGGTGGGAAGGGAAAGCGGAATCATCAAAGAAGAAGGTCAAAAGATGATTTCTTCCATATTCAATTTCGATGATGAACTTGCTTATGAGATAATGACGCCTAGAACGGATGTTTTTGCCATAGATATTTTGGAACCTACATCAGAGTACATCGATAAGCTTATGGAACTCAGGTACTCCAGAATTCCTGTATATGAGGATGATTATGATAATATAATCGGAGTGCTGAACATCAAAGATTACCTTATTAGGGCCAGGGAAACCGGTTTCGATAAGGTTGATATTAGGGAGATTCTTAGAGCCCCTTATTTTGTTCCTGAGACAAAAAATATAGACTCACTTTTCTTCGAACTTCAAAAGACTAAGAATCACATCGCAATTCTAATAGATGAATACGGTGGTTTCAGTGGCATTGTAACCATGGAGGATATAATTGAGGAGATTGTGGGAGACATAGATGATGAGTACGATGAAGATGCTCACATAGTGGAAAAGATAGACGATAATACTTTCATGATAGACGGGAATGTGAGCCTTGACGATCTTGAGGAAGATTACCACATCAAGCTCTTGTCGGATACCAGCGAAACAATAGGTGGATTCATCATCGATATACTCGGGGAAATTCCTACAGATTCTGACTTAAATAAGGATATTCCTGTGGGAGATTACATACTTCGAATCATGTCCATCAAAGAAAGAAGAATTGACAAGGTCAAGTTGACAATTCCCGATGTAGAAAACGAAAGTGAAAATGAGGATTTTGAAAAATAATGGATATCAGCAACGAGCAGTTACTCATAACGGTGATACAAAATATCGTAATGGACACTCCCGGGGTATCAAACTTGACCGAAAACCTAACAGAGCAGCTTTCTAAAAGCCTTCTCGGTATCGACTCCCCAAACAAGGGCATAAAACTAGGGAAAGACAAGAGGGGTATGCTGATAGATATTTATGTTACAGTGGACTATGGGGAGAATATCCCTGAGGTAGCGTGGAACATACAGGAGCAAGTGGCGAAAAAGCTAAGAAGAATAACTAATGTGAATATCGGTAAGATTGACATTCACGTTCAGGGTGTAAATTTCAAAAGGATAAAAAAGAAATGAACGTTAATAAACGCAAATTAGCTAGAGAACATATGATGAAAGTCGCATTTCAAATGGATGCCAGAAACGATTTCAAGGGACAGGACAAAGAAGTCTACATGGATGAAGAGAAAACCAAATATGACAGAGAATACTGCAGGAAAATGTATGAGCTTCTCACTTCCCACCACCAAGAGATAGATGATAAAATAAGTACCTTTTCCAAGGACTGGGAACTTTCCAGAATTCCAAAAGTAGATCTTTCTATACTCAGGACAGCCCTCTTAGAGATACTGTATTTTGACGACATCGACCCTGCGATTTCTATTAATGAAGCTGTAAACATGGCAAAAAAATACGGGCTTGAAACTTCTCCCGGCTTTGTGAATGCAGTACTTGGAGCTATTTATAAAAATGAGACGAAGTAACAATATTTCTGCAATAACAGTATCTCAGCTAAGCAACTATATCGAAGAACTTTTCCGGGGAAGCTCTGTACTGTCAGATCTTAAAATCCAGGGAGAAATCACAGGTTTCAAACACCACAGTAGCGGCCACAAGTATTTTTCAATAAGGGATGAGTACTCAAAGGTAAACTGTTTTTTATCAAAAAATCTAGCAAGATATTTAAGATTCATTCCGGAAGATGGCATGAATGTTGAAATCACCGGATTTTTGAGCATATACAAACCAAATGGCACCTACTCCATATTCGTAAAGGGTATGTCTCCTGCCGGAGAAGGCACCCTTTCCATGGCCTTTGAAGCCCTTAAGAGGAAGCTGGATGGGGAAGGCTTATTCAGCGAAGAATTCAAGAAGCCTATACCTCAATTTGCTTCCCACATCGGAATCGTAACATCCGAAAACGGAGCAGCTGTAGATGATATTATTACAACTATAACTAACAAAAACGACAAAGTAAAGATCTCTCTCTTTCCATCTCTCGTTCAAGGTGAACGGGCAGCCTCAGATATAGCGAAAAAAATAGAAAAAGCAAACAGAGTTTACCCTGATATGGATGTTCTCATAGTGGGTCGAGGTGGTGGATCGGTTGAAGATCTCTGGGCATATAACGAAGAAGTTTTAGCTAGGGCGGTATTCAATTCCCATATTCCGGTGATATCTGCAGTAGGCCACGAAATGGACTGGAGCATCTGCGATTTGGTTAGCGACTACCGTGCAGAAACCCCAACAGCCGCAGGTGAAAAGGCTGCCTATGATTCGTATGCACTGGAGGAAGAACTTAGGGAAAAAGCTGTTTTGTTGAAACAGGCTCTAAAAGGTAAGGCGGATATACTTGGTGAGCAGTTGAGTCTGGCAGCAAGGGAAATTAATCGTGAAATGGAAGGTCTAATAAGGCACTACGAGTATCAGTGTGAGAGTGCAAGACTAAGCCTTGAGGTAAATAATCCCGCTGCAATTATGGAAAAGGGATATTCAATCACCGAAAACACGGAAGGTAAGCTCATAGACACAGTCAGCTCCGTGAGAGAAAAGGATAATATTTGTGTTAAACTTATAGACGGTGAGCTTCTGTGCACCGTTAATAGTATTCAGAGAAAGAATATGCCGGAGTATGAGCATATGTTAGAAGAGGTGTAGACAATGGATAGAGCATCATTTGAGGACAACCTCAATAAACTCAATGAGATGAGCGAAAAGATCAGGACAGAAAATCTTCCCTTGGAAGAGAGCCTTTCCTGCTACAAGGAAGGAATGGCGAGCTACAAAACCTGTATGGCAATTTTAAAAGATGCAAAGCTAGAGATAGAAAAAGTAATTGACGAAGAGGAAAATCATGACGAATTTTAGAGAAGAGTACGATAAATACAGAGATTTGGTGAATGATTATCTCCTGGATTTCTTACCTAGAATTGACGAGAAGAGCATCAGTTTATTCGAATCCATGAAATATTCACTTGAGGCCGGTGGCAAGCGATTGAGGCCTACACTCCTATTAGCTGCATGCAAATTTGCAGGAGGGGACTGTAAGGAAGCAATGCCCTATGCTTGTGCCATAGAGTATATACATACATATTCACTGATTCACGATGATTTGCCATCCATGGACAACGACGATTTGAGAAGGGGAAAGCCTACAAATCACAAAGTGTTCGGAGATGCAATTGCCACACTTGCCGGAGATGGACTGCTGAATACCGCCTTTGAGACTATGATCAAGGATCTCTACCTTCACTTTGATGACACAGACAAGATGAAGAGGAGAATTAACGCAATGTACTCCATAGCAAAGCACGCCGGTGTCAAGGGGATGGTTGCAGGGCAAGTTTCAGATATGGAAGCAGAAAATCAGGACAGCTCCCTTGAGATGATAGAATACATTCACATCAACAAAACAGGTGCTCTCCTTGTGGCGGCTGTAAGAGCAGGGCTTTACCTAGGTGGTGCCGATGATGAAATGATGAGCAAGATGACCACCTATGCTGAATACCTTGGTCTGGCTTATCAAATCGCCGACGATATTCTCGATGAGATCGGTGATAGCAGTCACCTTGGCAAAAACACCGGAACTGACAAGGCAAGAAAGAAAATCACTTACGTTTCTAAACAGGGACTTGAGACGTCCCAAAAGAAATTGAATGAATATACTGAAAATGCAGTTGCTGCCATAGCAGATTACTATGACAATGCTGAATTTTTCCGTGAGCTGGTACTCACATTAGCTAAGCGCAAGAGGTAATAAATAACTAAAAAAGCGAAGGGATTAAAATGTCTAAATCAATTTACGATTATAACTTTCCTGAAGACCTTAAAAATATGACCGTTGACGAGCTAGATCTCCTCAGCTATCAGATAAGAGAATTTCTCATTGAAAAAGTTTCTGCTACGGGAGGACATCTTGCTCCAAATCTTGGTGTTGTGGAGCTGTCTTTGGCATTACATAAAGTGTTCAACAGCCCTGAGGACAAAATCATTTGGGACGTGGGACATCAGTCCTACGTGCACAAAATACTCACAGGCAGAGCCAGAGGCTTCGATTCACTGAGAACTTTTGGCGGAATGAGCGGTTTTCCTAAGGTGTCTGAAAGTCCTCACGACGTCTTTGATACAGGCCACAGCAGCACAGCAATTTCCCTAGCCATGGGAATGGCTGTGAGCCGAGACTTGAAGGGAGACGACTACGATGTAGTTGCAGTAATCGGTGATGGTGCCATGACAGGAGGTCTTGCCTTTGAAGGCCTTAATAATATAAGCGAGAGCAGCCGTAGAGTCACAGTAATACTCAACGATAACGGAATGTCTATTGCACCCAATGTGGGCGGCCTTGCCAAGCATCTCAGCAATCTGAGAACATCGGACCCGTATCTTAATGTTAAGAAAGCCATTAGCCAGGTAGCAAACCTTCCTAAAGTTGGGGGATTTCTGTATAAAGGCATGAGAAATGCTAAAGAGCACATGAAATATGCCCTCCTACCAAAGGGGGTTCTCTTTGAGGAACTTGGGCTCACATATCTAGGACCTGTTGACGGCCACAATCTGTATGAGCTGATGGAAGCCATGGAAGCGGCTAAAAAAATAGACGGTCCCGTACTTATACATGCAATCACAAAGAAAGGCAAGGGCTACCTAAGTGCAGAGTTAAACCCTGATAGATTTCATGGAGTAGGCTGCTTTAACCCATGTACAGGCCTAATTGAAAAATCAGACGGAAAATCCTATTCTGCCGTAGCCGGGGAGTCCATCTTAGCTCTGGCAGAGGAGCACGATGACGTTGTGGCAGTTTCAGCTGCAATGTGCGATGCTACAGGGCTAGGAAGGTTTTCAAAAATTTATCCTGACAGATTTTTCGATGTGGGTATAGCTGAAGCCCATGGAGTAACTTTTTCAGCCGGGATGGCGGCTAACGGGCTTAGACCTGTTGTTGCAATATATTCTTCCTTCCTGCAGAGGGCATATGACCAGATCTTGGAAGATGTATGTATTCAGAATCTGCCGGTTATCTTCGCCATAGACAGGGCTGGAGTAGTGGGAGCAGACGGAGAAACTCACCATGGTGTCTTTGATATTTCCTATCTATCCACAATGCCTAATATGACCATATTTACACCTAATGGAGAGGAGCAAGTCAGGGAAGCTTTCCAAAAAGCTTATGAGATAAATGGACCTGTTGCAATTAGATATCCGCGAGGTGTCTGTCCACAAAATAGCGAAGCAGCTCTCTCTTCTCACTCCGATAGAGAAAATGAAGTTGTGACTTCTACATCATCAACCCGAAAAAATGCTGATATTTTGTTGGGTAATAAGCGAATTTTCAAAGGAAATGAAGTTGATATATGGGCTGTTGGCAGAATGGTTGAAACAGGGAAAAAAGTCGTGGAGAAGCTTTCTGATAATGGTATTAAGGCAGGGCTTGTAGATGTTAAACAGGTTAAACCTATGGACATTTCTCTGTTTAATGATAATATTCACACCATTGCAATTTTAGAGGATGGAATAGAAAACGGTGGTTTTGGGCAGAAGTTGGCCGCTAAGCTATCAGGAATTAATTCAGATATAAAGGTAATTAGAATCACATGGCCTGACAAGTTTGTGGAGCACGGAGATGTTGCTAATCTGGAAAAGAAATATGGGATGGATGCAGACTCCATAGCGGAAAGGATTTATGAAGAAAGAAAGACTGGACAAAATACTCGTAGATTTAGGCTATTTCGATTCTAGAGAGAAGGCTAAGCGGGGAATAATGGCAGGTCTTGTATTTGTTGACGGACAAAGGGAAGATAAGGCAGGAACTACATTTTCACCGGACCGGGAATTTACTGCAAAGGGCTCTGAGTGCCCTTATGTAAGCCGTGGAGGATTAAAGTTAGCCAGAGCCATTGATCTGTGGGGAATATCCCTGGAGGGAGCAACCGCCATGGATATAGGGGCATCCACAGGAGGATTTACAGATTGCATGCTTCAAAACGGAGCCACCAAGGTGTATTCCGTAGATGTGGGATACGGCCAGCTGGATTGGAAACTCAGGGAAGATCCTCGGGTAATCAATATAGAAAAGTGTAATGTCAGATATTTTGATAGACCGGAGCTTGAGGGCACCATGGACTTTATCTCCATTGACGTTTCCTTCATATCTTTAAGACATATTTTCCCCGTCGCAGAGAAACTTCTGAAAGAAAGTGGAAGGATCGTAGCTCTTGTAAAACCTCAGTTTGAGGCAGGCAGAGAACAGGTTGGTAAAAACGGCATTGTAAAAGATCCAAAGGTTCACGAGGAAGTTATTGAAAAGGCAGTGGATTTTGCGAAAGACTGTGGGCTTACCCCGATAAACCTTGATTATTCACCTGTAAAAGGTGCTAAAGGTAATATAGAATATCTTTTATATCTAGAAAAAACATTAGATTTGAGTTATAATGATTTATGTATACATGAGGTGGTGATGGCATCTCATGAAACTCTTTAACGATATTTTATTCAGGAGAAAAAGGAGAAGTAAAAATGAAACTGTCGGAAAAAGTATTAGCGATGCAATTTTCACCAATCAGAAAATTTAATCCAATCGCTCAGAAGGCTAAGGATGCCGGTAAGAAAGTTTATCATCTGAACATCGGACAACCTGACGTTCCTACGCCAGAGGTATTCATGGATGCTATCAGGGCATATGACAAGAAGGTAATTGCCTATGCTGAGTCCGGTGGAAATACTGAACTTCAGGATGCCGTTATCGATTATTTCAAGGGCTATGGAGTTGATTTTGAGAGGAAGAACATCATAGTAACAACTGGTGGATCTGAAGCTCTGACCATGACTTTCATTGCTCTTTTGAACCCTGGGGATGAGGTTATTATCGCTGAGCCATTCTACACTAACTATCACACTTTTGCCACTGCTGCAGGCGGTAAGGTTGTACCTATTACAACTAAAGCAGAAGATGGATATCACTATGCTAAGAGAGAGCAGATTGAAGCTTGTATCACAGATAAGACAAAGGCAATCGTCTGCATTTCACCTGGTAACCCAACAGGAACTGTTCTAACTCTTGACGAGATGAAGCTAATTGGTGAGATCGCCAAGGAACACGATCTTTGGATTATCGCTGACGAAGTTTACAGAGAATTCGCTTATGACGACAGGGAAGTAACTTCATTCTCAATGCTTCCGGAGTATGCAGATAGGGTTATAATCGTGGATTCAGTTTCCAAGAGACATTCCGCCTGCGGTGCTAGAATCGGACTCTTGATTTCCAAGAACGAAGAATTCATGACAAATACTATGAAGATTGCCCAGGGAAGACTTTGCTCTTCAACTGTGGATCAGGTCGGTGCAGCTGCATTATTCAGACTTCCAAAGTCATATTATGATGAGGTTAAAGCTGAGTACTGTGCAAGAAGAGATGTTGTATACGAAGAACTAATGAAGATTCCGGGAGTTGTTTGCCAGAAGCCTGGTGGGGCATTCTACATGACAGCTAAGCTTCCTGTAGACAGTGTGGAAGACTTCCTGATGTTCCTCCTGACAGAGTTTGATGACAATGGTGAAACTGTAATGTTTGCACCGGCAGAAGGATTCTATGCAACACCTGGACTAGGTAAGGATGAGATGAGAATTGCTTACGTCCTCAACAAGGAAGATATGAGAAGGGGAGTAGAACTCATCAGATTAGGACTTGAAGCATATAACAAAAAGAACAACAAATAGATTTTAATTAGGAGGTAGAGCTTATATGAAACTTTCACCCATGATGGAGCAATACATGGGAATCAAAAACCAATACCCGGATTGCGTTTTATTCTATAGATTGGGGGATTTTTATGAGCTCTTCTTTGAAGATGCCTTGGAGATATCCAAGGTACTGGAACTTACTTTAACCAGTAGAAATTGCGGACTTGAAGAGAAGGCACCTATGTGTGGGGTGCCTTTTCATTCCGCGGCATCTTATATAAGCAGATTGGTATCAAAGGGCTATAAGGTTGCTATCTGCGAACAGATGGAAGATCCGGCCCTTACCAAGGGGCTTGTGAAAAGAGAAGTAGTTAGGATTGTTACACCCGGAACTAACGTCGTTAGCGACGATTTTGATGTTTCTGAGAATCATTACCTATCTGCTTTTTATTTTAGTGGAAAATCACTGGAGCTTGCATATGTAGATGTTGCCACAGGGGAACTTTCAGCAACGTATACATCCTATGATGGAGCTTTTGAACAAAAGTCCCTTGATGATCTGCTCAATGAGATTAATAAATTAAATGTCTCGGAGATAATTGCCAATGAAGGCATTGAGGCTTTGATGAGTAAAGAAACCCTTGAAAGCCTTACCGGAGCATACACTACGTTTAAGCCTGACAGCTATTTTGCAACTTCAGCAGGTAAGGATGTTATCAGAGCTCATTTTGACGTTACAAATCTTACTTCCCTAGGAATTTCCGAAGATGGGGGAGCAGTGGAAGCCCTAGGAGGTCTACTGTCATATTTGAGGGAAACTCAAAAGTATAAGATGAACCATATAACAAAGATCAGGGAATATAGACTTGGTTCCAACATGGCATTGGATAACGCTACCCTTAGAAATCTTGAACTGACAGAGACCCTTTACGATAAAGAGCTCAGCGGCTCTCTTCTTCATGTACTTGACAAAACCAAGACTGCACATGGTGCAAGACTCATGAAGCAATGGATTCGTGAGCCACTGAACCAATCCTCGGCTATCAACAAAAGACTTGATGCAGTTGAAATGCTCCATGACGATCAGCTCCTTTTAAATGATTTGAGGCAAAAACTGGATGCCATATACGATTTTCAAAGAATTACCGGAAAGGTTGCATCCGCATCTTTAAATCCACGGGATTTGATAGCATTGAAGAAGTCCCTCAAGGCAATTCCTGACATCAAACATCTGGTAGAAAATACGGATTCTACGCTGCTTATGGAACTCACAGAAGATATTCACAACTTCGATGATATTGCAAACACAATAGAAGCAGCTATCATTGAAGAACCTCCTTTAAATCTCAGAGATGGGGGAATCATAAATGCAGGATATTCCCAGAGACTGGATGAGCTCAACCATTCAATCAAGGATGGTAAGGAATGGATTGCTTCCCTTGAGGCCACCGAAAGGGAGAGAACTGGCATTAAGAATTTAAAGGTGGGATTCAACAAAGTATTCGGTTACTACATAGATGTCAACAAGAGTCAGATTGACAAGGTTCCTGATGAATATATAAGAAAGCAGACACTTGTAAATAACGAAAGATATATCACACCTAAAATGAAAGAGGTTGAGTCAACTGTTTTAAACGGACAGGATAAGATTAATAAACTTGAATATGAACTTTTTCACGAGCTGAGAAAAAGCATTATTCCCGCCATTTCTAAATTGCAAGAAACTGCCGTAGCCATTGCAACCCTTGATGTTTTGTCATCTTTAGCTATTGTTGCTTCCAGGAACGGCTACACAAGGCCAATCGTTGATGACAGTGAAGTTCTTCACATTGAAAATGGTAGACATCCGGTAATCGAAAAAATGGAAGATGGAATGTTATTTGTTCCAAATGATGCACACCTTGACAGAGAAGAAAACTTCATGGCAATAATAACAGGCCCTAATATGGCTGGAAAGTCCACTTATATGAGGCAGACCGCCTTAATCGTCCTGATGGCTCAGATGGGATCATTTGTTCCGGCATCAAAGGCTCACATCGGAACGGTGGACAGGATATTCACCAGGATAGGAGCATCGGACAACCTCAGTCAGGGAAAATCAACATTCTTTGTAGAAATGAGCGAGTTGGCATATATACTGTCCTCTGCAACCCCGAAAAGCCTAATAATTCTTGATGAAATAGGCAGGGGAACCAGCACCTATGATGGAATGAGCATAGCATTTGCTACTATAAACTATTTATGTAAACATGATCTGAAGATTCGCACAATGTTCGCAACCCATTACCATGAGCTTACTGTTTTACCGGAAAGAATAAATGGAGCTTTTAACTTAAATGTGGATGTGATGGATGAAGGTGGCGAGGTAGTATTTCTTCACAAAATAGTAGAAGGGGCTGCCAGTCAATCTTACGGTATTCATGTCGCGAAACTTGCCGGTGTACCAAAGGAACTTCTCGAAAACGCAAAAATAAAACTCAGAGAATTAGAAGAAGAGTCCGGAGACATTCATTTAAATCTTGATGATATAAGTGATGAAAATCTTATTCATACACAAAGCTCTCATTTCAATCTATATGAGGATGCCCTTGACCGAATCAAAAACCTTGATTTAAATGATATGAGAGCATCAGAAGCATTTCAAATTCTTGAAGACTTAAAGGATATTGCAGATGAAAATTAATCTTTTGGATAAATCTGTAGCTGACAAAATCGCAGCAGGGGAAGTCATAGAACGGCCCGTTTCCATAATCAAAGAACTTGTTGAAAACTCCATAGATGCAGGAGCCAAATCCATAGTTTGCGAGATCAAAAAAGGCGGGAAAACCTACATAAGAGTCACCGATGACGGAATCGGTATAGAAAATTCTGAAATAGAAAAAGCATTCCTTCGCCATGCTACCAGTAAAATTACCAAAGCAGAAGACCTTAACAGCCTTAGCACCCTAGGTTTTCGTGGAGAAGCACTTGCAAGCATTGCAGCAGTAACGAGAATGGAAGTCATTACAAAGTCAAGGCAAGATAAGGTCGGAACGAAGATCATAATACATGGGGGAGACATAATTTCCAAGTCCCCAATCGGTTGCCCTGAGGGGACGACAATGGTAATCAAAGATCTATTCTACAATACTCCTGCACGACTTAAATTCATGAAATCAGAGGCATCAGAAACCGGAAGAATCACGGAGTTTCTAAGCAATATTGCTGTGGGATTTCCTGATATAAGTTTTCGGTACTTGGTCAACGGTAAAATTACCTTCACTACATCCGGTAATGGAAACTTAGAAAACAGCATTTCCCAAGTGTATGATCACCGAGATTTTAGAAATCTCATACCAATTTCATGTGAGATTCCCGGTCTCAAAGTATCAGGCTATATTTCAAGACCCTCAATAAGCAGAAACAGTCGAAAGTCTCAAGTTTATCTAGTAAATGGTCGAATCGTTGAAAGTGCAGCTATTGACCGTGGAGTTGAAAAGGGATACAGAGAAAGGTTATTTGAAGGTCGTTTTCCCATAACCTTTATTTTGCTGGACATTGATCCGACTTCTATCGATGTGAATATACATCCAAACAAAAAAATCATTAGATTCGACAGAGAAGATGAGGTTGTGGATCTCATAAGCGATACCATATACAATGCTCTCACCGCTCCGGAATCAGTTCCTAGACCTGCTATCGATATGGGAGATCTCGATTTATCTTTAAATAAAGAATTGTCTATAAATCGGACAGAACCCTTGAATGCTTCACAAAAGGAGTATAGCCTAGTTCATGACATAGTTCAGGATTCTCCCCTTGATTTATCAGAAACAAAACAGCTTACCCTCAGGGATATTCTAAGTTCTGAGGATGATTCTGCCACTAGAGATTACGATGATATCGAAAAAATAAAAGCCTTTGACCTTGATCCCGGTGGAGTTAGACTTTCATGGGAAGAGATGAGACCTTTGGGAGTCGTTTTTGCCACATATATTCTGTGTACTGACGACAAATACTTTTATATGATAGACCAGCACGCAGCTCACGAAAGGGTATATTATGAGAAACTTGTAGGCAATTATCTTGAGGAGGGGTTTTCAGGAAGAACTACACAGCTAATGGCAATAGGAACTGTTTTGGATCTGACCCACGGAGAAATGAATCTAATCGACTCATGGAAGAAGATTTTGGAATCTCTCGGATTCGAAATTGAACTCTTCGGACCATCCTCTGTAATAATAAAGGGAATCCCCGATTTCATGTCTATGGAGGAAGGGGAGAAGTTCGCAGAAGATCTTATACAGAATGTCGACATTAGGGATGATTTCAACAATCAGGTCGCCATCGATAAGCTCATCACCAAGTCATGCAAAAGTGCGATCAAAGCCCATGACCACCTTACTCCTGAAGAGGTAACCGGCCTTCTCAATTCCCTTAAGAAGTGCAGAAACCCCTATTCCTGTCCTCATGGCAGGCCGACTATAATCAAATTTACACAGTATGAGCTTGAGCGTATGTTTAAACGTGCGTGAAACAAGGACCTATCAAGCCTAAGAACATTTATCATATCTGAAAGAAATTATCAACTTATCAACCTTGAAAGGACTCACAAGATATGGGAAATCCTATACCAATATTCGTTGTTGCAGGGCCTACTGCAGTTGGGAAAACAGAATATGCAATCGATCTGGCTAAGAGGATAGATGGTGAAATTGTAGGCTGTGATTCCATGCAAATATATAAATATATGGACATCGGTTCTGCGAAGCCTACTTTTGAGGAAAGAAAAGAAGTTCCACACCATCTCATCGATTTTGTTGATCCACGGGAGGAGTTTTCCGTTGCAAGATATCAGGAGCTTGCAAGGTCTGCAATAAGAGAGATACATAGCAGGGGTAATGTTCCCATCATTTCAGGTGGAACAGGGCTTTACCTGGACAGTATAATATACGATATCGATTTTTCAAAAAAACCCCAGGGCGGTGTCTTCAATGAGAGACGGGATGAGCTCTTCAATATTGCAGAACTTAAGGGAAATGATGCCTTGCACGGTATTTTAGAGAGACTTTCCCCTGAAACTGCCAACAAGATTCATCCCAATAATTTAAAAAAAGTCGTCCGTGCAATCGAAGTTTTGGAAAATGGCGGCAGCATCCCGGATTACAAGTCGATAAATCTGAAAAAGTACTCACAGATCGAGGCAAAAATGTTTTGTCTTACAAGGGACAGGGAGGAACTTTACGATAGAATTAACCGAAGAGTTGATATTCTCATGAAAAAAGGACTTGTGAGTGAAATAGAAGGGCTGCTTGAAATGGGACTCTCTGAGGAGCAGATTTCCATGAAGGGGATCGGATACAAGGAATTGTTTTCATATCTTAATGGGGAAGTTGACCTTGATGAAGCCGTGAGACTCATTAAGAGAAATACTAGAAGATTTGCCAAGAGGCAGCTCACATGGTTTAGAAAATACGAAGATATGGAATGGATAAACTTAAGCTTAAGGGGGTAAGTCATGTCAGAAAAAGAAATTCGAATTCATAATAAAAGTGACAAACCTTTCAATATAGTGAAAAAAGAGGCGGAGATTTTTCAGCAATGTGAAAAAATTGAAAAGGAACTCCCAAGATTCATGCGGGGGTTTTTTGCATATCTAAAGGGGAATGTTTTGCCTATGACAAGGCTGGCATACCTTCAGGATATTCTTTTCTTCTTCAATTATCTCATAGAAGAAACAGGTCTCATCGAGGGAGAAGACACCAGTAAAATCAAGGTTTCTGAGCTGAATAAGATCAAGGCTGTTGATGTTAATATGTTTATTGACTACTGCAGAAAATACAAGGTAGAAGACGAGAAATCAGTAACCATATACGAAAATAACAACAAAACACTTGCTCGCAAAAAGTCATCAATTTCTGTACTCTTCAAATATCTCTACCGTGATGAGCTTGTGGACAAAAATATCACCGATGGTTTTGACCCAATAAGGGTTCCTAAAGCAGGAGAAAGAGAAATCAAGGCACTACAAGATGATGAAGTTATGATAATGCTGGATGCGGTTACTACGGGTACAGGAATGACAAAACATCAAAAGAGCTATTGGGAGAAAACCAAGAAGCGAGATAAGGCAATTCTGCTCCTCTTTTTGACATACGGTCTCAGATTATCAGAACTGCAACAACTTAACATAAGCTCCTTCAACTTTAATAGGGGTGAGTTTAAAATTTACAGAAAACGTGGCAAAGAGAGCATCATGCCCCTTAATGACTCTGTTACAGAGTCATTGGCCGACTATATCAACAACGAAAGACCTGAAGAAGATAGAGTCAAAGATGAAAGCAAAGATGCCTTGTTTCTTTCCCTTCAAGGCAGTCGTCTGACTGAAAGACAGATCAGGGAGCTGGTTAAGAAGTATACGGCTATTGCCCTGAAAACAAGCAGCAAAGGGGGGTATAGCCCTCACAAGCTACGGGCGACCGCTGCCACAAGCCTCATCGGTAGGGGGAACTCCATATACGATGTGGCTGCTCTTTTGGATCACGAACAGGTTACCACGACTCAGCTCTACGCTGCACATAAAGAGAATGTGAAACGTGACCTTGTGAAGGGTATGGAATGGGAAAAAGAACGGAAAAATGAGAAGTAAATTTTGCCTACAAGCTGATAAGTGGATTTAATTAAAGGGGATTGTATGGATAAGGATTTTACAGATTTAAATAACATATATGAAGTTTTCGGTATTCCGGATGCAATATCTAATTTAGTAGAAGATGCAGAAAGGGGTCTGCAGGATAAATTTTCTCAGGTGGACAGAATAGCTGAGGCTAATCAGTACAAGGTTCTTAAGGCTATGCAGGAGGAGAGACTATCCGATACGCATTTCAATTGGAACACCGGCTATGGTTATGATGATGCAGGCAGGGATATTACGGAAAGGATTTTTGCCAAGGTCTTTGGCGGTGATGCTGCTCTTGTGCGAACCGCCTTTGTCAATGGCACCCATGCCTTGGCCGCCAGCCTCTTCGGGATCCTGCGGCCTGGCGACGGGCTTGTGTACGTCTCCGGCAAGCCCTACGATACCCTGGAAGAGGTAATCGGTATCCGTGGCCAAGGCATGGGATCCCTCCGGGAATACGGCGTCACCTATAAGCAGGTTGACCTGAAACCTCAGTACGGTGACGCAGAAAATCCCTTTGATTTTGAGGGCATAAGAGATGCAATAGACGAAAAAACAAAGGTCTGCGCCATCCAGCGTGCCACCGGCTACAGCTGGAGGCGCTCCATTACAATGGAAGAAATTTCCCAAGTAACAGCTTATATCAAATCCATAAATCCCGAAATAATAATCTTCGTGGACAACTGCTACGGGGAATTTCTCGACATGAGGGAGCCCCTTGATGTGGGCTGCGACCTCATGGCGGGCTCCCTCATCAAAAACCCCGGAGGGGGACTTGCCCTCTCAGGTGGATATTCAATCGGAAGAAAAGATCTTGTGGAAAAGGTCTCTTACCGTCTTTCTTGCCCGGGAATTGGAGGAGAGTGCGGCCTGACATATGGACAGACCAGAACAATGCTTCAAGGTCTATTCATGGCACCTACGGTAGTTGCAGGAGCCATAAAGGGTGCAATGATATGCGGCGAAGTTTTTTCTGAGCTCGGTTTTCCTGTGGCTCCATCAAATGATCAACCTAGAAGTGACATAATTCAGGCGATTCAGCTGGGTAGCAAGGAGAGACTCGTTTCATTCTGTAAGGGTATCCAAGCAGCTGCCCCTGTGGATTCCTTCGTTACACCTGAGCCTTGGCCCATGCCCGGATACGATAGCGATGTAGTTATGGCTGCAGGGGCTTTCGTTCAAGGTTCATCAATTGAGCTTTCTGCAGATGGCCCGGTGAAACCTCCTTACAACGTGTATTTCCAAGGGGGAATGACATATAGCCACTCGAAGATGGGTGTTTTGTTCGCTCTCAAACAGCTTTATAAGGAAGGACTTGTGGATATAAAATGACAGATGGACAATCTAATGCTTCCAAAAAAATATTGGCTGCGCTGAAGCTTTTTCTTTTATTTTTATTCATTTTCGCAATACCGATTTACATCGGCTTTTTCCGCCGAGACCTGATAAGTCAAATGGACTCAATTCAGGAAGTAACGGCATTTCTCGATGCCAACAAAACACTTGCTGTCTTTGTATACCTAGGCCTCCAGGTTCTTCAGATAATTGTAAGCGTCCTACCGGGACAGGTTTTTCAGGTGGCTGCCGGTTACTATTTTGGGTTCTTCATGGGTCTTGTATACTCACTTATCGGAGCGGCAATCGGTACGGCACTCACTTATTTTGTTGCAAGATTCCTTGGATCAAACTCCGTAAATACTCTTTTCGGGGAGGAGCGAATCAACAAAATAGTTTCAATGCTGAACAATCATCGTGCTTATAACATTGTGTTTTTGCTGTATCTGATTCCGGGGCTTCCGAAGGATCTCGTCGGGTATGCGGCTGGTATATCCCGTATAAATTTTAAAATTTTTATCGTCATTTCAATAGTCGGGAGAACTTTCGGCATGAGTGGGAGCCTG
Source organism: Anaerovoracaceae bacterium (assembly GCA_029983755.1). GTDB lineage: Bacteria > Bacillota > Clostridia > Peptostreptococcales > Anaerovoracaceae > S5-A14a. The sequence goes on from JASBYX010000001.1 coordinate 60,448, forward strand.
CTGTTTGGGTATCTATATGCTCATGGAAACTACGTGATGATGGGAGTAGTAGGGGGCTTGGCAGTCCTGATCTCTATTCTCTGCATCCTTTACAGAAATAAAATCTCCGATTACATGGATCGATTCTACGAGAAAATAGACTGATTTTCTCACTTTTCAATCTAAACAGATGTAATAACAGAAACATACTCCATAAGAACAAGGTTTAAATAAAATTTAAACATTTGTTCTTTTTCTATTGACTAAGAACATATATTCTGCTATACTTCTATTATCGAACATATGTTCAATAGGGAGGGGTATAGTGATGAGAAGATATAGAATTAAATCAAAATTTAGATTTACGATGTTTTTAGCTATAGTGGCTATTATAGCATTGAGCAGTTTTATGGGTATAGTTGGTATCATAGATGCTCAAGGTAATACTGTGGACCAATATGATACCGTATACGTGACTGCCGGTGAAAGTATTTGGTCACTGGTTGATGGTCACGTTCCACATGATATGGATAAGCGTGAGTATGTTTATCATGTAGCCAAGTATAATGATATCGATCCCGGAGATATCAAACCAGGTGACGAGATAAAACTTCCCATATTTTAGTTAAGTGGATAATTGAGCTAAATCAGGCATCTTGAAATAAGCTATCTAGGGAAAAATATCATTTCAGAGATGATCATAATTTATGCTCAAATTACAAGTTAACTTCGTTGACCAATGTATCCACAAGGGGAAATAAAATCCGTTAAAACGCAAATGAGAGCCGCGGATTTTTCAAGATTTCACTAAATTTTAATATCCAATGATGGCGCGCAAATAACAACCAAAAGCAAATAGCATACAATATAATTGCACAGCGGGGACTGAATTCATTAGCGCTCATAGAAACCCGAAAATCCCGTGAAAACAGTCCCCATTGATTTTAATTATAATAACTATTCCGAAAATTATGATTTTAAGAATAGTTATATCTTTTTATATATCTTTTAACTCTATGTCCTCTACTATTATATTTCTTAACAACATCTGTAAGAAGCTACTAATTTGAGATAATATATATCTCATTCAATTGTACTTACGAAAAAAACCGCTGGGATGTTTTTCATTCACCCCAACGGATATTATAGAACCATATTATAGAACCAAAGTAATTTCACATCTACTTAAAGTATTCCACCGCAGCCTTGAACATTTCCATATCGTACTCACCGGGAACATTTTTGTAGAGATTATCGCCTATTCTTTCAGAATGTCCCATCTTTCCAATAATCCTGCCATCCGGCGATGTTATGCACTCGATACCTAGATATGATCCGTTAGGATTGCAATGTATCCTGTAAGTGCCATTACCTTCGAAGTCAACATATTGAGTGTTTATCTGTCCATTTGATAGCAGTTCATCAATCACCTCATCAGAGGCCACAAATCGTCCTTCCCCATGTGAAATAGGCACTTTGTATATCTCCCCTATCTTTGTGTTTTTTAGCCAAGGGGATGCATTTGAAAGTACTTTTACATCGACAATTTTGGATTGATGACGACCTATTTCGTTCAGGGTTAGAGTTGGGAAATTCTCTTCAACATCTAAGATTTTACCATATGGCAGAAGTCCAAGTTTTATAAGTGCCTGGAATCCGTTGCAAATTCCAGCCATAAGGCCATCTCTGTTTTCCATAAGGTCCTCAACGGCGTCCTTAATCTGCTGATTTCTGAAGAATGCCGTTATGAATTTGCCTGATCCATCGGGCTCATCTCCACTTGAAAATCCGCCAGGTATGAAGATTATATGGCTTTCCCTTATTTTCTTGGCAAATTCTTCCACAGATTTAGTTATGTGCTCGCTGGTCAAATTATTGATAACAAAGACTTCAACATCTGCTCCTGCAGCTCTGAAAGCTTTAGCACTGTCGTACTCACAGTTAGTTCCTGGGAATACAGGAATCAAAACCTTTGGTATGTCCACGGTGTACCCTGCATGACTTTTAACCTGTCTGCTGCCTCTAAAGGTTAAATCCTCAGATACATCATGTGCTCTGTTTTCCTTAGGCATTTTTTCTCCCACGTGGAAGTTGTAAACCGGTTCAAGCTTACCTTCGTAGATTACATCTAGCGTTGAAAGTTCAATGCTCTCCCCTTTGAAAATAAGTTTGTTTGGAGAAATTGTCTCGCCTAGAACGGATACTTTGTTGTCCTTTAATAATTTCGTAACATCACAATCGTCGGAAAGTTCTATTACAAAGCTACCGTAATTATAGGCAAATATTTTGTCTATATCAGTATCATCAGAATACTTGAAACCTACGTTATTACCTATTGACATCTTGTAGACAGCTTCAGCTATACCGCCAAAACCACAAGTGTATACAGCTAGGGCTTTCTGTTCTTGAGCCAGCTTACCAACAGTAGCGAAAACCTCCTTTAAAGATTCTCCTGTAGGAAGACCATTATCATCGATTTCAGGTGTAATCATAATTACTTTATGGTCAACTCCTTTAAAGTCCCCGCTTACAACCCTACCGACATCTCCCGTTGTAACTGCAAATGAAATGAGTGTAGGAGGAACATGAAGATCTTCAAAGCTACCGGACATGGAGTCCTTCCCACCTATTGCAGCTATTTCCAAGGCTAACTGAGCCTTAAGAGCACCCAGTACAGAGGCAAGTGGCTTACCCCACTTTTCCTTATCAGATCCTAGTTTTTCAAAGTATTCCTGGAATGAAAGGTACACATCTTTAAACTCTGCCCCTGCAGCCAGTAACTTAGAGACGGATTCCACAACTGCTAGATATGCCCCATCAAATGGTGACAGTTCAGATATATATGGATTGTACCCCCATGACATAAATGAAGCTGTAGTAGATGTATCTTCTTCCATGGAAATCAGGTTTACCATTGACTGGTTAGGAGTTCTCTGGAATTTCCCTCCAAATGGCATTATCACGGTGCCGGCCCCTATGGTGGAGTCGAACATCTCAGAGAGTCCACGCTTAGAACAGATGTTCAGGTCTCCGACTAGAGCTTTCATATCCTTTGAGAAATCCCCACTTGATGATTTGCCATAGGATTTACCTTCAGAAACCTTAGCTTCCGTGTGCTTATCCGTACCGTTTGTATCAAGGAAAGCCCTTGATATGTCAACGATTTTGTTGCCTCTCCAGCTCATTACAAGTCGGCCGGAATCATTAACTGTAGCTACCTTGGTGCACTGCAAGTTTTCTTCTTCTGCCAGACTTTTAAACTTCTCAACATCATCGGCATTGACTACAACAGCCATACGTTCCTGTGATTCACTGATGGCAAGCTCCGTACCATCAAGCCCCTCATACTTCTTTGGTACCTTGTCAAGGTTTATATCCAAACCTTCTGCAAGCTCGCCAATGGCAACGGATACGCCACCTGCTCCAAAATCGTTACAGCGTTTGATAAGCTTGCTGGCTTCAGGATTTCTGAATAATCTCTGTAGCTTCCTTTCTTCCGGTGCATTACCCTTTTGAACTTCTGCTCCAGCTGTTTCTATGGATGTAGTTGTATGAGATTTAGATGAGCCTGTCGCCCCTCCACAGCCATCTCTTCCTGTTTTACCCCCTAGGAGCAAAACAACATCACCTGCTAGGGGTGTTTCTCTAATTACATTTTCAGCAGGTGCAGCAGCTATAACAGCGCCTACTTCCATTCTCTTAGCGATATATCCGGGATGATAGAGCTCGTACACCTGACCTGTTGCAAGACCTATTTGGTTTCCGTAAGATGAATATCCCTTAGCAGCGGTGGTTACGATTTTCCTCTGAGGTAGTTTTCCTTCTAAGGTTTCATCATCATCTGCGAGAGGGTTCCCGGCTCCTGTTACCCTCATGGCGGAGTAAACATATGAACGGCCTGAGAGTGGATCTCTGATAGCGCCACCTATACAGGTTGCTGCTCCCCCAAATGGCTCAATCTCTGTAGGGTGATTATGGGTTTCATTTTTGAAGAGAAGTAGCCAATCCTCTTCCCCTTGGGAAGATTCCACCTTAATTTTGACAGTGCAGGCGTTTATCTCCTCAGACTTGTCGAGATTGGCAAGCTTACCTTGACTGCGTAGGTATTTTGCTGCAATCGTACCCACATCCATCAAAGAGATGGATTTAGTTCGTTTCAAATCTTCCCTGATTTTCAGGTATAAATCATAGGTTTCTTTGACGTTTTCATCGTCAAATTCTACATCATCGATGACAGTGTTAAAAGTGGTGTGTCTACAGTGATCGGACCAATATGTATCTATGACTCTGATTTCAGTTATTGTTGGTGGCCTATTTTCCTTGCGGAAATATTCTTGAGTGAAAGCAAGGTCGGAAATATCCATCGCAAGACCCATGTTTGCTGCCAATTTCTCCAGTTCATCTTCGCTCATTTGATTGAAGTTGCTGAGAATCTCCACATCTTCAGGAGGATCAATGGCGAGATTCAGGTCCTCATATTCTGAGAGAGTTGCTTCTCTGGCCTCCACAGGATTTATGATATACTTGCGAATTTTATTCTTATCATGTTCTGAATCTGTGCCGGTAAACACATAGAGTTTAGCGTATCTCACCCTAGGCTTTTTCCCCTGAGAAATCATTTGTATACACTCAGAGGCTGCTTCTGCTCGCTGATCGAATTGTCCGGGAAGAAGTTCGACTGCTAAGAGGAAGTCCCCATCTCCTATATTTAGCTCTTCCCTGCTCAAAACCTTGTCTACCTGTGGCTCTGAAAATACAGTATTTACAGCTCTCTGAAATACATCATCCTCAATATCGTCCACATCGTAGCGGTTAATTATTCGCACCTCGCTGAGGTTATCGATTCCAAGAAAACTCTTTATCTCTCTTTGAACCTCCTTAGCCTCGTGAGCAAAGTCTTGCTTTTTTTCAACAAAAACTCTTCTGACCATTATTCCACCTCTCCTAGTACCTTAAGTGCCTTATGTCCAATGTCATTTCTGTAGTATTTGTTATCGAAATTGATGTTTTGTGCTGTCTTGTATGCCTTGTCTATAGCTTCTTTGAGATTTGTTCCTCTCTCGGTAATCCCAAGAACTCTTCCTCCGTTTGTAACGAGATGGCCATCTTCAAGCTTGGCTCCTGCTACAAAGATATTATCAGCTTCTTCATCATTCCAGGTTATAGGGAACCCCTTTTCATATGCCTTTGGATAACCTTTTGATGCCAGTACCAAGCAGCAGGTTGAATCATCGGAAAACTTAACTTTTGAAGGGTCAAGCTTTTCATCTCTAACGTCCATCATTATTTCAAGGAGATCTGATTCTAAAAGAGGCAAAACAGCCTGTGCTTCCGGGTCTCCGAATCTGCAGTTGTACTCGATAACCTTTGGACCGTCTTTGGTTATCATCAGCCCAAAATATAGACATCCCTTAAAGGGCCTATCTATTGAGTTCATAGCTTCTAAAGTTGGGATGAAAATCTCATTCATCGCCTTCTTTGCAATATCGTCAGTATAGTATGGGTTTGGAGCAATTACACCCATGCCACCTGTATTAGGCCCTCTGTCCCCGTCTAAGGCTCTTTTGTGATCCATAGAGGAAACCATTGGAACTATAGTTTTCCCATCGGTGAAAGTCAAAACAGAGACCTCAGGGCCCTCAAGAAATTCCTCGATTACAACTCTGTTGCCGCTGTCCCCGAAGGCTTTATCCTTCATTATTGTTTTCAGAGCATTCATTGCTTCTTCATGGTTTTCAGCAATAATTACACCTTTCCCCAGAGCAAGTCCATCGGCTTTGATAACTATTGGAGTCGAATTGTCCGATAGATATTCAGACGCCTTCTTAAAATCGTCGAAAATCTGATATTTTGCTGTGGGGATATTGTATTCCCTCATTAGATCTTTGGAAAATGCCTTGCTCCCTTCAATAATCGCTGCTCTTTTGTTTGGTCCAAAGCAAGGAATCCCTGCTCCCTCAAGCTCATCAACCATTCCAAGAACCAAGGGATCGTCCGGGGCTACAACGGCAAAGTCCACCTGCTCTTTGATGGCAAATTCTTTGACTCTGGGAATATCTGTAGCCTTGATATCAACGCAGGTTGCATCTGCAGCAATTCCACCGTTTCCTGGTAGAGCAAAGATCTTCTCAACCTTTTGGTTTTCCTTTATCTTTTTGATGATAGCGTGCTCTCTGCCACCACCACCAACCACGAGAATTTTCATTTGTGAATACTCCTTGTCAATATAATTTTCTTAATGATGGAAAAGTCTCATTCCTGTGAATGCCATCACCATACCGAATCTGTCACATGTTTCAATTACATTTTCATCTCTAATTGAGCCACCGGGTTGTGCTACAAAGCTAACTCCGCTCTTAGCGGCTCTTTCGATGTTGTCACCGAATGGGAAGAAAGCATCAGAACCCAAGGCAACTCCACAGATTTGGCTCAAGTACTCCACCTGCTCATCCCTTGTGAATGGCTCCGGTTTGGAAGTAAAAACATCTTCCCATCTTCCATCGTCGATAAAATCCATATAATCTCTTCCCAAGTATACATCAATGGTATTGTCCCTAACAGCCCTTGGGATATCCTCTTTAAACGGAAGATTTAGAACTCTATCCGACTGTCTCAGATGCCATAGATCAGCCTTGTCCCCTGCAAGCCTTGTGCAGTGAATTCTCGATTGCTGTCCAGCTCCCACACCGATTGCCTGGCCTTCCTTAGCAAATGCCACAGAGTTAGATTGGGTGTACTTCAGTGTGATCAGAGCCACAATCAAATCCCTCATACCCTCTTCTGTGAGGTTTTTATTTTCAGTTACGATCTTAGAAAGAACATCTCTGCTAATCTTATAATCGTTCCTACCTTGGGAAAAAGTAACGCCGAAAACCTGTTTTGTTTCTTCGTGAGCGGGAACATAGCTTGAATCAATTTCGATGATATTATAATTCCCTTTTTTCTTGCTTCTGAGAATTTCCAAGGCCTCATCCTCATATCCTGGAGCGATTATTCCGTCGGAAACCTCTCTCTTTATGAGATTGGCTGTAGCCACATCACATGGCCTTGAAAGTGCGATGAAATCTCCAAATGATGACATTCTGTCAGTTCCCCTTGCTCTTGCGTAAGCGGTTGCAAGCTTAGAATCGTCAAGGCCTTCCACATCGTCAACAAAACAGCTTTTTTTCAAGGCATCGCTCATGGGAACGGCGATTGAGGCTGATGTTGGGCTTACATGCTTAAAGGAAGTTGCAGCAGGTTCTCCCAAGGCTTCATCAAGTTCCTTGACCAACTGCCAGCTGTTTAGAGCGTCCAAGAAGTTAATGTATCCCGGTCTACCGTTAAGAATTTCAAATGGTAGATCTTTGCCATCAGCCATGTAAACTTTTGCCGGCTTCTGGTTCGGATTGCAGCCGTATTTCAATTCAAATTCTTTCATATCCTTACCTCGTGTTCTATAATCGATACATTGTTAATTGTTATGGTTTTTATTGATAATGTAGGTTTTTACCTTGCCATTTTCCAGGTCTATGGCCTTTGCAACCAGAGAAATTCTGTTTTCCTCGTCAAGTGAATTCCACACTCTGTCTGCAAACTCTGTCAAAGTGCCACTGATTTCGATTTCTTTAGGTTCACCTTCAAAAGTTGGAAGTGGGTTACCGTCTGTCACGTAGGTGTGTATCAGATGACCGATTCCGGATGTGGCTTCGTAGTCGTAGAAGAATCTGTAACATTTTTGAGTTTCAGGGTTGCCGCACTTGAGTATGGAAAGCTTATAAGTGAGCTCTTCGTTAAGTTCCATTATTCCACTTATCCTAGGAGTATAGTTAGACGCATCAGGTTCGAATTCTCTTGTCTTTAGAGCATCTGCAAAGCTTTCTCCTTCCAGCATGAAGTTATAGACAGTATCCGTTTGATCTCCGTTTGTCACTATGAGTTCATAATCGTGGGATCTCATTGGATAGTAAACAATTAGAGACGGATCTTCCACCTTAGACTCATCAAAAGGCTTGATCATTACATCCTCACCATCTTCCAAGAAAACCCTGTTCCTGCTGTTTTCGCTTCTTCCCATTATGAAGTAAACCGCAACAGCGTTCTTGCCTCCCTTGGCTTTACCCAGAATTATTCCCCGACCCGGGTATCTATTTCCCTTAAGTGCTTCTTCTACGGTTATCGTTCTCATATCACAAATTCCCCTCTCTTCCGTCTTTTCTGCTTTTGATTATTTCTTTGGCAACTATGACACATGCCTTGGGAAGAAGTTTCCACTCTGCCTCTTCCATTATCCTTCTCTGTAAAGTTTCAGGAGTATCGTCTGATTTAACTTCCACAGCTTTTTGAAGGATGATTTCTCCGCCGTCCGGGATTTCGTTCACAAAGTGAACCGTTGCTCCGCTGACCTTAACCCCATATTCAAGAGCCTTCTCATGCACGTGGAGACCATAACAGCCTTTTCCACAGAAGGCCGGTATCAGAGATGGATGAATATTTATTATTGGCTTTTTAAATTTGTGTATGAATTTTCCAGAAAGTATTCTTAGATATCCTGCCAAAACAAGCATATCAACACCTTCATCCCTAAGGATTTTAAGAAGCTCGTCCTCATCTTTACAAACTGCCTGCTTAATTCCTTCCTTTTCAGCCCTCTTTAAGGCGTAGGCTCCTTCGTTGCTTGAAACCACAAGCTTTATTTCGCAAGGGTGAAGCCTTCCATCTTTTTCGGCATTAATTAGAGCTTGAAGATTAGTTCCACCTCCGGAAACCAAAACGGCTACTCTAACTGTATCTCTAATACCATCTACCATAAAACAACGCCCTCATCCGATTCTGTTATTTCTCCCAGGGTATATGCTTCTTCTCCTGCATCTTTGAGTATGTCCTTTGCTTTTTCCTCATCTTCCTTGGAGACTACAAGAACCATACCAATGCCCATGTTGAAGGTATTGTACATATCTCTCTCAGATATATCTCCCTTAGCTTGAATGTATTTGAAAATAGGAAGTACAGGGACCCTTGATTTTTCAATTTTAGCCGTTAGACCCTCCGGAAGTGCTCTTGGAATGTTTTCGTAAAAGCCTCCTCCTGTAATATTTGCAATCGACTTAACCCTGACAGCCTCAATTAGTTTCAGTATAGGATTTACATATATCTTTGTAGGCTCTATCAAAACTTCTCCAAGGGTTTTCCCTTCAAGCTCGGGAACTGAAGCGGACAGGTCTGTGTTCTCTACATCAAGGACCTTTCTAACAAGAGAAAAGCCGTTTGAATGAATTCCTGATGAAGCAAGGCCAATGATGACATCTCCCGGTTTCACATTTGTTTTGTCGAGAATTTTGGATTTGTCAACAACCCCTACGGCAAAACCTGCCATATCGTATTCATCTTCACCGTAAAACCCCGGCATTTCTGCTGTTTCTCCCCCTATTAGGGCACATTCAGACTGAACACAACCTTCAGCTACACCGGAAACTATCTTTGCAACCCTTTCCGGAGTGTTTTTCCCAACAGCAATATAATCGAGGAAATACAGAGGTTTTGCCCCAACGCAGATTATATCGTTCACACACATTGCAACACAGTCTATTCCTACAGTATCGTGTTTGTCTGTAAGAAATGCCATCTTGAGTTTGGTTCCAACACCGTCGGTACCGCTCACAAGAACCGGCTCCTTTATATCTCCAAGTTCAAGCTGAAACAGTCCTCCAAAACCTCCCAGACTATCCGTCTTTCCAAACACCATGGTTCTTGCCACATGTTCCTTCATGAGCTCAACTGCCTTATAGCCTGCAGTTATATCAACTCCTGCATCTTTGTAGCTTTCGCTGTAACTCTTAGTCATTTTTATGCTTTCCATCCCGTCCAATATTAAGTAATAATCATTTTCAAAGTGGTTCCGGGGATTTTTCCTTTCTTCGAGTTTTCAAATATTAGCTGTTTTCTTTTTCGCTGATTTTCTTTTCAAATCGTTCCTTATTGCTTTTCGTTGGAATTTCTGTAGCGTATTCTCCTGTGAAGCATCCCTTGCAAAATTCCTGATCGTCTCTTTTGCATACCAGAGATTTCAGGCTGCTAATACTCAGGTATCCCAATGTATCTGCACCGATTTTCTCAGCTATCTCAGGTATTGAATACTTACATGCGATGAGGTTTTCTTTAGAATCCACGTCTGTTCCGTAATAGCATGGGTCCACAAAAGGTGGAGCTGCTGACATTACATGTACTTCTTTGGCCCCAGCCTCTCTGAGCTGCTTAACAATCCTAGCACTTGTAGTTCCCCTTACAATTGAGTCGTCAACAAGGATAACCCTCTTGCCCTTTACAGTTGAAGACAAAACATTTAGTTTGATTCTAACCTTATCTTCTCTAGCTTTCTGTCCCGGAGCTATGAAGGTTCTCGCAACATATTTGTTCTTTATGAAGCCGATTCCGTATGGAATTCCGCTTTGCTGAGAATAGCCCAAAGCAGCATCAAGGCCTGAGTCAGGCACTCCGATTACAACATCTGCGTCTGTAGGGTGCTCAAGGGCAAGACAGACACCGGCTCTTTTTCTCGCTTCGTGAACGCTGATTCCTTCGATTACGGAATCAGGTCTTGCAAAGTATATGTACTCAAATATGCAAATCTGTTCTTTTTCTTTTCCACAATGTGTCGTTATGGATTCAACACCTTCCTCGGTGAATACAACAATCTCCCCGGGTTCTATGTCCCTTATGTACTTAGCACCCACTGCATCCAAAGCACAAGTCTCAGAAGCCACGATGTATGTTCCATCCTCACGCTTGCCGTAACACAAAGGACGGTAACCTCTTTTGTCCCTAACTGCAATCAGTTTGGATGGCGACATGACAACTAGAGAATATGCTCCTTCTATAACATCCATTGTCTTAGATATGGCTTCCTCTATAGATGATGATTTTACTCTATTCTTTGTAATCACATAGGAGATAACCTCTGTATCGCTGGTAGTGTGAAAAATTGAGCCATCTTCCTCTAAGGATTGCCTAATCTCATAGGAGTTGACCAAGTTACCATTGTGGGCAAGGGCCATTCTTCCCTTATGATGGTTGACTACTATTGGTTGGGCGTTGCTTCTGTCGTTACCTCCGGTGGTGCCATATCTCACATGACCTATGGCTATGTGTCCGGCTCCCAAAGATTTAAGGTTCTCAGGAGTGAAAACATCCTGAACCAAGCCTACGTCCTTGTAGGCTTGGAACAGACCGTCGTCATTTACCACGATTCCACAGCTCTCCTGCCCTCTATGCTGGAGGGCAAAAAGACCATAGTATGCCAGTCTTGCAACGTCCTGGGTGTCCTTGGCAAAAATTCCGAAGACCCCACACTCTTCTCTAAGTCCTGACATCTTATTCTCCCAAAAGTCTTCTTCGAACTTCCACATAGGCATCTTCTACGCCGCCCATATCTCGTCTGAATCTATCCTTATCTAGCTTTTCTCCGGTCTTTGTATCCCAGAATCTGCAAGTATCAGGAGAGATTTCATCTGCCAAAACGATCTTTCCGTCACTTGTCTTTCCGAATTCCAATTTGAAGTCTATAAGCTCAATTCCTGCATCTTTCAGATACTCGGTCAGAATATCGTTAACCTTGAAAGCATATTCTTTGATGGTATCGAGATCTTCCTTGGTTGCATAATCCATAGCAAAAATATGGTAATCGTTTACCATTGGATCCCCAAGATCATCATCCTTGTAGCTGAACTCAAGCACGGTTTTTCCAAGTTTATATCCTTCTTCAAGTCCCAGTCTCTTAGCCAGGGAACCTGCTGCAATATTTCTGACGATTACTTCAAGAGGAATGATCTTAGCTTTCTTCACGATGCTGTCAGTACCGTTTATTTCCTCAACGAAATGAGTAGGTATTCCCTTTTCTTCAAGCATCTTCATCAGGAAGTTTGTCACTCTGTTATTGATCTCTCCCTTTCCAAGGATAGTTCCTTTCTTTTCCCCATTAAATGCAGTGGCATCATCTTTGTAAGAAACTATATATAGTTCAGGATCATCTGTCTTAAAAACTTTCTTTGCTTTGCCTTCGTACAACTGTTCTTTTCTCTCAATATTCATTTCGTTTCTCCTCATCAAATATAAAATTCCAAACTTTTTATTATCATTCACTATCTGCTTATTTGTTAAACTTTTCTTCTACAGTTTTGTTCTTTGCCAGAACTTTGTCTCTATTATTCTTTCTCATCTCAGAAAGCTTTTCGTAAAGGCCTTCATCCTCCACAGCTAAAATCTGAGCTGCAAGAAGTGCTGCGTTTTCTGCCCCATTGATAGCAACAGTGGCAACAGGGATTCCACCCGGCATCTGTACTGTAGATAGGAGTGAATCAAGTCCGTCCATAGTAGAAGATTTGATTGGCAGTCCTATTACAGGCAAACAAGTGGATGCTGCCAAGACTCCTGCCAGATGAGCGGCTTTTCCCGCAGCTCCAATGATAGCGCCGAAACCTCTTTCTCTTGCATTTGCAGTGAAGTCATGAGCTTCCTCCGGGGTTCTATGAGCCGAGAACACGTGGACTTCAAAAGGAATCCCCAAATTCTCAAGGGTAGTTATGGCCTTTTCCACAACAGGAAGATCGCTATCACTTCCCATAATGATTCCAACTTTCTTCATTCTTTGCCTCCTTAGTCCTTTCAGCCTGTGACCTATGGGATTTAAATTATCTCATCACCAATTTATATCGATCACAAAAAAGGAATATTTGTCTATATATACTGTATCACAGAGGGAATATAATTCAATGGATGTTCAGGATTTTGCTAATATTTTACAACAAAATAGCTGCCTTCCGTACAAAAATCGCCTCTATTCCGAACAATTTATAGTCTTCTCGGAATTATCGTTTGTAATATGAGTAAAATCATCTTTTGGTGTCAAGATATGATTGGAGAATTATAACAGCAGCCTGTTTATCGATTACCTCTTTTCGCTTAGACCTTTTCACATCCGCCTGTATAAGAACGCTTTCGGCTATAGAAGTTGTGAATCTTTCATCCTGCCATAAAACTTTAACATCGGACAAACCACTGCTCCTTAGCTTGTTTTCCATCTTTTGCCTGAACTCTCTTACCTTTTCGGTTTGAATCGTGTCATGACCCATTAGGTTTGTGGGAAGTCCGATGACAAGGGTGTCACATTCATATTCTTTAATATAATTTAGAACCTCTGTAGTGTCCCTTTTGATTCCGACTCTCTCGATTGTGGTAACTCCTTGAGCAAATATGTTCAAAGGGTCAGTAACTGCAACGCCGATTGTCTTATCTCCCACATCCAAGGCTAGTATTCTCAATATACATTCCTCCAATTCCATATCATTATAATCTAAATGAAAATATACATTAAAAAACGGCAGGGTTAAACCTGCCGTCACTGACAATTTATTTCTTCAGATATACCTTCAAAATTTCTTCAACAAGGTCATCTCTGTCTATCTTGCTAATCAAAGAGCGGGCATTGTTATAGCTGGTGATATATGAAGGATCTCCTGACAGAATATAGCCTACCATCTGATCTACTCCGTTATATCCCCTTTCTTCTAAGGCTGCATACACAGTGTCCAGGACTTCTTTGGTTGTCTTCTGCTCAACCTTGCTGGCATCAAACATTATTGTGTTTCTCTCCATTTCGATCCTCCTTATCTATATACTGGTATTATACACTTAAATCAATTCTTTAGCAAGTTCAAATGCGGAATTTAACTTTTCTACAGAGCCTATTCCTCCCTGAGCCATATCAGCCTTTCCACCTCCACGACCATCGCAAGCGGCTAGGACATCTTTGATTATTTTTCCTGCATTGTACCCTTTATCAAGGAGCTGGTCTGAAACCCTTACTATCATATTGCCCTTGTCTCCGCTAACAGCTGCAAGAATAGAGATTGAATTAGGCAACTTTTCTCTTATATCATCCGACAGGTTTCTGAGATCTCCAACCTGCATGCCCTCAATGGCAGCAGTTATTAGCTTAACTCCATTTTTCTCATAGGCACCATCAAGTAGGGATCCGAGACTATCTCCCATCTGTTGCTTCTTTAACTCATCTAATTCCTTATGCAGTTCTTTGTTTTCAGAAAGAAGGTTCTGCACTCTTGTAAGAATGGCATTTTTGTTAGTCTTAAGTTTTGTGGACAGATCATCCATGAGGCTTTCCGTCTCGGTCAGACTGGTAACAATATTACTTCCTGTGATTGCTTCGATTCTCCTTGTCCCGGAAGAAACTCCTGTCTCTGAGATAATCTTGAATCCACCAATTTGTCCTGTGTTGGACACGTGGGTACCTCCGCAAAGCTCCTTGCTGTAATCCCCACAGGTGATCACTCTAACCCTGTCCCCATATTTCTCATCGAAGAGTGCAACTGCTCCGGACGAAATAGCTTCGTCCATTGACATAACCTGGGCGGTGACATTCATAAACCTATCAATAGCAATGTTTACAGCTCTTTCAACCTGGAAAATTTCGTCTTCTGACATTCCTTTAAAGTGACTGAAATCAAATCTTAAAATCTTGTCATTTACCATGGATCCGGCCTGGTTTACATGACTTCCCAGGACATCTTTAAGAGCCCTGTGCATCAGATGGGTTGCAGTATGGTTTCTGGCGGTTCTGTTTCTGCGAAGGATATCTATTTCCAGATGAACCTTATCTCCCTCTCTAAGCTCTCCTGAAATGGGATTAACAATGTGGCAGTAAGCAGAACCGTGCTTAACGGTATCAATTACTTCTCCTTGGAAGTCCTCACCTTTGATGACACCACGATCCCCGGTCTGACCGCCACCCTCGGCATAGAACGGTGTTTTGTTCACATAAACTCTGAGTTTTTCGGCTCCGGAAATCACCTTTAGGACTTCTGCCTCTCCCTCAAATTCCGTATAGCCAATGAACTCTGTCGGTGGAAGGTCAAGATCATCGCTGTTTGCATCCCATCCTGCTTCCTCGCCAACATGTCTTCCGGCTCGTGCAGTTTCCCTTTGATTTCTCATCTTGGATTCAAAGCCTTCTTTGTCCACAGTCATACCCTTCTCTTCAAGGATTTCTTCTGTCAATTCGAGAGGGAATCCGTAGGTGTCATAAAGTTTGAAGGCATTTTCACCTGACAAAACAGTAGTCTTCGATGTTTGAAGTTCCTCGATGTACCCGTCCAAAATATTTGAGCCCTGATCGATTGTCTGGGCGAATTTTTCCTCTTCGGCTTTAATGATTTTCTTAATGTAATCAGCTTGTTTTTCCAGTTCAGGGTAAGCCTTTTCCGAAACTTCGATTACCCTTTCACAAAGGGTGTGAAGGAATGGTTCCCTCAAGCCAAGGATTCTCCCATGCCTTGCAGCACGCCTTATAATTCTTCTGAGGACATAGCCCCTTCCTTCGTTACTTGGGGTTATGGTGTCACCAATCATGAATACCATGGATCTCAAATGGTCGGTGATTATTCTTATGGAAATATCCGATTCATTCTTACCATCAGAATACTGAACTCCGGATTTTTCCACAACTCCATCAAGAATATATTTGATGGTGTCTATATCAAAGATGGAATCCACACCCTGCATTATACATGCGATTCTTTCAAGACCCATACCTGTATCTATGTTCGGATGCTCAAGGTCTGAGTAGCTGCCATCTTCTTCCTTCGAAAATTGTGTGAACACATGGTTCCAAAACTCTACATATCTGTCGCATTCACATCCGGGTTTGCAGTCAGGATCGCCGCAGCCGAATTCTTCACCTCTGTCGTAATATATTTCTGAACATGGGCCACAGGGTCCAAGTCCTATCTCCCAAAAGTTATCTTCTTTGCCTAGTCTAACAATTCTTTCCTCAGGCATGCCGATTTTCTTCCAGATTTCAAAGGCCTGATCATCATCCAGGTAGATGGTGGCCCATAGCTTTTCCTTCGGAAGCTTAAAGACCTCAGTCATCAGTTCCCATCCCCAGTTTAGGGATTCTTCTTTAAAATAGTCTCCGAAGGAAAAGCTACCGAGCATTTCAAAGAAAGTTCCGTGTCTTGAGGTTTTTCCAACAATATCCATATCTCCTGTTCTAATACATTTCTGACATGTTGTCATTCTCTTGGCAGGAGGTGTCTCAGCACCGGAAAAATATCCCTTTAAAGGAGCCATACCTGAGTTTATCAGGAGCAAGCTCTTGTCACTTTTTGGAATTAAAGAAGCACTTTTTTCCACGTAGTGCCCCTTGCTTTTGTAAAAATTAATAAAAGTTTCTCTTATTTCGTTTAGTCCAAGTTTTTTCATCAATTTACCTGCCTTCAAATGATTTGAAATTATGATTTGATAATTATGATTTATGTTGTTTTGATTAGCTTGTTTTAGAAAGTCTATTTAGGCCTGAACATGTCGATAATGTTTCCAACTTCTGACTCTAGCTTTCTGGTATCTCTGTTTCCGAAGAAATATGCCTTTAGTTTAGGCTCAGTTCCGGAGGGCCTTATAATAAATATTCCGTGATCTCTTAGCTTAAATTCGAGGATATCTTCCTTCAAATCGTCCTCTTCCTTAAGATAATCGATTTTTTCAAGGATTTCTATACCACCTAAAAATCCTTTGATGTTATCCCGGAAATACGTCATTATCCCTTCCATGATATCTCTTCCTTCAGCTCCCTGAAAAACATAATTTTCAGTCTTATCGTGATACTGGCCATGATAATTATAGATTTCATCAAGTTTTTCGGGAAGGGAAGTGCCAATTACTTTGTAATATGCAGCCATCTCCGCTATGAGTAAAGCTCCACCTATACCGTCCTTATCCCTTATATCCTTATTGAATAGGTAGCCGTTACTTTCCTCAAATGCGAATAGAAATCTATTTATATCTCCGGAAGACTCAATGCCTGACATGACTTTACCCATATATTTGAAACCTGTCAAAGTCTTGATGACATTCACACCGTGCTCCCCTGCTATTTTGTCGAAAAGTGCAGTGGAAACAATAGATCTCATGGCGAATTTATCCTTGACATTTGAAAGGTTGCTGCACAAAAAATCAAAGAGCAGAATTCCAATCTGATTTCCTGTTAGAATTCTCTTAACCCCATCAAAGTACATAGCAACACCAACCCTATCGCAATCAGGATCTGTAGCTATTATTATGTCCCCTTCTTCCTGATCCAAAGTATAGAATGCCTCGTTATATGCTGCAATCTTCTCAGGGTTTGGCACCGGACAAGTGGGGAAATTCCCGTCCGGCATCTCCTGGGATTGTACGGTTATCACATTGGTAAAAGCTCTTCGTTTCAGTGCCTCCAGTACAAAATCCCTTCCCGTTCCATTCAGTGGAGTATATACAATTTTGATATTTTTGTCCGAATCTCCTTGAATTTCCCTTAGGGAATCCTGGATCAGTTCAACTGTGGAATCAAGAAAAGCATCTGAAACTTCCTTGGGAAGATAGTGTGGCTCAAACTCTTCTTTAGGCACATCAAAATAATCCCAAGCGTGAATTTTGGTCATTATTACCTTAGCCTCATCTCCCACAATCTGATGTCCCTGAGAATTATAGACCTTGTAGCCATTATAAATCTTAGGATTATGGCTGGCGGTGATCATGATTCCCATATCAGCATTCTCTTTCCTAATGGCATAGGAAAGAACCGGGACAGGTGTAGGTTTTCGAAACATCTTGGAATCAATGCCCATCTCCCTTAGAATCTGCGCCGAAACCCTAGCAAACTCCCTGGAATGATTTCTGGTATCATAAGAAATTATAACTTTAGCTCCCTCAGGATTAATCTCATTGAGATAATCAGCAAGACCTCTTGTGGCTCTGGTAACCACATATCTATTCATCCTATTTGGTCCTAGACCCATTATCCCTCTTAGGCCGGATGTGCCGAACTCAATTTCTCTATAGAAAGAATCATAGAGCTCTCTATCATCTGCCATAAGGCTATCCAAATAGAGTTGCTCACTGTGGTCTTCGGAAGTGTTTGCCTTCCATCTGTCGTATTCAGCTAGAATTTTTTCGATATCTCTAGTTTCCATGCCCACATTATACCACAAAACACTATACAGAGGCTAGCAGAACTGTGGCTCCGTTCATTCTATCAAGTCTAAACTCTATCTCGTCTCCAACTGCCAGGTTCTTCCATCCGAATGGCACTTGCATTAGTTCCCCATAGAACAGCCCCTTGGAGAAACCTTTACACCTGACCTTAGCTTTAGATTTGATCGGCAACTGTTTTGTGAAGAAAACTACAGTAAGGATATCCTGATTCAAAGCGTCTCGAAACTCATCTATTTCTTTATTTTCCCGGGCGTTTATCATCTCCTCGGAAACAAGGTTTGCCATCTCTGTACTTGCAACCATTCTGCTGTATCTCTCGCTATCTGCGACAACAGACCCGTCGAACACATACAGTATGTCATCGATTTTACCCTGAAGAGGCAAAATCCTCTGTTCCTCAAGAAAATCAACATTTTCATCTCCTGTTTCGAAGTAATCTTCAAGTCCGTATCCAACATCAAGTATCCTGAGACAGACTTGTCCATCCTTAGACCAGAATATATATGCAAAATATCCATTAATGTTATCGGGATTATTTTCGGCGATTTCCTCAATGCCCTCTATTGACCTTATGAATACGAGTTTATTCAAATACGATCTGAAATTATCTCCGTAAACTGCCATCTTTCAATCCTTTCTACTTATGAAGCCTCCGCCGACAACCTTGTCATCAATGTAAAAGACCACTGATTGACCCGGGCTTGGTGCTCTCTGAGGGTCATCAAATCTTATATGAAGAATATCATCTCTTCCCTTAAGCTTTCTGACGTGCGCAGGTGCAGGTTTCGCACCATAACGAATTTTAGCCATGCACTTGAAACCATCCTCGTAACCCTCAGGCATACTCTGAGATGAAGTTTCAGAAAAAATGTTGTCCGTGGAGAAAATGTCTTTCTTCATCAAATCCTCGTTTGAGCCGAGAGTTACTGTATTTCCGACCGGATCGATATCAGTAACAAATGCCGGTTTGCCTAAAGCAATTCCAAGACCCTTTCTTTGACCTATTGTGTAGTGATGTATACCCTTATGTCTTCCCAGAATTTTTCCATCTGAGTCGACAAAATTTCCCGTTTCCATTTCTACGCCATGGTGTTCAATATAATCTGCATACCCTGCATCTGACTCTAGGAAGCAAATTTCCTGACTGTCACTTTTTCCCCAGTTTGAAAGATTGTTTTCTTTGGCGAAAGCTCTCACATCTTCTTTCTTTTCGGCTGTACCCAGTGGCAAAATTAACCTGCTCAGAACATCTTGTCCCAGTCTGTATAACATGTATGATTGGTCCTTTCCACGGTTTTTCCCTACCTCAACAAAATACTTGTCTTTCAAAGGATCATGATAAACCTGTGCGTAATGGCCGGTAGCGATGTAATATGCTCCTATCTGATTTGCATGCTCTATTAACAGCTTAAATTTAATGTTAGGATTACACATAACACAAGGGTTTGGCGTACGTCCCTCGCTGTATGATTCCAAGAAGTCTCTGATGACAATATCATTGAAGGCGCAAGAAGCGTCATAAACTATTAAATCTATGCCCAGTTCATCGGCAACATCCTCGGCTGCCTGTATTCCTTCTTTGTTGTTCCCCAAAACATCAAAATAAAAGCCTGTAACTTCCAGGCCTTTGTCTCTTAAAAATAAAGCGGCAGTGGTACTGTCGACCCCGCCGCTCAAACCTAACAAAACTTTATTCTTCGCCAATGTCGTGGTGATCATCATCATCGTCCGCATTAGGGTCAAAACCCTCTAATCCTTTGTATGTCTTACCATTTTTCTGTGCGTAATCATATATTGCAGATTTTATTGCGTGATCTGCTAAGACAGAACAGTGAATTTTAACAGGAGGAAGTCCTCCAAGCTCGTCTACTATCTGCTTGTTTGTAATCTCCAAGGCTTCGTCTATGGTCTTTCCAATTATCATAGAAGTTGCCATGCTGGAAGATGCTATAGCAGATCCGCAGCCGAAAGTTTTGAACTTAGCATCCTTTATCACATCGTTTTCAACCTTGATCTGTATCTGCATCATGTCACCGCAAACCGGGCTACCGTAAACTCCTGTGCCATCTGGATTTTCAATTTCTCCCACGTTCTTAGGATTTAAGAAATTATCCATTACTTTATCATTATATAGAGCCATTAATTCCACCCCTTCTCTTCGTTAATAGGAGATATCTCCCTCAATTTAATTACTATATTTTTCAATTCATCAACTACATAGTCTACATCTTCTTTAGTTGTAAAGTCACCAACTGTCATCCTAACAGTGCCGTGAATTTTCTCCCAAGGAACACCCATAGCATCGAGTACATGTGATGGCTTGAGTGACTTGGAAGAGCAGGCAGAACCTGTAGAAACGGAAATCCCCTTCATATCGAGCAAAATCAACAATGACTCTCCCTCAATAAAATCAAATGTTACATTTAAGTTCCCGGGGTGTCTATGCTTCATTGTTCCGTTGACTTCTACATCAGGAATCTCAGATTTGATTCTCTCAAGAAGATAATCTCTCATTTCAGAAGAGTGCTTAACATGCTTATCAAAATCTCTCTTTGCTATCTCAGCTGCTTTTCCAAAACCAACGATGCCCGGAAGATTTTCTGTTCCAGCACGTCTTCCCATTTCCTGTGCTCCGCCGTGAATGAAGTTAGTAGGTCTCATTCCCTTCCTGATGTATAGGGCACCCATTCCCTTTGGTCCGTAAATCTTATGGGCAGACATTGAGAGGAAGTCAACTCCAAGAGCTTTTACGTCAATAGGAACATTACCAAGAGCCTGTACCCCATCCGTGTGGAATGGAATCTTGTGTCTCTTGGCAATTCCTGCTAGTTCTCTGATATCCTGAACCGTTCCAACTTCATTGTTAACCAGCATTATTGATACCAGTATAGTTTTGTCAGTTATTGCATCTTCTAGATCCTTCGGGTTAACTCTACCCTCCGAATCTACTCCCAAATAGGTAACTTCATAGCCATGTGCTGCAAGGTATTCACATGTGTGCAATATGGCATGGTGTTCTACTTTAGTTGTAATTATATGGTTACCCTTACCTTTTTTCTTCATGGCATCAGCCATTCCTTCCAGCGCCCAGTTATCTGCTTCTGTTCCGGAACCGGTGAAGAAAATTTCTGAAGGATCTGCATTAATCAAATCTGCTAATTGCTTTCTGGCTTTATCTATTGCAGCCTTCGAGTTTAGTCCACCCGAATATAGGCTTGATGGATTCCCATAGTTTTCCGTAAAAAACGGTATCATTTCCTGCAACACTTCGTCTTTGACAGGAGTTGTCGCAGAATAATCTAAATATACCTGTCTCATATACTCACTCCTTCTTTTATATGCTCTACCTAACTTATACCAAAATACATGGAAATTAAACGAGCATTTAACTTATTTTTTAATCATATCAAGGTGATTTCGCAAGTTAGCTTTGAATGAGTCAATATACTTTCGTCTTAAAATTTTCTGTTCTTCTGCTTCCTCTTTAGTTAGGCCTGACGAGGACTTTGCCTTTCTGGCAAGCTGATTGATTCCTTGTATTTCTTCGTCGGTAACACGCTCAAAATTCTTGCCTGTGTTATTGCCGTTACTATTTGATTTGCCTTTGCTATTTCTCTTGATTGCTTTGCTTTCTGTCATGCATTCCTCCGTATACATTCTTCTAAGTTTTAATTATTGATGGACATTCTAATATAATCGGATATTCTAAATATGAATTCCTTGGGGGTCATCTTCTTGTTTAAATTATACCCACGAAATATCAACTTGCCATACTTTCCACTTCGAAAGTCAGCCATGGATACAGTCTTGCTTATCAGGGAGCTGATAGATCCCATAGGCCTCTTGTAATACGTGGAAAGATCAACAATTATTCCTTTAAGCTGATAGTCATACTTTTCCTTTTCAAAAATACTTATCAGTATAGCATGTCTAAGATAGGTGGCACCCTTATATCTTTGATTAATACCTAAGTCATTAAGAATATTGGTCACTAATTTCTCCGAGTAGGAATATTGGGATACTTTACTAGAACTGCCTTCTATGGAGTGAATTAGTACTCTTTCGCTTTCCGGAATGTCACCGTGGCGATAATTCTGAATCCTGGCAATTTCTTTCTCCATAAACTCAAAATCTACAGGTTTCAACAAGAATGATATTCGACCCATATCCATGTTTTCTAAGAAAACATCAAATTCCTGAATAGAAGAAATAAGGATTATCCCGGGGGAATCATTTGACTTTTCCTTGAAATAAAAGTTCCTCGCAATATCTGTTCCGTTCACATTTGGCAACACTGCCTCAAGGATAAGAATATCAACGTTCTTTTTCATTAAATTTTCCTTGCAGTTCTTACCACTTCTCAATTTAAATAATAGGTCATACTTATTAGAGTGCTTTGAGAAATGATCCACAAGGTGGCCATATAAAGGTGTGTCATATATGGCTAGACCAATTTTCGTAATCATTTCATCTCCATGGTTTCCCTTGCACCGCATAAGAAACTTATCTATTGATAAGCTACTGATGTCAAGGGCAGTTTTGTTATATATTTCGGGAGCTTCTGTGCTCGCTTAATCATAATTAAAACTAGATGGTTATCATGTCCTTCATGCTCTCAAAGCGTTTATCACCTATTCCGCTGACGTTCTTCAAATCTTCTATCGTTTTAAATCTGCCATTTGTCTTTCTGTATTCTGCAATTCTGGATGCCATAGACGGTCCTACTCCGGGAATATCCTGTAGCTTTGATTCATCGGCTTGATTTATATTAATCTTGCCGGCCTGATCCCCGATAGGATCTCCTCCATTTCTAGGTGAATTTTCGCCCTTCTTATAAATATGTATCTTTTGACCATCGGTCACAATTTCGGCTTTGTTAATACTGCTTAGGTCTGCATCATCAGTTAGACCTCCAGCTTGGGCAATAACTTGAAAAACTCTATCTCCGTCCTTTATCTTGTAGACACCTGGTTTTTTTACCTCTCCTTCAATATCAACATACATTAAACTTTCTCTATCTAAATCACCTGCTTTGTCTTGTTTATTCCCATTTTTTATTTTATTAAATCCTTTTTTTGATTTATCTTCTAATTTATTATATCCTTTTTTCTGATTATTATTGGCATCATGATGAGCATCTGAAGCTGTTACCCCTTTGGCATCCTTAGAAATCTTCAAGTTATCATCTTTATCCCCATAGGTAAAAAACAGAAAAGCAGCTACACCTATCAACAAGATAATTGCAACTGCTTTAATATATCCACTGTAATCTTCCCAAAAGAAACTGACTTTCCTAATAATCGACCTCATGTGATCACCACCCATTTTTTTACATTATTTTACTGTAAAATAATGGATTTGTCAACTCTATCTTCAAGAATTATTCTCTCTCTACATATTTTTGCAGTTTCAATTATTGATTCCCCGTTCTTTAAGCCACAAAATTCCACAAAGGATTTAAATAACACTTCAGGGTTCAAGTTTGAATTACTTCCGCAATCCACCTGAAATTCTATTGTTCTATCATCATTTAACTTCATCCAGTGTATCTTGTCTTTAATCTCAACCCTGACCATTTTCTTTGTCTTTTTCTGCCTTCGCAAACCGTAAATGTTTTCTTGAGCAAGAAAATCTTCCAGTTTATTTTGAGAAAGCAAAACACCTTCTTCGGAGAGGGATATTTTGTACACTGCGGCCTTTGTAGATGCAGAAAGGCTTTTCACGTTGTCAGGCATAAATCCGGCTGCTGTTATCTCAATTCCCTTGGGTAAATTTTCATTCAAGGAGTTTTTCACAGATTCCGGGGTGCTTTTTGAGATAAGTTCAACCTCCATGAATTCTCTGAGGCCGGTGTATCCCAGGGATAATGGTTGGGCCAAGGCGATCTTCGGATGAGGATTGAAACCTTTGGAATATGATATTTTAAAGCCGGCGCTTTTCAGGGTTCTTCTAAACATTCTTTGAAGATCTAGATGTGAAATGTATATCATCAGACCGGTTTTTTTGAAAGTGAAAATGTAACGGTTGACATTACCTGAATCAGTTATTGTCATTGGCATATATTCCTCCCCATTTACATTCAACTTTTCTGTTTACACCACAGCCGACGCATCCATATCTGCAGTCCCAAGTGATGATGCCTTCTTCAGCTCGCTTCCACTCTTTCCATAGAAATTCTCTAGTCACTCCACTATGGATTTTGTCCCACGGTAAAACTTCGTTTTCATGTCTTGACCTCTGTGCAAAAAATGAGCTGTCAATGCCTGCATTCTTTGCTGCTTTATCCCATTTTTCCTTAGAAAAATGTTCGCTCCATCCGTCAAACTTACAGCCTAGCTTATGGGCTTCAAGGAGGAGATCACAGATACGCCTGTCCCCTCTTGCCAGTATTCCTTCGATCACAGAAACCCCATCATCGTGATAGTTGAATTTGACTCCTTTGATTCTGAGTTTTTCCTGTAAATATCTATGTTTATCCCTGAAGCTTTCTACTGTATCTTGTCCGACCCATTGAAATGGCGTATGGGCCTTGGGAACAAAGTTCGAAACGCTGACAGTAACGTTGAATCTTCCTCCTCTGCCACTTTCTCTATGAATTTCCATGATTTTTCGGGCGATATCCGCAATGCCGTCAAGATCCTCGTAAGTTTCTGTGGGAAGACCTATCATAAAATAAAGTTTGACAGTTCTCCATCCAAGTTCAATAGCCTGTGAAACTGCTTCAAAAATATCATCTTCGGTAATTCCCTTGTTTATGACATCTCTTAATCTCTGAGTTCCTGCTTCCGGAGCAAATGTAAGGCCGCTTTTTTTGTAGCCCTGAATCTGTTCCAAAACGTTGAATGAAAATGTGTCAAGTCTAAGGGAAGGTAGAGAAAGGGAAACATTTTCTTTCTTGCAATAGTCCATAAGTTCCGTTGCAAGAGGTTCGAAGCAGCTGTAATCGCTGGTTGAAAGAGATAGAATTGAAAGTTCATCGTGCCCGGTACTCCTTAGCTGATTCTTTGCAATTTCAATAATTCTATTTTTAGATCTTTCCCTTATAGGTCTATATATGATTCCCGCCTGGCAGAATCTGCATCCCCTTGTACATCCCCTAAAAGTCTCCACAACAGCTCTATCATGGACTGTTTCAATCAATGGAACTATTGGATTTTCAGGGAAATCAACCTGATCAATATCTTTGATAATAGCTTTTTCGATTACGTCATTTGCTTCTTCATAGGTTTTTTCATAAGATTTGATAGTACCATCATCATTGTAAATTTCATTGTAAAATTTTGGTACATAAACTCCAAGGTCAGATGTTTTCGAGGCACACTTTAGAAAGCTTTCCTTTGAACCACCACTTTTTTTGTGATTTTTATATTCCTCTAAAACTTGTACAAGGGCCTCTTCTCCATCGCCTATTATGAAAGCATCTATAAAGTTGGCAAGGGGTTCGGGATTAAAAGCACATGATCCACCTGCTATGACAAGGGGATGGGATTCATCCCTGTCAGAAGATTTTAAAGGCAAGCCTCCAAGCTCAAGCATGTTGAGAATATTTGTAAAAGACATTTCGTATTGTAGGGTAAATCCTAATATATCCAATTCTGCCAATGGAATCTTGTTTTCCAAGGTAAATAATGGAAAATTGTTCTTTCGCATTATTTCTTCCATATCGATTCCGGGAGCAAATATTCGTTCACAGGAAATCCCTTCTCTGTCATTTACAATATTATATAGTATTTGCATACCCATGTAGGACATCCCTATTTCGTAAATATCCGGGAATGCGAATCCAAATATTAAATCCTGATCATCAGGATTTTTGATTATTGAATTCTTCTCTCCTCCAATATACCTGGCCGGCTTTTCGACCTTGCTCAAGAAAGTTGTAACATCAAGTTTTCTCTTCATTGTCTCCTTAATACTCGTCATAGTATTCAAACTCATAATCAAAGAGTTTGATTGTATCTCCTTCTTCCAATCCCATGGCTATAAGTTCATCCATGGCTCCACTCTTTTCAATGTACTTATATAGGTATCTGAGGGATCCCAGATCGTTGAAATTTGTTGATGCGAATATCTTTTTCAACTGTTTGCCCTCAAGAACATATTTGTTGCCTTCTTTTCTGGTATAAACATTTTTGAAGTCCGGATCATTATCATCCACTGACATATCAAAGTATTCAATTTCCGGTTCAGGTAGAGGATTGTGGATTGCTTCGTCCAAAAGTTTCAATGCAGCATCAAGTACAGGTTTCACACCAAGATTTAATGGTGCTGATGTTGGGAAAACCTCAATACCCTTCTTGTTAACATAGGCCTTGAATTCTTTGTACTGTTCTGAATCCTCACCTATCAAATCTATTTTGTTGGCACATACAATCTGAGGCTTCATGCCAACCTGTTTGCTGTATAATTCAAGCTCTTTATTTATTTTGTCAAAATCTTCTATTGGGTTTCTTCCTTCACTTCCGGAAACATCCACAACGTGAATCAGAACTTTAGTTCTCTCAATATGTTTGAGGAACCTCAGGCCTAGTCCTATTCCCTTGTGTGCACCTTCAATAATTCCGGCAATGTCAGCGAGTACAAAACTCCTGTCATGAACTTCCACCACACCTAGATTTGGCGCAATTGTTGTGAAATGGTAATTTTCAATTTTAGGTTTAGCAGAGGTCGTTACAGCCAAGAAGCTGGATTTTCCTACATTTGGAAATCCCACAAGGCCAACATCCGCCAAAACCTTCAGTTCCAGGATTACATCTCTTTCCACAGAAAAACCACCGGCTTGGGCGAAGTTTGGGGCCTGTCTTACAGAGTTCTTGTATTTGTCGTTGCCCTTTCCACCTCTGCCACCCTTTGCAGCTATGAAGGTTTGTCCATCCTCCACAAGGTCAACCATGAGTTTTCCACTTTCTGCCTCGATGATCTCTGTGCCCACTGGAACTTTAATGATGAGATCTTCACCCTTTTTCCCGAACTTCTTTTTTTTCATCCCGTCTTGACCATTCTCAGCTTTGTACTTGGTCTTATATCTAAAATCCATCAAGGTACGGTAGTTCCTATCCGCTTGGAATACAACATTTCCGCCGTTACCCCCATCTCCTCCGTCAGGACCTCCTTCAGGTACGAAAGGTTCTCTTCGGAAAGAAACAGCGCCGTCTCCACCTTTTCCGGAGATTATATGAATCTTTGCTCTATCTATAAACATAAAGTCTCCAATCAATTAAAAAGGGTCCTACAGAGGACCCTTTTGCATTCTTATGCTTCTTTTGGATATACGCTAACCTGCTTCTTGGTTTTACCTTTACGCTCAAACTTAACGTTTCCATCTATTGTTGCAAACAAAGTGTCGTCTCCACCTTTGCCTACATTGTTACCAGGATGAAGTTTAGTTCCTCTCTGTCTTACAAGAATGCTACCAGCACTAACAAACTGACCGTCACCTGTCTTAACGCCTAAACGTTTCGACTCGGAATCTCGACCGTTCTTAGAGCTACCTACTCCCTTTTTACTTGCCATACCAGGTCACCTCCTTGTTTCTCTTATTTCAAAGCTTCTTCGATAGTTTCGATGATGACTGCCTTAGTAGCTTTCTCATCGATTTCAATATTTCTCTCCTTAGCAAAAGCGATAAGCTCATCCTTCTTCATGGACTGAGACACCTTAGCTTCAGAAGCATCCTTCTTGTCTTCAGCCTTCTTCTCTTCAGCTTTTGGAGACTCTTTCTTTACAGGCTTATCACCTGAAAGATTGATTTTAACTTCTGTATACGGTTGCCTGTGACCCTGCTTCTTCCTAGAGTCCTTCTTTGGCAGATATTTGAAGATAACAACCTTATCTCCCTTGCCGTGCTCAACTACTTCAGCAGCCACCTTAGCACCATCGATGTATGGAGTACCAACCTTTACATCGGCTCCTTCACCCATCATCAGTACATTTTCAAAGTGGATAGTGTCACCAACCTGAGCACTGATCTTCTCAATACGAAGAACATCACCGTCAACAACTCTGTACTGCTTTCCACCTGTTTCGATAATTGCGTACATTATAAATTTCCTCCTCTTACCAGTCTCGCCATCAGGGTATGTTTTCCATTTTAAACCCATTATGAGCGGCTAACTATGTAATTATAGCATTTTTATCCGGCTGTGTCAAGGGCTAATTTACTCTATAACAACACCGTCTTCGTCAACTTCCAGCTCTATAGAAGTTTTCACATCCTCCGCAGCTGCCTTTGAGGATTTAGCACTGTTTTTATCGGCTTTCTGTGCTTTGCCTTCTTCCTTTTCAGCTTCAAGATTATTCATCAGCTTATCATAAAGTTCTTGAAGGAGCTCAGGTCTAGCATCAAAATATGCCTTAACATTCTCTCTCCCCTGGCCAATCCTTTCGCCCTCGTAGCTATACCAAGAGCCCGCTTTAGACACTAATTTTGCATCAACAGCGCAATCCAGTATATCCCCGGACTTGGAAATGCCTTGCCCGTACATTATATCAAAATCAGCTTGCTTGAATGGAGCTGCCATCTTGTTCTTAACGACTTTAACTCTCGTTTTGCTTCCAAGGAAAGTATCCCCCTGCTTGATTGACTCCTGCTTTCTAACGTCAAAACGCATTGAGGAATAGAACTTAAGAGCTCTTCCACCGGTTGTAACCTCAGGACTTCCATACATTACCCCAACCTTCTCTCTAAGCTGGTTGATAAAAATGACACATGTCCCGGATTTGTTAATCGTTCCTGTTAACTTTCTCAGTGCTTGTGACATGAGTCTTGCATGAAGTCCAACATGGGAATCCCCCATATCTCCTATTATCTCAGCTTTAGGAACCAAAGCAGCAACTGAGTCGATTACAATCAAATCAATTGCTCCACTCCTTGCGAGCATATCGCAGATTTCCAGACCCTGCTCACCTGTATCAGGCTGTGAAATCAAAAGCTCATCGATATCAACACCGAGGTTCTTGGCATATATAGGGTCGAGAGCATGCTCAGCATCTATGAATGCAGCCTTCCCCCCAAGCTTCTGAGCCTCAGCTATTATGTGTAGCGTCAAGGTTGTCTTACCTGAAGATTCCGGTCCGAATATCTCAACGATTCTTCCCCTAGGGACACCACCTATGCCCGTAGCAATATCCAAAGAAATAGAGCCTGTAGGAATTGATCCCACATCAGTTCTCGGCCTATCACCCATCTTCATTATAGCCCCTGCTCCATATTCCTTTTCAATTTTCTCAAGAGCCAGCGATAGGGCCTTCATCTTCTCGTCTTCTGATTTGTCCTTTATATTCTGTACCTTTGGCGCATCCTTCTTAGTTGCCATCTATATTCCTCCTTTTAGAACATCTGTTCTTATTCTATCTTACCCCATTAACCAATTCGGGTCAAGAGATTTGGAACATAAAGTCGAAATTTATCATTTTTTTGAACAATTTTGAATATTTTTGCGAACCATATCGATCATGGCAAGAACTGCATATTCTCTGTTCTTTCTCCTGTCATGCCTTCCGGAGTCCATCAGCTTAAACGTTGTTTTGACCCTTCCATCAATGTCTCTCCAAGACATCCCCATAAAAATTCTTCCGGCGGGAACATCTCCCTCATCTGAAGGTCCGGCTATTCCTGTCACAGATACGGCCAAATCACTCCCACTCTTTTCCAAAGCTTTAATTGCCATCTCCTTTGCCACTTCACTGCTGACAACTGAATACTTATCTATGATAGCCTGGTCCACACCAAGATCTTCCACCTTGCTTTCTATGGAGTAGGTAACATATCCCCTTCTATAAACATTTGAAGCTCCCGGCACATCGGTGATTTTCCCGGCAAATAATCCTCCGGTACAAGATTCCGCTGAAGACAGCTGCAACTTCCTTTCCCTAAGCTCTCTCACCAAAACCTCAGCCATTTCCTCATCGTCCTCAGAATAAATATGCTCACCTATAATTTCCCTGATCTTAACCATCATCTCCTCAACGGCAGACTTGCTCTCATCAATGGTTTCACGCTTTGACGTAACTCTTATGCTACATTCCCCCTCTTTTGCATAGGTAGCAATGGTCGGATCCGTTTGCCCATGTATCAAAGGCATAAGAACCGTCTCGAGAATCGATTCACCGATGCCGTACGTGCGCACTATTTTGTAGTACAAAACAGCATTCTCTCGTTCTGACAAATATGGCATTACCTCATTATCAAACATTGTCATCATCTCTCGAGGGGGACCCGGCAGAGCGATTATATACTTCCCATCCTTTTCGGACACAAATCCCGGTGCGGTGCCGACTGCGTTTTTGAATACTTTTCCCCTTGAAGGAAAAAGCGCCTGCTTGAGATTGTTTTCGGTCATCTTCCTATGAGTTTCGACAAAATATTTTTTCATGCTGGCTAAACTGGCTTCGTCGTAAACGAGCTCATCTCCAAGGGCTTTTGCTATAACCTCTTTGGTTAAATCATCTTCTGTTGGCCCTAGGCCTCCTGTGGTTATCACCAAGTCACAATCCTCAAAGCAAATCTCAATCAATCTCTCAAGACGGGACGGATTATCTCCCACAACATGGTGATATAATACGTCAAAACCCAGCAGCTGCAACTGCCGGGATATGTAAGTGGCATTAGTATTTACTGTTTGTCCAAACAGAAGTTCTGTTCCTACACAAAGTATAGCTGCTTTCATATGACCTCCCGAAATAGTACAGTCTACGTAAATAATACAGTCTACATTGAAAAGACTTTGATGTTGTTTTTCACATATTCAATTCCCGAATATACGGTCATTATTAAGGATGCCCAAAGGAATATATACGCAGCCCAAGAAACTACATCATAAATCATTGTGCCTTCTTTAGTCACAGGTATGAGAAGCAGGAGTGGCACCGCAATCATCTGGAGAACAGTTTTGATTTTGCCACTCATAGCAGCCGCAATAACTATCCCTTCTGCAGCTGCAACAGTTCTCATGCCGGCAACGGTAAACTCCCTTGCTAGTATTATTATCAAC
This sequence comes from Anaerovoracaceae bacterium, assembly GCA_029983755.1. Taxonomy (GTDB): domain Bacteria; phylum Bacillota; class Clostridia; order Peptostreptococcales; family Anaerovoracaceae; genus S5-A14a. The sequence goes on from JASBYX010000001.1 coordinate 91,443, forward strand.
ATCCACGCAGGTATCAGCTGTGATTCCACCAGAAGTGCAAAGGCAGCATATACCAAAACTTTGTCAGCAAGTGGGTCCATTATCTTACCGAAATTGCTGACCATATTGTGCTTTCTGGCAAGGTGTCCATCTAAGTAATCAGTAAAAGATGCCACCAAAAATATTATCAGTGCAGGAAGGTACCACCCTATCATATAGAAAAATATGAAAAATGGCACCAGGACAACCCTGGCAACGGTGAGTTTATTTGGTAAGTTCATACTCTATATCTCCTCTCCCACAAGATCATAGTCAAAAGCATCGACTATTTTAACATTGACCATGTCCCCCGGTTTATAAACCTGGTTATTTGATGATGTGAATATTACTGTGTTATCTATCTCCAAGGCATCAAATTCTGTGCGTCCAACATACGACAAATTCTTTGATTTACTACCCTTATCAGCAGTGTTAGATTCAGACTCTGATTTTTCCTTTGATGTAACAGATTCAGACACCCCTTCAACTTCGTCAACGATGACCTGAAAGCTCCTTCCTATCTTTTTGAGGTTTTTCTCAAGTGAAATTCCCATCTGAAGATTCATTATTGCATCAAGCCTACTCTCTTTAACATCTTCATCGATTTGGTCATCAAGTTTTGCAGCTATCGTCCCCTCTTCTCTCGAATACTTAAAGACTCCAAGCCTATCAAACTTATTTCTCTCAACAAAGTCGTAAATCTCTTCAAAATCTTCTTCAGTTTCTCCCGGGTAACCTACGATGAGCGTTGTTCTGATATGTATGTCAGGGATCGCTCTCCTAAGTGAATCAATAGTTTCCTGGATTTCGGCTTTCGTCGTCTTTCTTCTCATTGACTTTAATATTGGGTCAGAAGCATGTTGAAGAGGTATGTCTATAAATTTGCATATCTTTTCTTCCTCAGCCATGACTTTTATTAGCTCAGGTGTGATCCTTTCTTGATAGCAATACATCAGGCGTATCCATTCTATCCCATCGATTCTACATAACTTTTTAAGAAGTTTGTGAAGAACAAAATCCCCATATAAATCCTTGCCATAATATGTCAGATCTTGGGCTATGAGAACAAGTTCTTTACATCCTGCCTTCGCTAAACTTTCTGCCTCTTTAACCACATCCTCCATGGGCATGCTCCTAAATGGCCCGCGAATTTTAGGTATTATACAATAGGCACAACCGTTGTTGCAGCCTTCTGCAATTTTAATGTGCATGACATACGGGTTCTCAGGAAGCTTTCTTTCCATATGCCTAAGGGGTCCCTTGTCATAGTTTCTTGCCATGGAAATTCTGTGCCCGGAAGCCATTTCTTCTAGAATTTGAGGTAGGTTCTCGTATTCGTTAACTCCAACAAAACAGTCTACTTCCGGCATTTCCTCTGTGAGTTCATTAACATATCGCTGAGACAGGCATCCGGAAACGATGAGTTTCTTCTTGCTGTCGGTTTCTTTGAGCTGAGCCATATTTAAAATTCGATCGATAGACTCTCTTTTAGCATCATCGATAAAACCGCAGGTGTTCACCATGATCACATCAGCATCCCTAGGGTCGTCAACTATTTTGTGGTCGTACGCCTCAAGCAAAGCTCCTGCCTGTTGACTGTCATTTATGTTCTTCATACATCCTAAAGTCTGAATGTTTATCTTCATTTATTCTCTTTCTCCAGTGCATCTTCATCTAGTCCCATCTGATTGAATTCATCTTCGGATATGAGAACCTGTCTTGGTTTGCTCCCATCTTGAGGGCCAACAATCCCCCTGGCTTCCATCATATCCACTATGCGAGCAGCCCTATTATACCCAATTCTGAATCGACGCTGTAGCATTGATACAGATGCCTGTCCTGCGTTCACTACAGTTTCGATGGCATCCTGCAAAAGCTCATCCTCATCGTCATTCTTGTTTTTATCAGATGTTAAGTTGTCGTTTTCGATGGTCTTAATCACTTCTCCTGAGTACTCAACTTCCTCAACCTGTGATTTAATGTAGGTTATAATATTATTCACTTCTTCGTCAGAGATGAAACATCCCTGAACTCTTTTCGGTTTGCCCATTCCCAGGGGATTATAGAGCATGTCTCCATTGCCCACAAGTTTTTCCGCCCCTGACATATCCAGGATTGTTCTTGAGTCAAACTGAGAAGAAACTGCAAAAGCAATTCTTGAAGGAATATTTGCCTTGATCAGTCCTGTAATTACATCCACAGAAGGCCTTTGAGTAGCAACAACCATGTGCATCCCTGCAGCCCTTGCTTTCTGGGCAAGTCTACATATTGACTCCTCCACCTGTGAAGGGGCTGCCATCATAAGATCCGCAAGCTCATCGATGATTATCAATATCTGAGGCATTTTCTCTTCCAGAGCACCATCCCTTAGCATTGCATCATTGTAGGATTCAAGGTCTCGGACCCCTGTCTTTGCAAATTTATTATATCTTTCGTTCATTTCGACCACTGCCCAGTTTAAAGCGGCGGCAGCCTTTGCAGGTTCAGTTACAACAGGGATCAAGAGATGTGGTATCCCATTGTAGTTTCCTAGCTCAACAACCTTTGGGTCTACCAATATCAGTTTTACCTCATCAGGCTTAGCTTTATATAAGATACTAGCTATTAGACTGTTGATGCACACGGATTTTCCTGAACCTGTGGATCCTGCTATTAGAAGGTGTGGCATGGACTTAAGATCAGCTACTATAGGATTTCCTGAAATGTCCTTTCCTACTCCGAAAGTGATTTTAGATCTGGCAGATTTAAACTCTCTTGAGCCTATCAGTTCGCTTACCCTCACCATGTGTATGCTGCCATTTTCAACTTCAATTCCCACAGCAGCTTTTCCGGGAATAGGAGCTTCAATCCTTATACTTCTAGCCCTTAAATTCAACGCTATATCGTCAGCCAAGCTTACAATTTTTGAAACTTTCACTCCAACGTTAGGCTGGATTTCATATCTGGTAATCGCAGGACCTTGAGTTACATTAATAACTTTAGCGTCAACATTAAAGCTAGCAAGGGTGTCTTCAAGTCTTGTGGCCATGAATCTTAGTTGTCTATTGTCCACCTTATTTGCAGGTTCCGGTGGTTTCAGCAAACTCATAGTCGGCATCTTGTATTTTCCAACTGTCTTGGTCTTATTCCAGTCGCTATCTGACAGTACGGCTTCCTTGGCCTCCTTGTTGCTTATAGACTTTTCTTTCTTTGCCCCTTCTTGTGCCCACTGATCTTTAGATGTTGAATCCTCAGCCGTACCATTAAAACCGTGGTCAACATTTGTATTATATCCAGAAACAACTACATCATCTATTTGTGAAAGTGTAGCAGATGCTATACTTTGATCTTGATTGTGTTTGGATGAATTAGGCTCAGATTTCCCAAATATATCCTCATCGCTAGTATATTTTAAACTTCTTCCACTGTTTGAAAGGTATGATGAATCGAGGGCTTTTCCTGTAGAGAAATCATAGTCTACACCTATGAGCTGTCCTGACTTTAGCGTGTCTGCTGCTTCTTGTCTTTCTTTTCTAAGTCTTTCTTTTCTAAGCTCAAGTTCCATTTCCCTATTTTTCTCAAGCTCTCTTGCTCTTTCAAGTTCCCTTTCTCTGCGCTCTCTAGCCTCAGCTAGCTTGATTTCCTTCCTAGCAGCTCTTTCGGATTTTCTTTCTGAGAGCTGTCCTTCAAGTCCCTGGAAGCTATCTGATATAGGTCTGTTCCTCAGGAGTAGCAAGAGAATTGCTATTCCTGCAATGCTGAAAATATACAGGCCTACTTTTCCAAGAATGGAAACTATGAATCCCCCTACTGCCATAGGCACAATGCCTGCACTCTTAAGCTCAACGGAGAGGCTATAATAATCTATCAGAGCATATTTCTCGTTATTTACATCTATGAACCTGCCACTGTTTATCAGAGAAATGAAGAAGAATATCAGCATCAGAATGACTATCCTCTTTACAGCGATGCTCTTCCCCCTCTTTATTATGAGTAAAAGTCCTGAAACAATGACAAACAAAGGGAAAGCCATGGAGAGAATGCCAAAGCAGCCCTTTAAAACCTCTCCTGCCTTGACTCCAACAACTCCTCCGGCACCAAAAGCTACCCCTGCAAACAAAAATACTCCTACTGCAATCAGCAGAAATCCCCAGACCTCATGAATAAGTCTCTTTTGGGATTCCCCACTCCCATTTGGAATAGTTCTGTTTACAGAGTTTGTAGCTCCGGATGTTTTACCGCTCCTTGCTCCGGAAGAAGTGCTCTTCTTTGTAGAAGGAGACCTTGATACCTTATTCCCTCTTTTCCCCTTTTGCGTTCTTGCCATGTTCACCTCATAACGAACTGATTTTATTCGATTCACCAAAAATATTTATGTTTTAGTTAGCTTTGAAAGAAAAGCGTGTAAACAAGGGTTGCAACTCCAATAACCCAAACATAATATGAGAAATATCTCATCTTCTGTTTTGAAACAATTCTAATCATCGTTGTTATTGCAAAATAGCCTGAAATCGCTGCAACCAAAAATCCCACAATCATCGGGCCGATCGTTGACGGGTCTATCCCTGCCTTAATGGCCTTTGGAAACTCCAAAAGCGCAGATCCCAGTATTGCCGGGATAGAAATCAAAAATGCAAATTCAACAGCAAATTCTCTCTTAAGGCCTGTGATCAAACTTCCCACAATGGTAGAACCGGAGCGAGATATTCCCGGCATTATTGCAAATCCTTGGCATATTCCAACAAAAAAAGCATTTCTATACTTCATACCCTGAATTTCTTTGCGGTTGTTTGTCGCTCTTTCCGCTATGAGCAGTAAAAATCCCGTTATAATCCAGCACACACCGATCACTAATAGAGAGCTGAATACTTTGTTGATCCAGTTTTCTAAGAGCAATCCCATAATTGCTGTCGGGATGCTTGCTACTATTATCATCACGCCAAGCTTCCTGGTAGGTCTCTCTTCTATTCTCAGACCCTTGCCGGTAACTACATCTTTGATCAAAAGATAGAGTTCAACAAATAGAGCCACTATATCCTTGTGATATACAACAAAGATTGACACCAAAGTTCCTATGTGCAACAGAACTGCGAAAAATATAACTGACTCTTCGTTTATTCCAAAGAAATTCTCTAAAAGGGCTAAATGCCCTGAACTGCTTATCGGTAAAAACTCTGAAAGGCCTTGAACAAGCCCCAAAACTATTGCTTCAATATATCCCATCAACTACTCCTTATGATTTATATATCCCTTTGCAACAAGGGTTTCAGCACACAAAACAGCTCCTCCGGCTGCACCTCTCAGAGTGTTGTGGGCTAATCCGATGAATTTAAAGTCGTAAACACTATCTTCCCTAAGTCTTCCAACTGAAACAGCCATTCCGTTCTCAAGATCCACATCAAGCTTAACCTGAGGTCTGTCATCTTGAGTAAAGTAGTGAATAAACTGCTTTGGAGCACTTGGAAGATTTTCCTTTTGAGGAAAACCGTTAAATTCATTAAGTCTGTCTATGAGTTCATCCTTTGTTGGGTTCTCAGCAAACTTTATGAAAACAGAAGCTGTGTGTCCGTTCAGGACAGGAACTCTCAGGCACTGGCAAGTAATTCTGAGGTCCTCCTTATTCACAACCTTTCCGTCTTTAACCCTACCAAGAACCTTTAATGGCTCCATTTCGCTCTTCTCTTCTTCGCCACCTATATACGGAATTATATTCTCCACCATCTCCGGCCAATCCTTGAAGGTTTTCCCTGCACCGGAAATCGCCTGATAGGTTGAGATTGCAAGTTCTACAGGCTTAAACTCTTCCCATGCTGCAAGCAACGGCACATATGCCTGAATGGAACAATTCGGCTTCACAGCAACGAAACCTCTCTCTGTACCAAGTCTTCTTTTCTGAGCTTCTATAACTTCACAGTGATCATCATTTATCTCAGGTATCAGCATAGGTACATCCTCAGTCCACCTGTGAGCACTGTTGTTTGAAACCACAGGCGTCTCAGTCTTAGCATATGCATCTTCGATTTCTTTGATTTCATCTTTAGTCATATCCACAGCACTGAACACCATGTCAACTTTTGATGCAACATCCTCTATTTGATGAATATCCATAACTTTCATGTCGGCCACATCTGATGGAATATCCATATCCATCTTCCATCGATTTTCAACAGCCTCAGCATAGGTTTTGCCTGCACTCCTTGAGCTTGCAGCTAAGGCCTTGATCTGAAACCACGGGTGATCTGCCAGCAAAGTTACGAACCTTTGACCCACCATTCCGGTGGCTCCTATAATTCCAACTTTTAATTTTCTTTCGAGATTCATACTATCATTCTCCTACTAATTGTTTTCCTATGTATTATATATCAAAAGTATTGATATTTCAATAATAAAAGGCCCCGCTCCCATAGGGGCTGCGGGGTTTATATTTCCTTTTATCAAGCTGTTACCTTTGACTTATGCCTCAACGTTTTCAGTCACAACTTCCTTGCCGTCATAATAGTTGCAATTAGGACAAACTCTGTGTGGAAGTTTAGGTTCGTGACACTGAGGACAAACAGATAGTCCCGGTAGAGACTTCTTCATATTAGGTGCTCTTCTGCTATCTCTCTTAGCTTTAGAGGTTCTCCTCTTAGGAACTGCCATATTGTACACCTCCTTACAAATTGATTAGTATAAATGTGGTAATTTTCAATCTAACTTTTTAATTATAACCTTTCAGATTCTACCCTGTCAAGAATAAATTTAAACTGAGCTATCAACCCATAATTGGGGGTTCATCCATTTCTTATCTAACGAAATTACAGTTCAGACACGATCTCGTATGTGTCTCTTGCTATCATAAGTTCTTCGTTTGTAGGTATGAGCAGGATCTTAACCTTTGAGTCATCAGTTGAAATAACCCTTTCCTGGCCTCTAACCTTATTCTTCATAAGATCAAGCTTAATGCCTAGGTTACCCATCTCATTACATATGTGAGCTCTCATCTCATCACTGTTTTCACCTACTCCTGCTGTGAAAACGAGGGCATCAAGGCCGTTCATTTCAGCTATGTAGGCACCGATATAGAATCTAACCTTCTGACAAAATACCCTGAGCGCAAGTTCAGCTCTCTCATTTCCCTCTGCCATCGCTTCCTCAAGGTCACGGAAGTCGCTGGAGATTCCGGAGATTCCCAAAACACCGGATTTCTTGTTGAGAATGTCGTTAACAACACCCTGTGGAAGGTTCTCTTTCTTCCTAATATAGGTAACGATTGCTGGATCTATATCTCCACTTCTTGTTCCCATTACCAGACCCTGAAGAGGTGTGAATCCCATAGATGTATCAACAACCTTACCATACTTGATGGCTGATACGGATGCTCCGTTACCCAAATGGCAAGTTATAATCTTAAGGTCGTTGATATTGATATTGAGCATTGCTGATGCTCTCTGAGCTACGTACTTGTGAGAAGTTCCGTGGAAACCGTACTTTCTGATTCCGTACTTAGTATAGTATTCATATGGAAGAGCATATAAATAGTTATGTGGCGGCATCGTCTGATGGAAGGCTGTATCAAATACACCAACCATTGGGGTGTTTGGCATTAGAGCCTGGCAAGCGTGGATACCAAGAAGGTTAGGCGGATTGTGAAGAGGTGCAAGCTCAACGCACTCTTCCAAAGCTTCAAGAACGCTATCGTCGATCAAAACAGAATTAGCATACTTTTCACCTGCATGTACAACCCTGTGACCCACAGCACCGATTTCGTCCATGGACTTAACAACACCCTGCTCAGGATCCTGAACCATAGCGAGAACCTGTGCAATTGCATCCTTATGGTCCTTCATTTCGATTTCTTTCTTAACCTTGTCGTGACCCATCTTGGTGTGACTGATTACAGACCCTTCCATACCGATTCTCTCAACAAGCCCCTTGCAAAGAAGCTGTTCGTTAGTCATGTCGAGAACCTGATACTTCAGGGACGAACTTCCGCAATTAATTACTAAAACCTTCATATTTCTCCTCCATGTCTCTTTTAGTTTTATTATCAATATTCGCACAAATTAAATTATACAGCAAATCTTTTCTACATTCAAGAAAGAAGATTCCTGCAAACTCTGCACAAAAAAGTATTGCAACTCCTCACCATACACATTCCCATTAATCCCTATTAATTCAGATTTTTCCGGGTCTTTTCACGTATTCGCTGAACATGTAGGAATCTTTCCCCCTCAGCAAGTTATACATGTCTGTAGCCACAACCTCTTCCATGGCTATTATTTCCCCGGAATAAGTGCTCGATTCGCCGTCACTTCCATCGGAGTCTAGCTCTATAGATCTTGGAGATATTTTGTTCAAAAACTCCAATGAACTCGTCCCCATATCCTTGACGAACTTTAAATAGGCAGCTCCCTTGTCGTTAAACGCAAGTGGATAGATTACATTGCTTGAAAGAAGTTCTTCCTTGGACAGCCCTGCATTTCCTAAGATGTAAGAAATTAAGAATCTGCGAACTCTAGCCCTTGTGTGGGATTTGCTTACAAGCTCATCCTCAAGTTCCGCTAAATTCCCGGTGTACCTCCACCTGTTCAAGGCTCTGTTTAACAATTCCTCCTCAACAAAACAGCTGTTTTTGAAAAGTTTTCTCTCCGTCTTTTCAACAAGTGAGGTGGAAAGTTTCCCAAGTATAAACTTATATAAAGTATCTTCGTAGCGACGCTCTTCCTCGGGATTCTTGCTGTAGTACTCTTTTCGTATTCTGGAAGCTGACTCACTGTGCCCTTCCCCTGAACGTTTAACAGAAAAAAAGTCACCACCATATCCGACAATGGTGCCAGCTATCATATAGTCTATTCCTAAGATTTCATTTGGAGGGAAGGTAAAATTTTTGAAACCTTCAATATCGTCACTGCATTTAAAATTTCTCTCCAAATATTCTTCTCTCGCTTTAGGAAAAGAAACACCTTGTCTGGTTCTGGTTGCCGCATATTTATTCAAATCGTCAAAATGCTCAGCCAAAAAATCGGCGATCTTTCTAAGTCTATCCGTATCTCCTGATTCAGATCCGAATGCAACAGTAGCTATATTCAGTGAGGTCAGAATTTCCATGGCACCGTGTGCAAAAAAGTAGCTGCTACCGTTACTGAATCTTGTAGGAAGCTGAACTACAAGATCCACCCCCTGCTTCACAGCAGATAGGCTCCTTGACCATTTGTCCTCAAAAGCAGCCTCACCCCTCTGTACAAAATTGCCACTCATCACTGCAACTATAACAGAGTCAGGGAATTTCTCCCTTGTCTTTTTTATCAAATAGGAATGACCCTCATGAAAGGGATTGAATTCGGCGACAATGCCTATAGCATCCATATTAATCCAGCTTTTTGCCTTCCCTTACAGTTTGCTCTGCAAGTGAAATAACTTCCTGCCTGTTAACGTTTATCGTCTCGTTTGCCTGGGCAAAAGTCTGTTCAATGGAATTCACCATGTCTCTGAACTTTGACACATAAATGCCATCCAACTGTTCTCCCATATTAAATAGCATTTTGTCCACATATTCAAAGGTTTTGATCTTGAGATCTCTGCAGTATGCCTCAGACTCATTTGTGATCTGAGCAGCCCTTTCTTTGGCATTCTTTGTGATTATGTGCTCCTCAACTAAATCAGCTGCAAGCTTGTTGGCGTTTGCTACGATTTTCTTTGCATCAGCCTCAGCTTCACTTATGATGGTATCCTTGTTTTTGTTTATCCACATTGCCTCGGTTAGATCCTCCGGAAGAGCATCGTGAATGCTGGAAATAAGTTCCATAAACTCATCCCTGTCCACCATAACCTTATTGGTGAGCAAAACATTTCTAGGTGTTTCAATCTTATCATGCATTTCTGCAAGGAGTTCAAATACTGTCATTTCGCACCTCTCCTATTCTATAGTGATAATTAATTATACAGCAAAATACCTATTCTTTCAACGAAGTGAGTATTTTTCCCGCATTCTCTCCAAAATATGTTCAGGCACGAGGCCTGCAGCGTTTCCTCCAAGGGATACAACTTCCTTTATCATGGATGAGCTGACAAATGAGTTCTCGGGACTTGTCATCAGAAATACAGACTCCACTCCTTCGTTGAAAAGATGTGCATTCATCTGAGCCATGGAGATTTCGTACTCGAAATCTGTAATAGCTCTAAGTCCTCTGATTATAGCGGTGAAATCATTGTCATTAACAAAGTCAGCCAAAAGCCCTTTAAATGACTCTACTGAAATATTGGGTACATCCTTAAACAATTCCTCAAGCATATCTACCCTTTCCTCAACTGTGAAAAGAGGAGTTTTCTGTGGATTTTCAATGACACCTACAACGAGATGATCAAAGAGTTTTGCGGCTCTTTCAATGATGTCGATGTGGCCGTTGGTCACAGGGTCAAATGAGCCGGTGTATAGAGCTTTACTCATCGCTTATTCCTTTCCTGTAAAAAGTCAACGCTTTCTTACCGTATTTCTTCTCCTTAAAAGCCTCCAAATTCTCATATCTTTCAGGCATATCAAATTTCTTTGAATGTTCTATGATGAGGATTCCATCATCATTTAGTAGATCTGAGTTCTCCACGCTTTCTAAAATCTCGAGGTTATATCCTTCTTCATAAGGTGGGTCAGCAAAGATTATATCCACAGGTTCATTGATTCTATCCATGGCAACCCTATAGTCTGAAGCAAGAATATTCGCCTGAGATTGGCATCCTATTTTGTTCACGTTGTTTCGAATTATGCTGACGCTTTCCCTGGATCTATCCACAAGGTATACCTTTTCCGCTCCCCTTGAAAGGGCCTCAAGTCCCACAGCTCCTGTTCCCGAAAACAAGTCCACAAATACTGAATTATGTATATCATTCATCAGCATGCTGAAAAGAGCCTCTTTGACCATTTCCGATGTGGGTCTTATATCGTAATTTGCCGGAGTTTCCAGTCTCCGCCCCTTAAAATTTCCTGCTATTATTCTCATTATCAACACTCCCGCTACAATAATTTATTATTGTACTATAATTTATCTACAGTGGCTATCATAGTCTATTCAAAACCTGTCCAAAAACTGTCAATGTAAATGTGTGAATATATTAGTTCCCATAGAATTAGAGTATCAGATTCACTCCTTCACCATAAAGGCGTTTAACCCTATCTTTGAGATGGCGATTTTTCCTCTTGGCTAGTCTGGGGTCATCCTTCAAAATGTCTTTAGCGATTTTTAGTGAGTTTTGTAAGACATCAACGTGTTTGGTAAGGTGCGCAAATCGAAGGTTCGGTAATCCGTGTTGTCTAGTTCCAAAAATATCCCCGGGGCCTCTCAATTTCAAGTCCTCCTCAGCTATTACAAATCCATCTGAATTCTTTTCCATGATTTCTGCTCTCTGATTGGAAGTCTCCGAATTGGAGCTCAGAATCAGGAAACAATAGGATTGGAATTTCCCTCTGCCCACTCTTCCCCTGAGCTGATGTAGCTGGGCAAGACCAAAGCGTTCAGAATTCTCTATCACCATAACCGTTGCATTTGGAACATTGATACCAACTTCTATTACCACGGTGGACACCAAAAGATCAACCTTCCCTGCGTAAAATTCCTCCATTACCTCGGTCTTTTCGTCACCTGTCATCCTTCCGTGAAGAAGTGCCACATTAAATTCCGAGAATTTTTCGGTCATCTCCTCGTACAGTTCCAGTGCGGAACTTGCTTCAATGGCATCAGATTCCTCTATAAGCGGGGCTATAACATATCCCTGCCTTCCGGCTCTGAGCTCATCTCGAACTTTCGAATATGTTGCGTTCCTCTCCAATTTATCCTTAGCAACTTTGGTTATTATCTTCTTTCTACCCTTTGGCATGGATTTAATAACAGAGATATCAAGATCCCCATAGACCGCCACAGCCATGGTCCTCGGTATAGGTGTTGCTGTCATAACCATCACATTTGGATTCTGTCCTTTTTCCGTTAAAATCTGCCTTTGATTTACACCAAATCTATGCTGTTCATCCGTTATGACAAGACCAAGTTTATTATAATTAACTCCTTCCCCAAGAACAGCATGTGTTCCTATTATCACATCTATATTACCAGCTGCAATATCTGTCAAAATTCTATCTCTTAGTTTTTTGCTCTGTTTACTGATGAGAAGTCCACATCTTATTCCAAGAGCCTGAAAAGAAGCCCCGATGGATTCATAGTGCTGCTTTGCAAGAATCTCAGTTGGAGCCATAAATACACTCTGATAGCCCTCCTTTGCCGCTGCATACATGCTGATTTCAGCAATAGCTGTTTTCCCGGATCCCACGTCCCCTTGTATCAACCTGTTCATTGCTGATGACGACTCCAAATCTCCGGCGATTTCGTTTAATGCCTTCTTCTGGTCTTTGGTCAAAGTAAATGGCAGCCTTTTCACGTATTCATCCATGTGTTCCGAAGAAATTATAACACCATTTTCTTTATTTCCATACTTTCCTCTTATGAGCAAAAGCCCGGTTTCAAGAGTCAGAAGCTCATCGAAAATCAGCCTGTATTTCCCTTCCAGGATTTCTTTCTTCTCCCTTGGAAAGTGAATCCCCCTCAGAGCATAAGAAGTCGAACAAACATTTGCCCTTTTTATAATACTGCTTTCAAGCCATTCCTCTGTCGCCTCCAGCGGATCAATGCTGTTAATCTGTCTCATCAAAGAGCGAATCTGTCTCCCTTTCACACGACCTATGTCACCGTAAACCGGCAAGATTCCCCTCTCGTCCTCATGGCTGCCTAGGGGAGCGAATTCCGGGTGCACCATCTGTATCCATCCACCGCTATAGCTGATCTTACCAAAGAAACTGTACTCATCCCCCTGATGAATCATATTGTTAACATAAATTCCATTAAAAAAAACAACGCGAAGTACTCCGCCACCCTGATCCTCCACGTCAAAGGTCAGAAGGGACTTCCTTCCCATGTACTTAAATCTCTTGTTTTTAACTTTTCCTGCAACAAAATACTGGCCCTCTCCAAAGATGTTTGCGATGGGTGTAGGGCTTCGTCTATCCTCATAGCTTTTCGGCAAGTAATAGATCAAATCCTGAAAAGTATTGATCCCTGCCTTTGCCAGATCCTGTGATTTCTGTTTTCCTATACCTTTAAGGCTCTCTACAGGTGTATCGTTCATTTTCTTTCACAATCAACTTAAATAAACTATTAAAGTAAACGTGTAGGATGCAAAATTCAGCTCAAATTGCATCCTTCTCAATGGAAAAGTAGATATCTCTCTTTGCAACAAGCTTTGATTTAACTCCAACGAGATGTATGCTCACCTGTGTCAGGGGAATGCACAGATCTCCAAATTCCTCAAAAATCTCCTCTATAAGCTGTCTGTTATTTGCTCTAAGAGGAATTCCAAATTCAGCAACCATAGGAATTATCAAGCTAAAACCTCTTCCCTCTTGTATTATTTCAATAGCATCGGAAAACCCCTCAAGGGAAAACTTTCCATCTTCCCATAGTAATTTACCTTTAGGGGTGGCCGGTATGAACTTACCTCTCCAACGCATCTGCATTATAACAGCCGCAACCTTCTCTGCGAAAAATGTTTTGTCAACTACGACTTCTCCAATTTCTGTCTGATGAATAATGCTCATTTAAATCTCTCGTTTGATCCCTTAAATAAAGTACCATATGAAAAAACCCGCAAAATGCGGGTTTAAGCCAAATTCAATTATACGGCACGGTTAACTTTGTTTGACTTGATACATCTAGTACAAACATTCGCCCTTCTAACAGTTCCATTATCGTTAATTCTAACTGTCTGGATATTAGCATTCCACTTTCTTCTTGTATGTCTCATGGAATGGGAAACCTTGTTTCCTGAAGCCTGACCTTTACCGCAGATTTCACACTTTCTTGACATCTACCGCACCTCCCTTTCTATATTCAGCATATGCTTAAAATTTCAAAATTCATACAACAACGGATATTATAGCACAATATCCCCATGTGTTGCAAGAAAAATTTACTGATTTTCTAGCAATTTATCCCACTTCCTCAAAATTTCCTACAATTCTCGGGTCTGCACTCAATTCACTGAAATCGTTTCTAAGGGAGTAACCTCTCCATTTGTGAAGTAATCCTTCATGTCAATGATTCTCTGATTTTCGCTTCCCCTATACATTAGGGATATATTCCTCTTCTTCTCAACATACCTTCCTTCGATGAGATGGTCTGTAAGCATGAGAAGTTCCTTCAGGTTATTCTCGGATTTCATTCTCTCTTCCAACTCTTCCATGGTGTATCCCGTATATATGAGAAGGTGCAAACCTCTTTCCTTTACGAGTTTTGCAAGCTGAAGAAAGCCGTCAACCTGACAAAGTGGTTCACCACCTGAGAATGTTACCCCTTGGAGAAGAGGATTCTCGTCAATGGCTTTGATGATCTCCTCGGGTGAAAATAAATTTCCACCCTCAAAGCTGTGTGTGGATGGATTGTGACATCCCTTACAATTGTGTGGACAACCTTGGCAGAAAATAACAAATCGTATCCCAGGACCGTCCACAATGGATTCCTTTATAAATCCTGCAACTCTTATCTCATTTGAATTGTCTTTGTTATTCAGGTCTTTAGAGTCTAGGGATTCTCTCAAATTGCTCACCCTCCTCCTTTTCTCTTCTACCGCACTGAGGGCAAACATCGTCGATTATTCCTGTATATCCGCAGCAAGGATCCCTGTCAACAGGATGGTTGATTGATCCATATCCCACACCGTTTTCCTTCATGCACCTAACCACCTGTTCAAAAGCATCTAAGTTCTTGAGTGGGTCCCCATCAAGCTCTATGTAAGAAATGTGACCGCCGTTTGTCATCTCGTGGTATGGAGCTTCCAGCTTTATCTTCTCAAAGGCTCCTATGTTGTAATAAACAGGAACGTGGAAGCTGTTTGTATAGAAATCTCTATCTGTAACTCCTGGAATTTCACCAAACTTCTTTCTATCTATGCGAACAAAACGCCCTGACAGTCCCTCTGCAGGTGTAGCTATAAGAGACCAGTTAAGACCGGTTCTCCTTGCCTCTTCGTCCATTCTCTTTCTCATATATGCAACAATCATGAGACCAAGATCCTGAGCTTCTTTAGATTCACCGTGGTGAACCCCTATCAAGGCCTTAAGACACTCGGCAAGGCCAATGAACCCGATTGTTAGGGTTCCGTGCTTGATAACTTCGCTCACATCATCCGTTGGCTTAAGTTTTTCTGAATCGATCCATACACCCTGACCCATTAGGAATGGGAAGTTCATAACCTTTTTCTGGGATTGAATCTTAAGTCTCTCGTTAAGCTGTCCGATACACAGGTCAATTTTCTGGTCCAGAGCCTCAAAGAAAGCATCCACATCACCCTTAGCCTTTATGGCAAGTCTTGGAAGATTTATAGATGTAAATGACAGATTTCCTCTGCCGTAGACTATTTCCCTTGTAGGATCATAGGTATTCCCCAAAACTCTTGTTCTGCAACCCATGTATGCACACTCTGTTTCAGGATGTCCTTCCCTGTAGTACTGCTTATTGAATGGAGCATCAAGGAAGCTGAAATTAGGGAAAAGTCTCTTTGCGGACGTTCTGCAAGCCAGCTTGAAAAGATCGTAGTTAGGATCTTCCGGATTGTAGCTTACTCCCTCTTTAACCTTGAAAATCTGAATAGGGAAAATAGGTGTCTCTCCGTTTCCAAGTCCAGCCTCAGTAGCCTCCATAACGCACTTCATAACCAGTCGACCCTCCGGTGATGTATCCGTTCCATAGTTGATGGAGCTGAATGGCACCTGAGCACCTGCCCTTGAGTGCATGGTGTTGAGGTTATGAATTAGAGCCTCCATAGCCTGATATGTCTTTCTTACGATTTCCTGATCTGCAAAGTCTTTGGACTTCTCCTGAGCCTTCTTCAAATCTTCCTCATTGATACCATCGATTTTCAACAAAATATCTGTCTCAATGCGGGTATATTCGTCATTCCAGTCCATCTGAGGCTCAAGGCCGTGCTCATCCAGAATTTCTTTGCCTATTTCTTTCATCTTCTTAGGACCATCTTTGATATCACCCATGAATTCAAGGAACTTCCCAAGGTTTGTCCAATAAAGCTTTCTATATGTCTTCCTTACTCCTGGAGCCATTCCATAGTCAAAGTTTGGAACTGACTGTCCCCCATGCTGATCGTTCTGGTTTGACTGGATAGCTATACAGGCGAGAGCTGCGTAACTTTCAATATCATTTGGCTCTCTCAGATGCCCATGCCCTGTGGAGAATCCTCCCTTCAAAAGAGAAACCAGATCTATCTGACAGCAAGTCATGGTCAAGGTATAAAAATCCATATCGTGAATGTGTATGTCCCCCTCTTCGTGAGCCTTCACAAACTTAGGATCTATAACATACATCTTATAGAATTCCTTTGCACCTTCAGATCCGTATTTGAGCATCGTACCCATAGCAGTGTTACCGTCTATATTTGCGTTTTCCCTTTTGATATCGTTATCCTTAGCATCTACAAAGGTGAGATCCTCATATATCTTCATGAGCTTGGTATTCATATCCCTAACTCTTGTTCTCTCAGCTCTATAAAGGATATATTCCTTCGCCGTCCTTGCGTGGCCGTTATCTATGAGAATTTTCTCAACAGCATCCTGAATCTGCTCTACTGTAGGCATGTTGTTGTGACACACCTCAGTCAAGTAAAGCTCTACCTGCTTTGCCAGATAGGTGGCCATCTCCTTGTCGTTACCCCCTAGGACTTGCGCTGCCTTAAATATAGCCGTAGCAATCTTATCAATATTGAATTCGGCAGTTCGTCCATCTCTCTTTACAATTTTCTTGATCTCTGTCATCACACTATATCCCCTTATCATAAATTTTATTAATAACGGTTACACCTTTGGTGGATAAAGCCGCTTATTATCAGGTTTTCTGTATTAACCAAGCCGTTTTCAGTGGCAAGGGTCGATTACCATATCTTGTGGTTTTTGTTCCTGTGATTAATAGATTATACCACAAGTGCTATTTTGTCAATAAAAAAAAGAGGCTTTCGCCTCGAAAAATTCAAAAAGAATTTGCAAATCTTTTCAGGTCAAAATCCCCTATCTCTTATGCTTCTCATAGTACTCTGATCTGAGCATTGACATGAGAATAAGGTCCACATATTTGCCGTTTTTCTTCCCGGAATTTCTCATGATTCCTTCCCTTGAAAACCCGATTTTCTCGTAGAGATGTTCAGCCTTCTTATTAGCTGTCATGTAATCAAGGGTAACCCTTTCCATGTGCATATTGATAAAGGCAAAGTCAAGCATAAGCTTAAGTGCATCGTAGCCATATCCCTTATCTCGGTATTCTTCATCTGCAATATAGATCCTTGTAATATCCATGGAATCCGTTCGTCTACTTATCCTGGTGAGGTAAATCTTACCGATAGGTAGATTTCCTTCTCTAAGGCATATGGTGTACATTTTCTCAGATGGATCTTCCTTACAATGAATGAAGTCAACAACAGCATCCTCATAAGTCCTGCCCTCATCCATGGTGAAAAACTCTGTCACGCTTGGTTTAACCTCCCACTGCGCAAAGTAAGTACAGTCTTCGAAAACTGATTCCCTAATGTAAATATTCTTTGAATCCATCTACCCACATCCTCCTACATCAAAATATTATTATGATCATATGCAAGAAAAAACTTGTCATAATTACCAAGCTTTGGTATATTATATATGATTTGGTCTGGAAAATAAAGGAGCTTGAACATAAATGAAAAAGAAAATATTAATTGGATTAGCTGTGCTCCTAGCCATAACAGCAATTTTGGCAGGTGCATATTTTTATTTTAAAAGTGTAGAAGATGATTGGAAGACTAAACTCTCAAAGAAAATAGAATCCTATCAAGATGTTATTTCTGATTTCGCATCTTCTTTTAAATCAGTTGATAAGGCAAATGACTGGCTCATCAGCTGGGCAGAAAGTAAAGACGTTTCTTACACAAAATACGGAAGCAACGTTTTGGTGATGACCCGTAAAGCCGGGGAAGGCCACGAAGAAGAGCCTACAACTATTTTGTTCTGTAGATACGACACAAACTACCCTAAGGGGTCTGTTCAGAGCATTGCAACGGCTATGGCAATTTTGAAAAGCGACATGGAATTCGGAGAACTTAAGATATTTTTTGTGGGAGACTCCGACAGGAAGTTCTCCGGTATCAATCGCATTCCTTCTGACGAGATCCCTGATGGTGCAACAGTATTTACGCTGGATTCAGGCAACAAGCACATGTACTCACTAATGTCAGGTGGGTCAAAGGCTTATACAATTAGCAAAACTCTTGCCCATGAAGACACAAAGAAAGATATAGCAATCAAAATCTCCATCACAGGTGCCCCTGGAGGTGTGCCGGACACTAAGATTTCCTCATATCCGAATCCGGTTGTTTTCATCGGGAAGTTCTTGGCTAAGATGCAGTCCGATGCGATTAACTTTGAGGTAGCAAGCTTCAAAGGAGGAGAAAGCACTAGCCTTTATGCTACTGGTGCAGAGGCTATAATCGTTATCAACAAAGACGATGTGGACAGGATCACAGGAAAACTTGATTCTCTAAAGGAAGATTTTGTGGAAAAGTATGGGGAGGATTTCCCTGGTGTAAATCTGGAATACCAGCAACTTCAGGAACTTCCTAGTGCCGTTATGAACAAGGATGACAGTAGCCGTCTCCTAAGTCTTATCTATACCATGCTGAATGGGATTTACTACAAAGATGAAAATGGTGAAGTTGTGTGCATTTCCAGCATCAACTCTGTGGATACAAGCGATGACAGTATGATGATCAAACTGAGCACTGCAAGCCTTTCCTCTGCAAAGATGGCGGAGATCGATCAAGCTATAGGTACCCTTGCAGGACTATCTGAGTTCGCTGTTGAAATGACTTCTGAGATACCTATTTGGTCCAACAGCAAGGGAAGCGATTTTGCACAGAAAATCAAAGATAATTATTTGAACTACACAGGCGACTCCCTAGAATTTACCGATTCGGTTCCTTCAACAGCAGGTGCAGTTTTAGCAAAAGAATTTAAAAAGGCCAATATCATCAGCATCACATCCACAGAAAATTCTGCAGATGAAGATGGCGGCGTGATAATGACCTATATACTTGACGGATCGAAGTAAAAAGTTTTTTAGCTTTTAAGTTATCTTTTAACTTTTAATTTATCAAAGTTTGTTAAAGTACAGATTTAGATCAACGTCACCTGTAATTCCCTTTACACGCCCTTCGCTTGTGAACTGCCACATTCTGAATTCATAGGGCCAATCAGTGGAAGAAGTGTAATGAGCTAGCCAGATGGGATATTTGGCTAGCTTTTTCATATCCACATCATTAGATAGCCAGGTTGGATTCCCGTACAAAATACCTTCATATCCGAATTTTTTTACAACTTTAAGGAATGCATCTGCCATTTCAGTCTTCTGCTCCGTGCTGTGCTCTGCAAACCTTTCCTGACCCATGAATGGTTCCATATCAAAGGCAACAGGAAGATTAACTCCCCTTCCCCAAATTTTGTCCATTACAAACTCAGCCTCTTCGATAGCTTCATCGGGAGTTGTAGCCTGAGAGTAGAAATATACTCCAACATTGATACCCTGTGCCTTTGCACCTGCAATATTAGTTTGGAAGTACTTGTCTTCTACGATCTCGGCGGTTCCCCAACCACGGTAGCCTACCCTTATCATTGCCCCTTGGACTCCTGAGTCTTTAACCTTCTCCCAATCTATTTTGCCGTTGTGGTCAGATACATCGATGACAAGAAAACTATCATATTTACCATCTGCATAAGATAGATAACCATTATCATCGTTTGTAAATCTTTCCATATCATATGGATTCGCCGGTATAGTTTCATCCTTTCCAAGACCATCGTAACTATTGTTAAAAAGATATGCTTTGTAGATAAAGAAAGCAGCAATACAAATAAGCAGCCCTACACCTAACAGAATCATCAGTCTTTTAAAACGACTGCCGGCTATCTTAAAGTTCTTGGATATTCTCTTTTTTATTCTTTTGACTCTTGTTTTGAATTTCATAGGATAATTTTATCATAAAAAGTCTTGCTATTAAAGTAGACTTATCTTTACCTTGGTGTATAATACTAACAAGGAGGATATCCTATGGAAAATAATATTACAAATCTAAATGAATATTCATATCTGCTTGATGAAGTTACAAAATACAGGCAGGATTTACATAGAATCCCTGAACTGGGATTTTGGGTTTACAAGACCGGTGCCTATGTCAAAGAAGTTTTAAACGGACTTGACTGTAAGGTGGAGCCCCTCGTAAATACCGGTTTGTCAGCGTTTTTTGATTTTGGCAGCAGCGAGTCCCTCGCTTTCCGCTGCGACATGGACGGACTTCCCATTGAAGAACAGACGGTTGCTTTCTATGCATCGGAACATGAAGGGTGTATGCACGCCTGTGGGCACGATGGACACATGGCTAATATGCTTGGGTTTGCTCATGTTCTCGATAGATACAAGAAAGAAGGTCTCAAATTTCCCTATAATGCTCTTCTTATTTTTCAACCTGCAGAGGAAACTATTGATGGTGCAGAAGCCATTGTAAACACAACTATATTTCAAGATTATAACGTTAAGGCTATCTACGGATTACATCTGTGGCCAATGATAGAAAAAGGTGAAATTACATCAAAGCCAGGACCAATGATGGCAAGATCGACAAATGTCAAGGTTATTTTCGAAGGCAAATCAGCCCATGCAGGAGAACCTGAGAAAGGCCGGGACGCCCTGATGGCTGCCTGTGAGTTTGTAACAAGTATTTACGGATATAAGGACAATTTTATAAGGGAGAGATCTATACTTCAGTTTGGTAAGATGGAGAGTGGAAACGTGAGAAACGCAGTTTCCCCACACACTCGTTTAGATGGAACTATGAGAACTTTCAACGATCTTACCTGGGCAAAAATCGTCAATGCCATGAGAAATATCGGCGCAGACATTGAATCAAATATGGGCGTTAAAGTTGACATAGATGTCAGTCAGTGGCACCCTGCCGTGGTAAATGATCCGGTGCTGTATTCTAAGATAAAATACGCACTAAAAAACCTCGACTATGTTGAGCTTAGACGCCCTGTAATGATAGCCGAGGATTTCTCTTGTTTCGAACAGGTACTTCCCGGAGTTTTCTTCTTCCTTGGAACAGGAACCGGAATACCACTTCATAATGACCACTTTGATTTTGATGAGGACGTTCTCCTCAGCGGTATCAAGTTATTCGACACTTTGTTTAAGACGCAATTGACCACAGGCACCGTCGATATCGGCTCCTAACTGCCTTCTTACAGTTGCATTGATGCCCTTCGAGCTTAGAATTTCCATACACTCTAAGGCCCTCTTTCTACCTGAGGTCAAAAGACCCGTTTCGTCCACCTGATTGAGTGGGATCAAATTCACATGACAATTAAGTCCTCTCAGGAGTTTGGCTAAAGTTTGCATATCCTCATTTCCATCGTTAAAATCTTTAAGTAGGGTGTACTCGAATGAAATTCGTCTTCCGGTCTTTTCAACATATCTTCTACATTCCCCTATCAGCTGAGATACGGGGAATTTTTTATTAATAGGCATAATCTGACTTCTCTTCTCATCCGTTGGTGCATGAAGAGAAATGGCAACATTTACCTGAGGAAAATCCTCAGCCAGACATTTAAGCTTATCTATAAGTCCGCAAGTTGAAATAGTAATTGATCTCATGGACATGTTCATTCCCTTAGGCTCGTGAATAAGTCTCAAGAACTTTGATATATTTTGATAATTATCAAGTGGTTCACCTGTACCCATTATTACAACATTGCTTATTTTTCTTCCGGAAATTCGTGAAACCTCCGTCACCTGTCCTAGGATTTCCCCGGGGGTAAGATTCCTTGAAAGACCCAGAAGACCGGAAGCGCAGAATTTACAACCCATCCTGCACCCTGCTTGACTGGAGATACAAACAGTATTTCCGTATTTATAACCCATCAGGACTGATTCTATTTGATTTCCATCTCTAAGTTCAAAGAGAAACTTCTCCGTGGAATCGATTCTCGATTTTTGGTGTGCTTTTAAAGAAAGTCCGGATATGAAGAAGGTATCCTCCAGCTTACATATTAAAGCCTTCGGGATATTCCTCATATCCCGAAAGCTCTCAATATCCTTATATAGCCACTGGAAAACTTGCTTTGCCCTAAAAGCCGGCTCTCCCATAACCACAAGCCTTTCTTCCAATTCCTCAGGAAGAAGTCCTCTAATGTCTTCTTTCATAATTAAACCCAATCAACATCAAACCTTTTCAACGGAGATAGCTGTTTTGTGCCCGTTTATATCAAAACTCTCACCGTCGCTTCCAAAGGAAACCTCATCTGCTAAGGTTTCTTTCTTGATGTATTCCTCATGCTCACCGAGAGCTTCTTTAACCTCATCATCAGCATCGACACGGATTTTTATCCTATCCATCATAGCAAAATCCTTTTGCTTTCTAAGCTGCTGAATCTTTGAAACAAGTTCCCTGGCCAGGCCTTCTGATACGAGCTCTGGAGTTAACTTAGTGTCAAGTATTGTAAACACATTGTTCTCCATAGCAACAGCAAAGCCTTCTTTAGCCTTGATTTGAACATCAACAAAATCCTTTTCAACTTTGACAACTTCCCCATCAAGCTCCATGTCCACAAAACCTTCAAGATCAAGCCTACCTGTAAATTCCTTAGGATCCACACTTGTAAGCGCCTTTCCGAAGGATTTGATATGCCCACCGAGAGCAGGCCCTGCCACCTTGAAGTTCGGTTTTAGCTGGAAATTCATATACTTATCAAGTTCTGAATCGAATACTACTTCCTTTACATTCAGCTCTTCTTTTATAAGGTCAACAAGGTCTCCTATGAGTTCCTCATAGTGTCCGGCAACGAGGATTTCTCCAAGTGGCTGTCTTACCTTGATTCTCTCTTTCTCACGAGTACCCCTTGCAAGTGTTACAAGAGTCCTGACAAGATCCATTCTCTCTTCTGTCTTTTCGTCAACCAGTGATAGATCAGCCTCAGGGAAGTAAGCCACGTGAACGCTCTCTTCCCCTGTTAGCTTTGTATAAAGCTCATCTGCAAGGAAAGGTGCAAAAGGTGCTATGAGTTTGGAGACCCCAACAAGAACCTCATATGTAGTTGCATATACGCTCTTCTTATCAAGATCCATTTCGGTTCCGTAGAATCTTCTTCTCGCCCTTCTTATGTACCAGTTTGACAGATCTTCAGAAACGAATTCCGAGATAACCCTGACAGTCCTCATATGGTCGTAGCTATCCATGTACTCTGTGGCTTCCTTAACTACTTTGTTGAACTTTGAAAGAACCCATCTGTCAAGTTCCGGTCTGTCTTTGTATTCAACAAAACAGTTCTCTATGCTGACATTATCGTTGTTCGCATATAATACGAAGAAGTTGTACACATTTCTAAGTGTTCCGAAGAATTTCGAAACTACATCCTTGAGGCCGTCCTCATCAAACTTGGTTGGAGACCATGCAGGGGAAACTGAAAGCAGATACCACCTTGTAGCATCAGCCCCATACTTATCGAAAAGTTCAAAAGGAGATACTGTATTTCCTTTGGATTTTGACATTTTCTTGCCATCCTTATCCAGGATAAGGTCGTTTACCAGAACATTCTTGTATGGAGCTCTTCCGGCGATAAAGGTTGAAATAGCCATGAGACTGTAGAACCATCCCCTGGTCTGATCGATACCCTCACAGATGAAATCTGCCGGGAAAAGCTTCTCGTAGAAGTTTTCTTTGTTTTCAAATGGATAGTGCCACTGAGCAAAAGGCATGGCTCCTGAATCGAACCAGCAATCCATTACCTCAGGGATTCTATTCATCGTCTTGCCGCACTTCTCGCACTTTATGTGTACATCGTCTACATAAGGTCTGTGCAGTTCTATGGACATATCTATGTCTTCAAGAGACTTTTCAACAAGCTCTTCTCTGCTGCCGATGCACTCAAGGTGACCGCACTCACATCTCCACACAGGGATTGGTGTGCCCCAATATCTGGATCTTGAAATAGCCCAGTCCTTAACATCTGCAAGCCAGTTTCCAAATCGCTTTTCTCCCACGTACTGAGGATACCAATTTACAGTATTATTGTTTTCAACAAGTTTATCCTTGAGCCTGCTCATTTCGATATACCAGCTAGGATTTGCATAGTAAACCAGTGGTGTTCCGCAACGCCAACAATGTGGGTAGTTGTGAACAACCTTCTCTTTTGAGAATATTTTGTGCTCCTCGTAAAGCCACTTGATGATGTCCACATCAAGGCCTTCTTCCATTACGAAACGGCCCTTCCAAGGTGTTGTGGTATATTTGCCCTGTTCATCAACAGGCTGAAGCATTGGCACCCCATATTTTCTTCCGCACTGGTAGTCATCTTCACCAAAGGCAGGGGCGGAGTGTACTATTCCTGTACCATCTTCAATGGTTACATAGTCCATAACTGTTACAAAGAAGGCTTTGTCCCCTTCTTTTACCTCAACAAAAGGCATGAGCTGCTCGTACTCCACATATTCAAGTTCACTGCCCTTCATTTCTTCAAGAACCTTGTAATTTCCCTCTCCGAGAACCTTATCAGCAAGGCTTTTAGCTACGTAGAAGATATTCTCTTTCTCATCTCCTTCCAGCATCTCTGCTCTAACGTAGTCGTAATCCGGTCCTACTGTCAGCATTGTATTTGCTGCAAGTGTCCAAGGTGTAGTTGTCCAAGCAAGGAAGTATTCGTTTTCCCTATCTTTTCTCTTGAATTTTGCTGTTAGCGTATTTGTCTTTACTTCTTTGTATCCTTGAGCTACCTCATGAGAAGCAAGGCCTGTTCCACATCTTGGGCAGTATGGGAGGATCTTGTGTCCTTCATAGATGAGACCTGCTTTAAAGAATTCCTTAAGGATCCACCAACCTGATTCTATATAGTTATTATCCAAGGTGATATATGGATTCTTCATATCAACCATGTAGGCCATTCTCTCTGTCATCTCTTCCCACATTCCAGTGTAGGTGAATACAGACTCTCTGCACTTCTCGTTGAACTCCTTGATGCCATACTTTTCGATATCTTGCTTGCCGCTCATGTTGAGCTGCTTTTCAACTTCTATTTCAACAGGTAGTCCATGGGTGTCCCAACCTGCCTTTCTGTTAACCTGAAATCCCTTCATAGTCTTGTATCTGCATACGGAATCCTTAAGGGTTCTTGCCATTACGTGGTGAATTCCTGGTTTCCCGTTGGCAGTAGGAGGTCCCTCGTAGAATACGAAGGACGGTTTCCCTTCCCTTGCAGTTACACATTTATGAAGTATGTCT
Organism: Anaerovoracaceae bacterium; assembly: GCA_029983755.1. GTDB lineage: Bacteria > Bacillota > Clostridia > Peptostreptococcales > Anaerovoracaceae > S5-A14a. The sequence continues at coordinate 116,814 of JASBYX010000001.1, forward strand.
TCCTCTTTCCATAGTTTTACCTGTTCTGCCTGAACTTCTGCGACAGGCTTTTCTGATAAATTCTTAAACATATTTCCTCCTCTAGTTTGTTATATGGCATCAAAGCCCACAAGTGCGGTGTAGGAAATAAAAAATCCCTAACCACAAAAGTTAGGGACGATTAAACAAAATAACCGCGGTACCACCCTAGTTGCTACCTCCATCAAGGCGCCTCTCATTAAAGTGTCCAACTCGGGAGTGATATTCACGTTGGCCTCACCGGATATCTCTCAGCAAACGATATCCTCTCTGTAAGGTTATTACGCCAGGCTACTGGTTCCGTCACAGTCGGTCGCTATTCAATTGATGTAATTCTAAATGTTTTTCAGTTAGTTGTCAATAGTATTTGTAAATTTATTTGTTCAATAGGCAAAAAACGAATTATTATTTACTATTCGACGGGATATGCCCCATTTAGTGAATAATTATTCCTGTTATAATCCTATATTAACTTCATTACCCCTGACATTAGATTATAAAAGAAAAATGAAACACTTTTATCGAGAAATCCATCCAGTGCACCGAAGAAAACAAGTGCTATCAAGATGAAAAACCCATTCCTGTACACCGGATAATACCAGCTGTATTTTTTCAAATTAAAGATCTGGGTTATCACAGAAAAACCGTCTAGAGGTGGTACCGGCAACAGATTGAAGCACATCAGAACCAAATTTATAAAAATAGCGTATATTATTATTTGGCTGATGGTGGTCCATGTTGTATTCCCGCTATATATGAGCCCATTTTTAATTAGGATAACCTGAACAACTGCTAATATTGCAGCAATTATTAAATTGGCGGTTACTCCCGCCAAGGAAACGAGGAGCTCATCTCTTTTTGGATGCTTATAATATCTGGGATCAATCATAACCGGTTTTCCCCATCCAAATCCCACAAGTAACAGTGCAATGAATCCCATAGGATCTATGTGGGAAAGTGGATTTAAGCTGAGTCTTCCCTGCAGCTTGGGTGTCGGGTCGCCAAGCCAGTGTGAAACAAAGCCATGTGCTGCCTCGTGAAATGTGATCCCTATAATTATCCCGGGAAGTAGAAGAAGCTTGTTTGTTAACGCCCCTCTTCCAGCGCCTCCCAATATGAAAAATATGACTAATAACCCGATTGCTATTGGTATAAAAAATCTAAAGTTTTGCTTATTCAAAAAGTAATCCTTTCTATTGTCAATTGCCTTTAATTCACTTCTGCATCAATCTTTGAATTCGCTTATGCATCATTCTTTCTGATGCATAATTCTTTTAAGAAACATGCCAAAGGTGCATTTTTAAAAGAATATATTATTAATATGTAAAACCTCTCTCAGGATCGCTGAACTCCTTCAGCCTTCTCTCATACACATCAACTGCAACGTCAAAAAAAGGTAGTTCCGGCTCAGTTTCACCAAGATCAGATAACAATCCTTTTGTAAAGTAAGGGTTAAGAATTAAAAGCGGGCCGAGCAAGTCAGTTGACATGAAATTGTTTACTCTAAGACCCTCATTACTTCCATCGATAAGGCCTCTTCCGAATCCTCTTAAGGTTTCAAACAACGGTTTGTAATCTTCTTTGTACACCGTACTTGTGAATTGACTTTTAAAAGCTACGATCTCAGGATGCTCAATCCCACGCAAATCGCACTTCCCCAAATAAAGAGAATTATGTCTATGCATCATCCTCCTCTTTGCCATACCCTTAATTAGCCCTAGTCCTTTGATAGAAGAGCCATCATCTTCATCAAGTATTTCGTCAAGAAACACTTCACCTGCATTTCCGGTAAACAGCATAAATGTTCCCTTGTCAATGAGTTCTCCAATTCTATCTTTATATGGCATCAGCTTGTTAATAACGAGTTCCTGAGATTTTTCACTCATTGCCCCCATATAAATGAGATCCGGAGTTTCACTGACAAAACCAGGTTTCTTCTCTAGGGAAGAATTTATAACATCATAACTTTTGTTTCCATCCACTAGAAACTTTATATTTGCCAACTCGCCATATAGGTTTGCTACCTCAGGAAAAAGTACTTCTATTTTCATTGAACCTATCCCTTCTTTCTAGCAATTTCCTTAGTCTTTTCCATAACCTTGTTTCCCAGTACAAGAGAGTCCGTACCAAAGAAGATAAATATGCTTTCAGATGGAGTATAATGCAGTTTATCGGGAGCATCCATCTCATTCTCCACCCATGTGATTTTGTCCTCAGGAACGCCAGCCATCAAAAGTCTCAAATGGTAGTCCTTGCCCCTAGGTCCAGTTACAATAATATGTTTTATGTCATCTTTATTTAGAAACTCGAAATCGCAGTCGTAGAGCCAGCAAGTGTTCTCAGACCAATGCTTCTGATCTCCCAAGCAATTCATCATGAGGATCAGCTCCTTATCTCCCGGCAGGCTGCTGATATAATCAAAGGCTCTCGAGCTCCCCACAGCGTTATTCTCCTTCGCCATCTGATTTGAAACTATAACATTTCCACATTTTTCACTTGAAAAACGACTCTCCACAACTGAAACATTTCTCATGAGATTGGCAGCTTCCTCAAGGCTGTAACCTATTTTGTACAAAATAGCTGCAACGCATAGGGTGTTGTACAAGTTGTGTATGCCACCGCTGTTCTGGGGAAATACATGCTTTGATCCTCTGTGGAGAATTGTCATTTTCTTAGATGAAAAATCCGGATCTTGCCCAAGAAAATCAACCTCCGGAGATTTGAATCCACAATTTGGGCATTGACATCGCCCGATATGATGATATCTGACTTTCGTATAAAGAAGTTTATGGCTGCAGTTTGGGCATATTCTGGAATCATTTATAAGGTTTATAGAGTGATCTAGATCCGTAGGCAGACTATCTATACCAAAGTAAGCTCTTCTATTACCTGGTTTAAGCTGAGATGAGATTATATCATCACCATTTAGAATCATGTAAGCATTGTCAGGTATGTACTTATCCAAAATTCCTGCTATGTATTCGGGATGAGCATTCCTTTTCATTGAATCCCTGAAAAGATTGGTTACTGCCATGATTTCCGGTTTAATATATGGCATGATAAGAGGCATAGCTCTTTCGTCAATCTCTAGGATAGCCATTTTTTTCTTGGATTCCCCAAAGATACCGGCATCTTTTAAAAGTGCTGTAGCAATCCCTGTATGTATATTTGACCCGTAGCTGTTATTAAGGGGATATACACCATCCTTACCAAGAGAATCCACCACCATGTTTGCTACAGAGGTTTTTCCATTGGTTCCGGTTATCCCGATTATTCTCTCCGGTTTGCCTATGTGCTTTAGAAAATCCGGACAGATTTTGATTGCTAAATGCCCTGGGAAATTCGTTCCCTTATATTTAAGGATACCCATTGTGAATAGAGCAAATTTTGCTATCCAAAGTGCTATATAAAATCTTAGTTTATTCACCTTATTTCAAAGCCTCTTTCATTACTGCATAATTTCCTAAACCCAGCTTAGGATACTGGCTGAGATCCTGACCGGGATAACCATTGCCTTCGATTAGAAATGGATTGTTATCTTTGTCCAGAGCAATGTCCCAGCCCACATATCGAACTTCCGGAACAATTCGAGCAACCTCTTCTAAGAAAGATCTGATTTTCGTCCAATTAGGTATCTGAAATCCTTTAAATATCACTCCCGTATCAGGGTGTTCAAGGTACTCGTTCCTATCCTTATCAAATCCATTAGTTACAACTTTACCGGTTTTATAGTCAATAATAGATGCGATACCTCCGTTATTAAAGTTGTCCACATTATTCCCGTTTCTACCTACACGAAAACATGAGGCTACTATATTAACTTTGCCATGGTTTAAAATAGTAACAACTCTCACCGTATTTACTGAATGTGGATACATTTTGTTCATGTAGTCACTCTGAATGGCCACTTCTTCCATCAGAGGTGTACCGTATTCCTCAAGTTCAGATAAAAGCTTATCGGTTGAATCGTAATCCTTTAAGTTTACTATTCTTATACCTCTACCACAACATTCATCTAAAGGTTTTACAATAATTCTGTTTTTATCTTTCAAAAACTCGTGGATCTCTTCTCGGCTATCACCTATCATTGCCCAGCTTCTTCTGATGTATTTATTGAATTTTTTAATAAATTCATATTTGTCTTCAAAGTATGGAAGAAAGTCCGGATCGTTGAGTTCTTTTACCAGTTTATTGTTCTTCCCAATTGTAAGGATGTCTGCCTTTTCTTTAGCGTTCATACTATACATCTCAAATGTTTCGTAATCAACAGGCCCTGATCCGTATTTTAAAGTAGAAGTAATCATATCAGCCAAGAGAAGATGTTTATTCTTGCCTGTAGATTTCGAAATCCTTGCTGCTGCATTTTGATATCTACTGAAATCAGAATCCTTCATGCGTTTGAGAAGATATCTAATATTAATCATAAATCCCCCTTTGCACATTGCGCATTGCACATATGCATTTTAATAATTCACCCTATCCAAAAAATCTGCCAAGCGGTATTCGTAGGCTTCAATTATTTCTTTTTCGAATTTCAAATCATCGTTAAGCCCAAGCTCCCTCAGAATGTATTTTGTAAAATAAGGATTTAGGACTAAAAAAGGTCCAAGGGAATATGTCCCATAAAAGTTTTTATACCAAATCCCTTCTTTTTTAGTATCAGTATTCATACCATAGCCTCGGTCAAGATTCATAAATGGTTTTTCGAAATTGCCATAAGCCATTGAGTACTGACTCTTATGTCCCAATAACTTCATTCCCTTAAACTCACCTACAAACAGGCTGTTGTGACGATTATTCATCTGTCTTTCGCTATAGAAGTCGAAGATATCCAAAGCAGGAATTCTTCTGTCGCCATCCAAAATATATTTTCCAAACATCTCTATGGAATTACCCGTAACCAGAAAAACTGCTCCGTCTTCAATCAGTTCTTTGATTCTATCTCTGTATGGCATTAGAAGCTGGATGGCCTTTTCCTGTTTCTCTTCTGTCATACAGCCCAAATATATCATATCAACATGATTAGATACAAAATACGGCTCATCTTTGTGACTGGATTTTATAATGTTAATCTCGTCATTAGATTTTTTCAGATATTCCATATTGTAGAATTCACCATAGATATTGCAATATGGTGCAAATATATACTCCACAGTTTTCATCTTCCGGCGATCTCCTTTGCTTTTTCAACAATCCTATCTCTCATGTTCTTTGCCTTAGTCACATAGTCAATTTCAAACAATACATAAACTTTGTCTATGCCTTCAGTGGAAACATGATCTACTATATCAGCCTCATTCTCCACACACACCATCTTTTCAGGAGGAATCCCTGCAAGTAGCATACGCAATCTATGATTTAAGAACATTGCACCGCCGACAATTATTTTGTTGATGTTTGGACTGTTTAAAAACTCATAGTCTGTTTCGTATAGCCATGTAACGGTTTCCGGTGGGTGATTTCTGTCCTGAAGCTCATCCAAAAGTAATACTACATCTTTCTTTGACGGTTCTTTGGCCATGTATTCAAAAACAGTGGAGGCAGCGCTTACATTCTGGCTCTTTGCACCATATGTGTAGTATTCTATACCGTTGAATTCCACAATTGTCTCTCTGAACTCAGTAATTTTTTGCCTTCCGAGAAAATCGGCAATTTTGCTTCTTTCAAAACCTAATTCCCGTAGAATTGAGATGCATGACAATACGTTAAATGCATTGAAAATATTATCAGATATCAGTGGATACTCCGTCTCCTGCTCACCTTCCATAACTGAAATAAGGCGCCCCTCAAGATCCGCTGATTTAACCACATATTTACTCTCTGGGGTTTTGTAGCTACAGGAATCGCAGAAAAAATCTCCGATGTGTCTATAATGTCTGTAGTTATATTTAATGTTGCCTCCGCAAACCGGGCACACAGAAATGTCCTTAACGATATTCTCCCTAGGATTTAAGCCTAAATCCTCCACGGAATAGTAGACTCTCGGAGAATTCTCACCCAGTCTGCTACTTATAGGATCATTCGCATTTAAAACTGCTTTTGTTTTACCCCCCAAGACCTCAAACGTCCTGTTTATATGGTTGAAAATGTTCTCGGGATGGCCATTTCTTCTAAGGCTATCTTTGCATATGTTTGTTACCAAAATATAGTTCGGTTCTATCATTGTCATGGTGTCATCCAGAGTCAACTCATCCGCCTCCATCACCGAGGCATCCATGATCGTTTTATTAAAAATGTTTACAGTCCTCATGAGGTTTAAAGCAAATCCCGCATATAGATTCGCCCCCCAATCGTTGTGGCTCACGCTAAGACCCTGCTCTCTCAAAAAATCGTTGATAAGATTAGAAGTCGTGGTTTTCCCATTTGTACCGGTGATAGTTATAACAAGCTTAGGCTTTCTAATATACTCTAAAAATCTTGGGCAAAGTTTAAAGGCCAGTAGTCCCGGCCAATCATCTCTCAAATTGCCTCTAAGCTTGTTGACAAACATAACAAGTTTAGCTGCCCACAAAGCAACAAAAAATCTTAACATTCTAAAAATGTCTCCTCTCTCATAAGGTGTTCAGTGTAAGTAACATACACAAGGTACTTCGTATTTACAAAATATCTGATAGCAGCACCGATACCGCTTCTTTAATCTTAATCCAGTTGCTCCTGGATTCGTAGTCCTCAAGTGTAACCTCCGTGGATAGCATCATATCATCTTCAAAACTCTTTTCCATCTTCTCAGCGAAATTCTCATCGTAGACGAATACATTTGCCTCGAAATTAAGTCTAAAGCTTCTCACATCAAAGTTAGCTGATCCCACAGTGGCTACCTGACCGTCCACAACCAATGTCTTAGCGTGCAAGAATCCATTCTCATACCTATAAACCCTAGCTCCTGATTTGATGAGCTCTCCGCAGTAGGAGTAGTTTGCCCAGTACACAAAGGGATGATCCGGCTTGCACGGAATCATTATGCGAACGTCAACCCCCGACTGCGCCGCCATCTTTAGAGATTCGAGCATAGCTCTGTCAGGAACAAAATACGGTGTTTGCAGATAGATTCTCTCTCCGGCGAAGGTTATCATTCTCATCATTGAACGTTTTATCTGTTCTTTCTTTGAGTCAGGTCCTGACATTACAACCTGTACCGACGTTTCTCCATCAGGATTCGAAGTATAGAAATCGATCTCATCAAAATCGATTTTCTCATCCGTTGCAACTCCCCAGTCCATGAGAAATATAGCCTTCAAATCCTGAATTGAATTTCCAAGCATTCTCAGGTGAGTATCCCTCCAGTAGCCGAACTTCTTTTTCAGACCGAGATACTCTCTTGCAATGTTAAAACCACCGATATATCCTATCTTGTTGTCTATAACAACCACCTTCCTGTGGTTCCTATAGTTAAGGTCGAAGTTGAGATATTTGAGTTTAGGTTTGAAGAAATAACCAACTTCTCCACCGGCATCAAGGAAGTCCTTAAGCACTCTATCACTGATACTTCTGCTTCCAAGTGCATCCACAAGAAGTCTAACCTTAAGACCTTCCTTGGCCTTTTCAGTTAACACCTTGATGAGTCTCTTGCCGACTGTATCGTTTCTAAGAATGTAAAATTCCACATCGACTGAGTATTTTGCTGCACTTATATCTTTGATCAGCCTTCGAAAAAACACCTTTCCATCTGTGAACATGTCGATTGAGTTGTTCTGGGTAAGATAGGATTCACCGTACACAAGGTTTAATTTTACCATATGTCGCCAAAGCTTGGCAACCTCGCTGGCAAACTCAAGCCTATCGTTATTCATATCATCGATCTGATCATTCACAGATTCCCTGATTATCTTCACATCCCTATCATCCAGTTTGTAGATCTTTCGTCTGCTGATGTTTTGTGCGAAGATGAGATAAAACAGTGCACCGACTACAGGCAGGAAAAAAAGCACAAGAATCCAAGCCAAAGTCTTAGCCGGATTCTTACGTTCTATAAATATTATTACTAAGGCAAGAATTAGGTTGATGACCGTAAAGGCCACCTCCACCATCCATGCCCATTCAGGAATATCAAATACTAACATTTCTTATCTCATATACCGTACTGTAAAGCGTTAACTATAGCTGCAGCGATATTGCTGCCTCCCTTTCGACCCTTTGCTACAATAGCCGGTATCCCAAGGTTTATAATTCTTTCCTTGGATTCGACGACGTTGACAAATCCCACGGGAACTGCGATTACTGCAACCGGGTTTAGTTTGCCTGATTTCACTAGGGATTCTATGGATAAAAGTGCAGTAGGTGCATTTCCTATTGCGAAAATGACAGGTTTATCCAGCTTTGCGGCCCTTTCCATGCTTACAAGTGATCTGGTTACACCTCTTTCCTTGGCTTCCTCTGCCACATCATCGTCGCCTATGAAACAAAGGACCTCTCCTCCGAATTCAGAAATTCTCTTTTTGTTGATTCCCGATTGGGCCATCTTTGTATCTGTAACTATATATGCTCCCTCAGAAATTGCTTTTCTGATAGTTTTCTCCACATCCTCTGTGAAATAAAGGTTGTCCGCATAATCAAAATCAGCAGATGTATGTATACATCTTTTGATTATGTCCTGATATCTCTCGTCGAGCTTTTTGTCACCTAGAATTTCACTGATGATTTCCATGCTTCGCTTTTCAATGTCCATAGGAGCTATATTTTCAATTTTCACTATTTCTCAATCCCCTTTCTTGCAGGAATACCTTGGTCATATGGGTGTTTAACTTTCTCAATTTTTGAAACGTAGTCAGCTGCTTCAACCATCTTGTCTGAAGGAATTCGTCCAGTGATGACAACTTCGAGCTTTTCCGGTTTCTTTTTTAGAAAGTCAAGGACCAAGTTCTCGTCCAAAACACCTGCTTCTATTGAACCCAGTGCCTCATCCAAAACCAGAAGGTTATAATCTCCATTCATGACTTTTTCTTCTGCTTCCTTAAGCTGTTTGGCACTCATTTCTTTGGTTTCAGCCAACTCTTCTTCTGTCATCTGGAAGGTGAACTTCTTAATAGGCTTTGCTCCTAGCACCTCGATGTTGTCGAGGCTCTTGAGAACCTTGAGTTCGCTGCTGTTTCCATCTTTTAAGAACTGCATGAACAGAACTTTAAGTCCGAATCCTTGAGCTCTAACCGTGAGCCCCACTGCAGCTGTAGTCTTGCCCTTTCCATCTCCGCAGTAGATATGTACTAATCCAAGATCACTTTTCTTTCTCATATCATTTCCCTCCTAAAATATCCAAAAGCCTATCCATATCTATGGCTTTTTCCAAGTTTTCTCCAAGTATTTCGTATTGTTTTTCTTTATATTCTTCCATGTCTACGGTTTCAATATCACCTGCATCGATTCCCTTGGCTTTCATCAGGGAACTGATGACTTCCTTACTGATCTCACCTCGATCAAATATTCCATGTATATATGTACCGTACACATTTCCATTATTAATTATATTCCCAAATCCCGGAGAAATACCCATATGAATTTCATATCCTTCGTACTCAAGACCGGAAACTCCTGCAAACATACCGTCAACCTTTGCGAGTTTGCCTATCTGTGCTTTTCTGACTTTTTCCTTTGTAAATTCAGTAGTATGAGGAAGAAGACCTATTCCTTCCATTTCTCCTCCGCCCTCAACACCGTAGTCATCTTTAAGGTGCTTGCCGAGCATTTGATATCCGCCACAGATTCCGATAACCGGCTTTCCTTGGGATGCATGTTTTTGAACTCTAGTTTCCATACCGCTTTCTCGTAGCCACCTAAGGTCACCCATGGTACTCTTGGTGCCGGGGATAATAATCAGATCCGGATTACCTATATCCCTTGGAGACTCAACATATCTGACTCCAACACCATCCATGTGTTCAAGTGCATTAAAATCAGTAAAATTGGAAATTCTCGGTGTCCTAATTACGGCGATGTCTATGAGGTTATGACTCACACTTCCCCTATCCTTCATTGCCAAGCTATCTTCGTCGTCTATGTCAACTTTCATAAATGGAACTACACCTAATACAGGTCTTTCGATGATATCTTCAATCATGTCAAGGCCGGGTTTAAGAATATCTAAATTTCCTCTGAATTTATTGATAATAACTCCCTTGACAAGTGCCCTTTCCTCATCATCAAAGAGCAACATTGTTCCTGCCAAGGAACCGAAAACCCCTCCTCTGTCAATGTCTCCAACGATTATCACAGGAGCCCCAACTTTCTTAGCAAGACCCATATTTACGATATCCTTATCCTTTAAATTAATCTCAGATGCACTTCCTGCGCCCTCCATTATGATGTAATCGAAATCTTTTTCCAGTTCTTCCAAAGCCTTAACGGCCTCTTTTTCAAAAAATTCCTTTTCTTCATAATATGTGGAAGCTGTATAGTTGCCATATACCTCACCGTACAATATGATTTGACTTCCAGTATCGCTGTTTGGTTTGAGCAAAATAGGATTCATTCGAACATCAGGCCTGATGCCGGCTGCCTCTGCCTGAACAACCTGAGCTCTTCCCATCTCTAATCCATCATCAGTTATAAAGGAGTTAAGAGCCATGTTCTGTGACTTATATGGAGCCACCCTATATCCCCTGTTTTTCAGAATTCTACATATACCGGCAACAATAAGACTTTTCCCTGCATTGGAACAGGTGCCCAGCACCATCAACTTCTTCGCTTTATTCCCCATTTTTAAATCACCTTCTTGATAGTTTCCACAAGTCTTTGGTTGTCCTCATAGCTTTTCACAGCGATTCGAAAAAACGAATCCGTAAGTCCGCGAAAATTCCCACATCTTCTTATCAGTATCCCTTCTCTTTCCATAAGATCTGCTAAATCGCTTCTGCATTTCAAAAGCAGATAATTGCATTGAGATGGAAAAACTTTGATGCCCAGCTTTTCAAGTTCGTCCGAAAGATACTTTCGGTTTTCTGAAATATATTTCTTTGTTTTTTTTATGAATTCTACATTAATAGCACCCTCACCTGCCGCCTGTGCAACCGAAGAAACAGACCATGGCTGTAAGGTGTTTTGTACAGAAGTGGCCATTTCCCTCGTGCTGCAGAAAGCATATCCAAGCCTTATGCCCGCCATGGAGTAGATCTTAGTGAATGCGTTTAATACTATCAGGTTATCCCATTTCTTCAAAAGGCGCATAGCTGAGTAGGAGTCTTCGTCCTCCATAAAATGAATAAAGCAATGATCCACAACAAGGAGGCTCCCAGTCTTGCTCAGCTTTTCCAAAACATCTTCAATTATTCTCAAATCTACTGCCCTGCCTGTGGGATTGTTTGGGCTGCACAGAAAAACCATGTCAATATCATCAGAAATCTCTCTTACAATCTCTGAATTCACATCGAAATTATCTTCTTCCTTCAGGGGGAAATACGTTACATTACCTCCTGATATCCTGACAGCCTCCTCATATTCTGAGAATGTTGGGGAAAGAACCAGTGCATTCTCAGGTCTGAAACAAAGACATATTCTAAAGATTAGATCTGCGGCTCCGTTTCCACATACTATTTTGTCAGCAGGATAACTATAGAATTTAGACAGAGCATCTCTCAGTTTTCTGGAGGAGTAGTCCGGATATGCATCAAATTTGTCTATGGCCGCTATTATGCTGTTTTTAGCTGTCTGTGGCATACCGAGGGGATTGATGTTAGCTGAAAAGTCCAGCATTTCTTCTTTGAATTTATATATGTCCCCGCCATGACCATATCCACTATTAATTATGCTTTTCTTATCTGTGTTCCCATTGGAATCTAACATGTTACCTCACTGAATACTAATCGAAAACCAAATTTATATCAAAATAATACTAATATTAATCTAACTGATACTACGATAATAAGCAGAAAGAAAGAACTGAGCCACAAAAGTCCTGTAGTTGTTTTGATGTCCCCGGTTTCTATGGTTCTGATATCATCACCTAGGGATGCCTTTTCGTGGAGCACTCCAAAATAATAGGCACTTCCACCTAGGTTTACACCCAATGCTCCTGCTGTTGCTCCTTCCGTCCACCCTCCGTTTGGAGATGCGTGCTTGCCATGATCCCTAATCATTATCTTAAGGGAATTCCCACCGGATAACCCAGGCATCAAATATGCTGCGATAACCATGAGAAATCCTGTGATTCTAGCAGGTATATAGTTTGCGATGTCATCCATAATCGCAGAAACTTTCCCAAAGAAAAAATACTTTTTACTTTTATATCCAACCATTGAATCCAGAGTGTTTATTGCTTTGTAAAAAAAGCCTAAAGGAGCTCCCCCTATTGCTATGGCAATTAAAGGGGATATGACCCCGTCTGTGGTGTTTTCACTGACGGTTTCCACCACTGCTTTTGTAATATCTTCCTTTGAAAGAGAAGCGGTATCTCTCCCCACAATCATAGAAAGAGCCTTTCGAGCCTCCTCTATATCTCCTTCATCCAGAATTTTTTTTACCTTATTTGCTTCCCTTGCAAGGGTTCTTGCAGCAAAAATTTGAAAGCACCAGAAAACTTCTAATGCAAGCCCCAAATAAAAGTTGATTTTGTAGACAATAATCAATATGCCCAGAGGAATCACAAAACTTAGCCCTACCGTTATAAACCAAAGTAAAGTACCCTTTGGGATATCCTTCTTGCTACAATCGGGCTTCAATACTTTCTCTAAAAAGGAGATTAGCTTCCCCATATATATGATTGGATGGGGAAGCCATCTTGGATCTCCGAAAAAGAAGTCAAGAACACTTGACAATATTAAAATTATGACAATTCTATAGGCGACAATGGTCTCAGCCATTGAAAGCTTCCCTTTCTTGGCAAGACTTTATGAAATTCTCTGCAAAGGCTATATTGGACAGCCAGTGAATACAAGGGAATCCTGCCACTATATTCTTAGTTGTGTGAATAGTATCGTATGTCATTCCACTTTCCTTCTTTGCTTCAAAGGAGTCACCATATTTATCAGTCGTCATATAGTGATGCTCGTGGCACTTGGTCTGCTCACCCTTCTTGCAGAGAATGTTGTCAACCTTTGCAGTTAGTGTTTTGTAGCCGAACCTCATAAGATGATCCGACATTGTGATATTTCCGGGCACGATTCCAACACCTTCGTACGTCTGTCCGAAATAGTTGATGGTTTCCGCAAGGTATGTATAGCCGCCACTTTCAGCATATATAGGAATACCTGCCATATTTGCTTTCCTTATGGAATCCTTCATGTCACTGTTATTCATGATCTGATCCAAATAAAGCTCAGGATATCCACCGCCAATTATGATGCCATTAATACCCTTAGGTAGTTCCTTATCCTTTATAGGTGAGAAAAACTCTATCTCTGCCCCGAGTTTTTCCAATACATCAAGGTTATCTTTGTAGAAGAAGCAGAATGCTCTGTCCTTTGCAACAGCAATCTTCACAGGTTTCTCAGCGATTTTGTTTATTTTAACCTCTTCATAAGCAAGGTTACCGGCTTCTGAGGCAATCTCCAAAACCGCATCCATATCGACTGTTTTTGCAAAAGTTTCACCTATAACCTTGATCTTATCCTGAAGATCCTCAATCTCTTCAGCTGTTATCAGACCCAGGTGTCTGCTTCCTATAGATGCCTCTTTGATCTTAGGAAGGTAACCCAGGCAAGGAATAGACAGCTCGCTTTCTATGAGCGGCTTGAAAATCTTAAACATTGATTCTGAACAGTTGTTCAAAATAACACCCTTCAAAAGATTCTCGTGGAAGTCCAAATATCCCTTGATTCCTGCAAGGAGGGATCTACCCTTTCCTGATACGCTGGCAATTAAAATTTCAGGAGTTTCTGTCAACCTGGAAATATGATTTGCGGAAAAACTATCGTCCTTAAAGCCGAGGCCGTCATACATTCCCATAACTCCTTCGATTACAGCAATGTCACTTCCCTCAGAGTGTCCAAGTATGGTTTCAAGGGCATCATACCCTTGTAAATATAAGTCTATATTCCTTGCAGATACTCCCAGCACCTCAGTATGAAACATTGGGTCTATGTAATCAGGCCCGCATTTGAATGAGCTTACTTTCTTGCCCATCATACCAAGGGCTTTGATCATACCGATAGTAGCTGTGGTTTTTCCGCTTCCGCTGCCGGTTCCCACCAGCATAATTCTAGGAATTTTAATTCTCTTCATCTCTTTCTCCTTTTACTATATAGATTGGGTTTTCTCCCATCATCATATTATAATTGCCTAGCTTTTTAGACTTGGCAATTGTTGCCGAAACAATATCAGTTTTAAGATTCAGACTCTTAAAGGAGTCCAAAATATCTCCTATGGTTTCAAGGGTAATTGCGTTTACAACGATCTTAGCTTTCGGATTCTTCTCAATTATCGAATCTAAAATTTCTCTAAGGCTTCCTGTGCTACCACCTATAAATACCTTGTCCGGTGCAGGAAGATCAACAAGGGCATCAGGTGCTCGCCCTTCAATGATTTTAACATTGTAAGTACCGAGTTTTGATCTGTTCTCTCTTAGCACATCTAAAGCATCTTCCTTCATTTCAACGGCATATACCAGAGACTCACAGGCCTTCAAAGCCATTGCACATGTCACTCCACCTGAACCTGCACCTATATCCCACACCACATCTTTCGGAGCGATTTCAAGAGCATCTACACTTAGATTCCGAACAGCTTCCTTTGTCATAGGAGCTTTACCCCTATAATAATCCTCATCGCCTAAAGTTTTGTACGGGCTTACATGATTCCTGTTTTCAATCAATACTACAGACAGCTTGTCAAACTCCCTGCCCACTAGTCTTTCTGCCCTTCCGGCGGTAATCGTCTCACCTTCCATGGACAGTCTTTCTCCCACATATATTTTTACATGGCCAAGACCTGAGCACACAAGCTCATCTATCAAAGAACTCACATCCCACCTGCCACCTGTGAGAGCAAATGTTTTGTGGTTATAACTTGCATACGGGAGAATGGACCGATCCATCCCGTGAAGGGAAATAAGCTTCCAATCCTCATACCCCATAGACAGTTTGGCAGCGAATACCTGAAAGCTTGAAAGCCCCGGTACCAGTTCTATATCCGGAACTGCTTCCCCAAAGTTTGACAGCCTCTTTCTAATAGTAGTTGCAATGCTGTAAAATCCCACATCCCCTGAGGCCAGAACTGCAACAGTCCTCCCCTGCACCGAAGAGTTCTCCTTGAGAAAATCTACCGTATCAGCGATTCCCATAACCTTGATATTATCGTTTAGAGACGCTACCTCATCGCTGAGCCTTGTACTTGTCAATACTACATCTGCATTCTTAATAGTGGCGACGCCACCGGAAGACAAAAAGTCCATAGAGCCCGGTCCGCCGCCCACAATAAATATCTTCATTCTAACTCCAAATTTAGTTCAAAATCCTGTCAGCCAAAATGTCAGCCAATCTCGGGTCAGCTCCAAGAGTATCTCCCATGGTAACCTTAACATTTTCGTGGCCTTCAAGGGCTGCCTCAAGCTCCTCAGGTATATCCTTCTTGATATGAATGCCCCTGAACAAGAAGTAAGGCACAACCTTGATTTCGTCAACACCCATGTCTATCATCTTCTTCACGACAGTTGCAATATCAGGTGGACATAACTCCATGTAAGCAATCTCAATAGGCATATCGGTTTCTCCGATTTTTTCCTTTACCATCTCCACGATGCTCTCAATTGTATCAGTAGTCTCCTTAACCCTGCTTCCGTGGGCCAACACCATAATTCCCTTCATAATTCATCCTCCTTCTTTCCGGCCAAAGCCTCCTGGGCCCGCCTCTGTTTTGTTGTTTAAATAATCTATTTGAAAATCTCTCTGAACACATTAAGGGTTCTTGAGATATCTTCCTCCGTTATGGCACTCGAAAAGAAAATGCTCTCGAACTGGGACGGCGCCATATAAATGCCCCTATCTATGAGGATTTTAAATGCCCTCTTAAAGCTCTCCGTATCCGACTTTGATGCGTCCTCATAATTTCGAACAGGCTTATTCTGGTGAAATACGCAGGCCAAAGACCCTATTCCAACCACCTGAAAATCCGTAATCTTTCTCATTTCATCAACAAAATAGCTGCATTTCTGGCCGATCTCTTCGTAGATGTGTTGATTTTCCAGAAGTTGTGTCAACATAGCTATTCCTGCAGCCATTGCGATTGGATTTCCTGAAAGGGTTCCCGCCTGATAAACCTTCCCTAAAGGGGAAACGCAGGACATGACATCTCGTCTTCCGCCGTATGCACCCACAGGCATTCCTCCACCTATTATTTTACCATAAGTCACAAGGTCAGGGCTAACCCCAAAATACTCAGCAGCTCCTCCGAATGCAAGTCTGAATCCGGTAATGACCTCATCAAAAATCAGCAAACTGTCATGCTCATCACAGATCTTCCTAAGTCCCTCAAGGAAACCTTCTTCAGGAAGCACTAGACCCATGTTTGCAGCAACAGGTTCCAAAATTACACAGGCGATTTCACCTTTGTTTTTATCAAAGAGTTCTTTAACGCTTTCTAGATTGTTATACTTGGCAAGAAGGGTATCCTCAACAGCGCCCTTTGTAACTCCGCCGCTATCAGGCTCGCCAAAGGTCATTGCTCCTGAGCCGGCTTTAACAAGCAGTGCATCGCTGTGGCCGTGATAGCAACCTTCAAATTTGACTATTTTGCTCCTGCCGGTAAAGCCCCTTGCAGCTCTTATACAGCTCATTACTGCCTCAGTTCCGCTGTTCACCATTCTTATCATTTCCACATGAGGAATGTTGTCGCAGATCAATTTAGCAAGTACAACCTCAAGGTGGTTACATGCCCCGAAGCTGAGACCAAATTCTGCGGTTTTCTTCACTGCTTCAAGAACCTTCGGGTTGTTGTGACCGAGTAGCATAGGACCCCATGAGCCCACGTAATCGATGTACTCTTTTCCTTCTGCATCGTAAACCTTGCTGCCATCAGCCCTTTCAATAAACCTAGGGGTAAGTCCAACTGAATTAAAGGCTCTGACCGGGCTGTTAACCCCGCCGGGCATATACTTTTTAGCTTCATTGAACAGGTCCTCAGAAGTCTTGTCGTGAAAATCTGTTAGCCCATCAAGACCTGTGGCTAAGTCTAATTTACTCATCCTATGTCTCCCTTTCTGATTGCATCTGCCAGTTCCATTGCATAATACGTTATGAGAATATCCGCACCTGCTCTGAAAATAGATACGGAAGACTCGCACATTGTTTTGTACTCGTCAATAAGCCCTGCCTTCCCGGCACATTTAATCATGGAATATTCTCCGCTGACGCTGTAGGCTGCCAAAGGTAAATTTGTAGCATCCTTAACTTCCCTGATGATGTCCAGATAGGAAAGTGCCGGCTTTACCATCAAAATATCTGCTCCTTCAGAAACATCAAAAAGGGATTCTTTCAAGGCTTCTCTTCTGTTGTGATAATCCATCTGATATGCCCTTCTGTCCCCAAAGGAAGGTGCAGAGTCTGCGGCGTCTCTAAATGGACCGTAAAATGCAGAAGCATACTTTGCCGCATAGCTCATGATCGGTGTGCTCAGATAGCCTGCTTGATCTAAAGCTGATCTGATCGTACCAATTCTACCGTCCATCATATCTGAAGGTGCCACCATATCGGCTCCTGCCTCCACATGAGAAAGGGCTATCTTTGCTAGGTATGGCAGAGTTAAGTCATTATCAACTTCCTTATCATTAAGTATACCACAGTGGCCGTGATCCGTGTATTCACACATGCATACATCGGTGATAATGTACACTTCATCCCCATATTCTTCCTTGATTTTTCTGATACCTGATTGGACGATTGCATCATGATCATAAGCCTGAGTTCCTACAGAATCCTTGTGAGTAGGTATTCCAAATAAAAGAACTTTGTTAACTCCCTTGCTGAGACAGTCGTCGATTATTTCTCTTACCCTGTCAGGGCTGTATCTATACTGTCCGGGCATGGCATCTATATGAGCTTTGATATCCTCACCTTCCTGCAGAAAAATCGGGTATATCAAGCTTTCGGGAGAAAGTCTTGTTTCTCTAACCATCTTTCTCACATTATCATTTCGCCTTATTCTTCTTCCTCTGTTCATCTTAAACCTCCTTCAAGATTTATCGATTCCTACTAGCATCTACTTACCTTCTGAAGAATTCTCCGAGGCCAGTTCCTTAAGTTTGTCAACAATGGAGTTTACAGTAGCCACATCAGAGATATAGGTTTCAAAGCCTGCGTCCTTTGCCAATTCCTCCGTTTGTCTTCCGATGCAAATGGCCTTCATCCCTTTAAGGAAGCCCTCACTCTGAGTCTTTAAGAGTCCGGTAACACAGGATTTGCTCGTAAATGTGATCCAGTCAATATCATCGCTTTCCAAAGGCTCATGGGAAATATATTCCGTTCTATAAACTGGGTAATCACAGTATTTGACACCAGCTTCCTCAAGAGCCTCTACGGTTTCCCGGCTTCCCATCTCTGCCCTCAGTAGCAAAACACTTTTACTTTCTGAGATAACGCCATTTTTCACCATTTCCTTCACCATGGTCTCTCCATCAAAGGTGGACGGCACAAAGTCAGCAACTATCCCATAGCTAGCCATAGCTTTGGCAGTTTGAGAACCCACAGCCGCAACTATTTTGTTGGCAAAAACTCTGCTGTCCATGCCCTTTTCCATCAGGTCATCGAAAAAAGACTGAACCCCTGCGCTGCTGGTAAATGCAATGACATCGTGCTCCCGGATTGGGGGATTTATAGGCCTTATTGGCTCCGTTTTGATTACAGGGTACAAAACAGGATTACCCCCTGCCTCTTTGATGGCCTCAGCAAGCTTTGAAGCCTTAGCCTGCGGCTGGGTGACGAGAATGTTTTGATTCTTTAGTGGCAGCTTTGAGAACCAGTCAAAATCATTGCTGAGTTTTGCAACCCTCCCTACGATAATCAGGGCCGGTGACTTTATATCTTTGGATTTTACATCCCTCTCCAAATTTTCAAGTGTAGATATTACTTTTCTTTGATTGCTTCTCGTTCCGTTTTCCACGATTCCACAGGGCATATTCGGATCCATGCCGGCATCAAGCAGTCCATTCGCAATATATTGAATCTTGCCAACCGACATCATGAAAATCAAAGTCCCATCCAGCTCCTTGAGGGCGCCAAAGTTAATATTAGGCTGAGTTCCTCTCTTACCTTGTCCTGTTATCATGTGTACAGAGGAGCAATAATCCCTGTGAGTTACTGGAATTCCCCCGTAAGTTGCTGCTCCGATGGAGGAAGTTATCCCCGGTATCACTCGAAATTTCACCGAGTTTTCAACGAGGAGTTCAAGTTCTTCACCTCCGCGGCCGAACAAAAACGGATCCCCACCCTTAAGTCTGACAACTTTCCTGCCTTCCTTGGCTTCTTCCACCAAAATCTCGCTGATTCTTTCCTGAGGAACCGGGTGGTCTCCCACATTTTTCCCCACATTTATCAGCTTAGCTTCCTTTGGGATAAGATCCATTATCTCCTTGCTGACAAGCCTATCGTAAACCACAACTTCAGCGGATTCTATGGCCTTAAGAGCAGCCAGAGTCAAAAGTTCCTTGTCCCCGGGTCCTGCTCCAACTAAAATTACTTCTCCTCTATTCATTCTTAATTTCCATCTACTTTCTCGTCTAAATCTTCCAGTTTTTTCTTCATGTTATAGGCAAGCTGTCTTCCCAAGGCAACCCCGTCTCTGAGTGGGCCTATAACCGTCTTTGTCAGCTCCCTTTCGTTCTCGTCAACATAATATCCCGTAAGACTTATTTGATCTCCCTTGATTTCTCCGTAGGCTGCAACAGGTGAACTGCATCCTCCGTCAAGTGCCGCAACAAAAGACCTTTCTGCCATGGCGACTGCTCGGCTCTCCGGGTCGTCAAAGTCTTTGAGAATGCTCTCGTCAAAGTCAGTCCTTCCCTGAACTGCAAGTATGCCCTGACAGGCAGCCGGAACCATTTCTTCTGTGGAGAAAATTCTTGACACTCTGTGTTCAAGACCCAATCTCTTAATCCCTGCGTAGGCTAAAACTATAGCCGAAAACTCTCCTTCGTCGAGTTTTCTAAGTCTTGTCTGTAGATTTCCCCTGATGGGTTTTATCTCCATTCCCGGATAAAGTTTCTTTAGATGAAGCTGCCTCCTCCTTGAGGAGCTACCTATGGGTTTGTCCGGGTCTATTTCACTTACTCCCTCAGGGAGAACCAAAACATCTCTGGGATCCTCTCTCTTTGAAAATGCCAGAAGGGGAAGTTCACTACTCACTTCCATTGGCATATCCTTGAGGCTGTGAACCGTAATGTCTGCCCTTCCATCCATAAGGGCTTTGTCAAGCTCCTTTACGAACAAACCTTTACCACCGATTTTGTCAAGAGTTTTGTCCAAAATCTTATCTCCGGTGGTTTTCATTGTGATTAGGTCAAACTCAACATGCGGATTGTGCTCCCTAAGGGAGTCTATAACCATCTCAGACTGGATAACTGCCAACTTACTGTCTCTGCTGCCAACTACAACTTTCATAGCTAAATCCTCTTAAATATAATTATTCCTGTGCATCATCTTCATTTTCAGGCTGAAGCCTTCCAAGGCACTCACCTATAGAATCGGCTATTGCCTTGGTTTTGTGGTGATCATTACCGTCACCTGCTATTCCAACAACCACTTCCTGACATGTTCTAATAGCCGGAAAGAAAAAATCGCACTCTTCCTTCGCATCGGCAATTGAGTGGTATACCCCGGCTCCCATGCAACAACTTCCTATGGCCTTGTTAAGTTCTCTGCTCGATGTTGCTGCCACAACGAGAAAAACATCTTCAGAAATCTTTTCAAAATCCCTTTTAGTAATTTCTCGCCTATTGAAATCAACTAGCCCTTCTCTCACCCAAACGGAGAGCTGTTCAGTAGGTGTTCTTCCGATAACTTCCACCTGAAAATTAAACTTTATTAAAGTGCCTATTCGCCTTGTTGCGATTTTACCTGCACCAAAAACCAAGGCTTTCTTTCCTCGGCTATCCACAAATAGAGGAAAAAAATCATGCTTTGTACTCATGGAGAATCCTCTCTTTCACCTGCTCAAGACTGAGTCCGGTCTCTTCAGTAGGTCTCTTGATTATTATGACCTCATATCCCAGTTCTGCCAGGGAGGCCTTATCCTGAAATCCTCCCATAGTTCCCGTATCCTTAGTTACAAGAACCCTGCAGCCGTATTGATTCATTGTAGCAATGTTCATTTCCTTGGTGAATGGACCCTGCATAGCGATTATATTTTTCTTCTCAATCCCCGCATCAAAGCACAGATTCAGAGAATCTATGGTTGGTAGAACCCTAGCCATCAGTCTTTTGTCCTTATCTTTCACTCTCGAAAACTTTCCTATCTCCTTAGATCCTGTAGTCAATAAAACTTTATCGTCAAATGAATTCAAGAGATCTGCTGCAACTTCAATGTTTTCTACGAACTGCAGCCCCGGAACATGGGAATCGCTTGGCTCACGGTAGAACCTCACGTAGGGGATATCATCCCCACAGGCCATTCTGATATTTTCAGTAACCTTGGTGGCGTAAGGATGTGTGGCATCTACCACTAGGTCAAATCCTTCTTCCCTGAACAAAACACTCATTTCCTCAGGGGTAAGTCTACCCTCGTGAACGTGAATATCTTTAAGGTCTTTCATCATTTCTCCCCCGTATTCCGTGGCGACAAAAAACACAAAATCCCTTTCTATTCCGTTCTCTTTCACCCAGCTTGCCAGCTGCCTACCCTCTCCGGTTCCGGAAAATACAGCTATCTTTTTAGACATTCTTGTATCCCCTTGGAGTTACCATCTTTCCGTTGATTATCTCTGTGGTACTGTTTCCCACAAAGGCTGTTGTAAACATGTCTATGTCGTCGTTTTCCATAAGATCCTTCATGGTGCACACCACCACCTTCTCTCCATCTCTTCCGATGTTTTTTACATAGCCAGCGGGAGTATCCATGGATTTGAATTCAGACATTATCTTCACTGCCTTGTCAATATAGTCGTGTCTCTTCTTGCTCTTTGGATTATATAGAACCACGGACATATCCGCCTCGGCAGACAGCCTAAGCCTTTTTTCAATGAGATCCCACGGGGTGAGCAAATCACTTAATGAAATAATTGCAAAGTCGTGAATTAGTGGTGCCCCAAGTAGAGCTGCTCCACTGCAGGCTGCAGTAATTCCCGGAACGATTTCTATCTCAACCTCCGGATGATTTTCTGCCACCTGAAGCATTATCCCGGCCATCCCGTACACCCCTGCATCACCGCTGCATACGAAGGCCACTGTTTTGTTGTCAAGAGCTGCCTCTAGGGCTAAATTGCACCTGTCCACTTCTTTTTTCATTGGGGTTGAAAGTACTTCCTTGCCAGAAGTCAGATCCTTAACCAGATCCACATAAACGGTATAACCCACAACTACTTGGCTGTTTTCGATGGCCGCCTTGGCTTGTGGTGTCATGAATTCCTGACCACCGGGACCGATTCCTACAACATATATTTTCATCTATTTTCCTCCCATAGTGGTCTTAAAATCGTACCACCTGTAGAACTCTTCTTCGAACTCTCTTAAAATTTCGTTAATTTCCATCATCTGCTCATCTTTGGATTCTTCAACTTCGTCCTTGCTTATCATGTCAAGATCGTAGTATTCTATTGAGCTTCCCCTGTCAGGATCATCGGTTATCTTAGGATCTATATCCCTTGGAACAGCTAGGTCTATGAAGACCTTAGGCCAAACCTCCACCTCTTTCATCTCTTGATGATTCAGAGTATAATGGGGACTCATTGTTGCACTTATTACTGCATCGAACTCCTTTAGAACATCGTACCTTTCGCTGTAGGGTACTGTGTCAACTTTTCTGGGCACACTTATTGCCCCTGTTTTGAACTGTCTTAGGGTCATGGTTGCCTGAAAATCCTTCCAGACGAGGTTTTCTCCCACAAGTCTTCCTATCATTCCATTGCCTATTATGAGAACCTTTTCTATATCGTCTCGCTCGCTGAGTATGGACACCGCTTTCAGAGCTGTTGAATTGTCACTGATTTTGAAATCGATATGTGTTTTTACTTTTTTTCCTGCGCTTACTGCATTTCTGAACAAAACATTGAGAATAGAGTCAGTTGTCTTCTCTTCTTTTGCTACTCTAGCTGCATCTCTAACCTGGCTGATTATCTGAGCATCTCCCCATATTTGAGACTCCGTGCCTGCAGAAACCATCATGAGATGTCTGATGGCATCGTGTCCCACAAGGGTCTTCTTCACCCTAGACATTTCTACAGGATTCTGTCCTTTGATCTCGCATATTATTTCAAATGGATCCAAGTAGGTTTCTTCTTGTAGGGATAAGTATAGCTCTGTTCTATTACATGTACCTATCAGGACACCCCCAAGTATTTTGTTGTCTTGTCTAATCCTGTCATAGAGCCTACAGACCTCGCTTGAAGTGAAGGTGAAAAGTTCCCTTTCGTCAATATTAGCTGCTCTATGATCGATATAACTCATTATTATATTCAAAAACTACACTTCCAATCTTTCTTTGCCAAGGCAAATGTCATACCTTCATGACTTTCCTTTGGTGAAATTATACTTCCTTCTTTTGCCAGCCACATTGCTGATCTTTCGCATACGTTGTCAACTCCTGTGACAGATTTTACAAACTCAGATCCACTAAAACTGCCGGGGACTGCGTTGAGTTCTTCCTTTGTTGCCGTTTCAAATGGAATCTTATACTTTTCAGAAAATGCCAAGATGCACTCTTCATCATTTTTCAAGTCTATGGAGCCGATCTTAGCTATGGATTTGAGCGGAATATTTAAATCAGCAAGCCTTGAAAGAATAAATTCTTCAAAGGCCCATACATCGGTATTTTTGCGGCACCCCACTCCTAAATAGATTATCTTGGGTATAGCATTTAAGGTAACTTCAAATGGAGAAAGTTCAACATTTAATGAAACTGCCACACCAACCTTCAAAGGGCTGTCGGCAATGTCATCTGCAAAGATCAATTGTCTGTCTGCCGATTTAAAGTATTCCTCATAATTATCTTTCCCACTGCTTTCTATGAGGGTGAGTTCTTCAGGGATTTTCCCTTCAATCTGAAAATCAGAGTAGAATCCGACTTTCTCTCCTTTGAGTATGGCGGAGGATATATACCTTATCTTTGATATATCAGAAATTGCGCATCCTGCTCTCTTAGTCCACAAGTCGATGGCAAATTTATCGTTAATATCTGTAGCCGTTGTGATTACCGGAATTGCTCCAATTCCTCGGGAAATGATTTGGGAAAGCTCATTGGCTCCTCCTAGATGACCCGAAACAAGGGGGATTACATACCTTCCGATCTCATCTATTGCAAGTACCGCAGGATCCACATCCTTTGATTTAATCAGTGGTGCGATGTACCGTACAGCAATCCCTGTGGCTCCTACGAAGACAAAGCCTTCGAAAGAAGAAAACTCCCTCTCTATGTAAGCTCTTTTGTTGACATCTTCAGGGGGAAACTCTGCTGAAAATCCCAGTTTTTGATTTCCATCAAAATATGATTTAAGTTCCCGAGCGATAGCGTGCCCCTTTGCTGTAAAAGAGATTATGCAAAGTTTATGCATTATTTCACTTCCTTAATAGAAGCCTCGGCAGATGAATCCATTGCTACTTTGTCATCAGACTTTTCCTCATTCAGGGAATCATCGCTGGCCTCTCTGAAAAGATGAGTAAATCCAGGATGGTATAGCATTGATCTGTCGTACTCATTTCCAAGGAAGTTTCCAACACATATGAGGGCCATTTTGTTGATACCTTCCTTTGCTGCCTCCTCCGGAAACTTTTCGACTGTTGTTCTTATAACTTTCTGGTCAGGCCAGGTTGCTCTGTAAACGATGGCTGCCGGTGTATCAGGGGAATATCCTCCTGCCATGAGCCTCTTTGAAAGTTCACCTAACATGGTGGAAGTTAGAAATACAATCATTGTGGCTTGATGGGAAGCTAAAAGTTCTATCTCTTCTTTTGGGGGCACAGGTGTTCTCCCGGCCATTCTTGTGAGAATTACAGTCTGGCTTACATTGGGCAGGGTATATTCAGTCTTCAGTGCCGAAGCAGCACCGATGAAGGAGCTTACGCCTGGAACATACTCGTAGTCCATTCCCTTGCTATCAAGGATATCCATCTGCTCTCTGATTGCCCCATAGATGCATGGATCTCCAGTATGCAGACGAACTATTATTTTCTCAGGCCCATCGTCTTCTTCCATTACACTGATAACCTCTTCAAGGGTCATCTTTGCACTGTTGTGGATCTGACACCCTTTCTTAGCGTAGTCCAAGAGTGCCGGGTTAACAAGGGAACCGGCATAGATTATGGTGTCAGCTTTTTTCAATAGCTCCGCCCCTCTAACTGTAATTAGATCGTCTGCTCCGGGGCCTGCACCTACAATATATATCATCTATTTCTCCTGCCTTTCTTTTGAATGTAATACTACCAGTGAGAAGTATGAGCTAGGCTCCTTGAGCTCGTTCATATCTTTGTATATTTTCTCACCCTCCATGGTTGCTTTTTCCACCATCATGGCACCATCCTTTGCAAGTCTATCCTTCACATCCATTATGGTCTTCCCGGACTTCATGAGAACTTTGGTGCCCTTGTATTTTTCTATCTCGTCGAGATCTGTGAATGTTGCAGGGATTATGTGAAGCATTTCTTCACGCTCACAAAGGCTCACATTGAGCCTTGCCGCTGCAGCACAAAACGAGGTAATTCCCGGAACTATCTCCGTAGGATAACCTCTCTTATCTAAAATCCTGTGTACATACATAACAGTACTGTAAACCGTCGGATCCCCCAGAGTCAGAAAGGCAACATCCTTGCCTTGATCCAAGAGATTCCCAACTATGTCAGCAGACTCCCTGTGAAACTCTTCTATCTTCTCCCAGTTGTCTGTAGCCATCTTCTTTGACATGGGCATGTGGCACGAAACCACTTCCTTGTCCTTTACATATTCTGCCGCAATTCTCATTGCGGTGGTATTCTTACTCTCTGTGGTTGGAACCACAATCACATCTGCATTTTTAATCGTTTTAACCGCTTTCAAGGTCATGAGCTCAGGATCTCCGGGTCCCACTCCAACTGCGTAAAACCTGCCTTTTTCCACTAAATTTTCCTCCATTTCCTCTGCAACATATCCCTTGCTCCGGGACTTTCCATGACATGGGTCTTGTCAGTGGTGAACATTATAAATTCAATATCGGTTTTACCTTTAAGCCTAAAATCCAGATGGTACTTCACTCTTTCTGCCAGTTTTATCTTTAATTTTTCATAATATGGCTCATTTCTTACAATGTCCATTGCTTGATCTGTCGTCACACAGTCAAGAATTCTTTCCACTGTGCCGGAGCTGCCTCCAAGTAGGGCAACGTAGGCACTTATTATCTCCATTCTGCAATCTCCGTAGGATGAATGGGTATTCATAATTCCCCCTGCAACCTTAATAAGTTTTCCTGTATGTCCTACGAGAAGGACATTCTTGAAACCTTTGTAGCTAATGTAGTCTAAGGCCTCTCCTAGAAAATTGCTGATTTTAACCGCGTCATTAATATCTATACCCAAATTGTTTTTGCAATAATCTTGTCCGTAGTTTCCGGGTGCGATTATCACACTGTCAGGATTGTCAGAAAACTTTCTGTCAAGCTCTACCTTAATTGTATCCACTAAAGCCTTCTCGCTCATAGGCCACACGATCCCGGTTGTGCCGAGAATGGAAATACCCCCTATAACTCCAAGGCGTGGGTTATAGGTCTGTTTCGCCAGTTTCTCTCCTTCCGGCACGCTAATTTCAACACTGAATCCGCCGCCATAATCAAGTTCCTTGGACAGGGCTTCAAGGTTCTCTTTAATCATCTTTCTCGGTACAGGGTTTATGGCATATTCCCCTTTAGGGCATCTCATGCCATCAGTGGTCACAATTCCTACACCGGTTCCCCCTGTGATTTCTATCCCCTCGTTTCGAAGACTGACCTTTGCATGGATTTCAGCTCCATGGGTAATATCAGGGTCATCTCCACCATCCTTTAAAACCACACAGGTACAGGAATCCTCCAAAACCCGATATCCGGCTATCTCCAAAATAGCTTCCTCACCTTGGGGTAATGTGACTTTAGCTTCTGTGACTCTTTCCCCCGTAAGAAGCATTCTCCCTGCAGCAACGCTGGCGACAGTTGCAGTTGTACCGGTGGTGTAACCCATTCTGAGCTTCTCACCCTTTTGGACTATATATCTATCCATACGATTATACCAATTCACCCTCTAGGCTAAAGGTCTTTGCTTCTGTTATCTTTACATCCAAAATCTTCCCAATCAGCCTTTCACCGTCAATACCTTCCGGAACAGGAAAGTTAACAAGTTTAAAACCGTCTGTTCTTCCACTTAAAGAAAGTGCGTTTGTCTTACTAAAACCGTCCACGAGAACCTTGTATGTCTTTCCCATGTATTCACAGTTCTTCTCTGCACTTATTTTGTTAACTGCTTCAACAAGCCTGTTAAATCTCTCGTGCTTAACTGATTCCTCCACCTGATCTTTGAACTTTTCCGCCGGGGTATCCTTCCTTATGGAGTAAAGGAAGGTGAATGCTGAGTCATATCTTACTGTTTCAACAAGATTCAAAGTTCCTTCGAAGTCCTCATCGGTTTCTCCGGGAAAGCCAACGATTATATCCGTGGAAATTGTGATTTCGGAAGCAGTTTTCCTGAGCTTTTCTATCAATTTCAAGTAATCGGAAACCTTGTACCGTCTGTTCATCTTTTTTAGTACCTTGTCGCTGCCTGCCTGTACTGGTAGATGTACATATTTGCACAACTTATCCAGTTTACCAAAGGAAGATATGAGCTCATCGGACATGTCCTTAGGATGGGATGTCATAAACCTAATCCTCTCAAGGCCTTCAATTTCGTTGATTGCTTCAAGAAGTCTAGGAAACTCCCATGTACCATCTTCTCCGGCTCCCCTATAGGAGTTTACATTCTGACCAAGGAGCATGACTTCAACAACACCGTCAGCTACGAGATTCCTGATCTCCTGTATTATGTGCTCCGGTGACCTGCTCCTCTCCCTTCCTCTGGTATATGGAACTATGCAATATGTACAAAAGTTATTGCAACCGTACATTATGTTGACCAAAGCCTTGTGCTTAAACAGTCGCTGAGATGGCAATTCTTCCATCATCTCAACAGCCTCAGGTAGAATTTCTAACTGTCTCTTTTTCTCTTCTATTAGATTATCCATAAGTCCGGGAAGAGTATGAATATTATGGGTACCCACTATTACATCAACCCATGGATAGCTAGTCTTAAGCTTATCTATTATGTGCTGCTGCTGCATCATACATCCGCAGACACAGGTGATGAAAGCAGGGTTCTTTTCTTTGAGCTTTTTCAGCTGTCCTAGCGTTCCGAAGAATCGCTTATCAGCGTTTTCCCTGACACTGCAGGTGTTGAGTATAGCAACATCAGCCTCACCTCTCTCTTCGACCTTGGAATACCCCCGCTCTTTAAGAAGCCCCATGACTATCTCCGAATCGTGTTCATTCATCTGACATCCGAAGGTTGTTATCGATACCCTAGGTTCCCTTCCGTTCCTTTTAACAAAATCTTCTACAAAAGTGTTTCTATTAGTTTTACTCATTCTTTCTATCTCTGCCCATTAAAATATCAACAGCTTCAACAGGCTTAATCTCTCCCCTAATTATCTTATATATTGCTTCAGTTATCGGCATTTCTACATTTAAAGATTTTGCAAGTTCGTAAGCCGCCTGTGTGGTGGTAATACTCTCAACTACCATGCCAATCTCTTCTCTTGCTTCTTCTACAGACTTTCCCTCTCCCAAGAGGATACCGCACCTTCTGTTTCTGGAATGGTAACTGTCACAGGTTACGATGAGATCCCCAAGTCCTGTCAGACCTGAAAAAGTCTCAGGCTTTGCGCCCATTGCAACTCCAAGCCTTGTTATCTCAACAAGGCCCCGGGTCATGAGAGCAGCCCTAGCATTATCCCCAAAACCTATTCCGTCGGAGATCCCTGCTCCAAGGGCTATGATGTTTTTAAGCGCTCCTCCAAGCTGAACTCCCACTAAATCGTCATTTGCATAGATTCTAAACCTACCTGTCATGAGATGCTTCTGAAGATACTGAGCCAATTCAATATCCTCCGAGGCAACTGCAACAGTTGTAGGCTTAAACCTTCCCACTTCTTCAGCATGAGAAGGCCCTGAAAGTACAGCATATCTTGTATTTTCCCTGACTTGACTTGCCACATCGGAGAGAAGCAAATGGCTTCCCTTTTCTATGCCCTTAGCCACGTTCAATATGATGGGATCTTGACCGCATTCATTTAAAATCGCAGAAACTTCCTCATAGGACTTCCTGAAATTCTGAGTGGGAACCGCCATGAGGACAACTTCTCTGTCCAAAACAGCTTTCCTAATGTCAGAAGCCACATGAATATTATCAGTGAGAGTAACCCCGGGAAGATATTTTTTATTTTCTCCGGTAATCCTGATCTCATCCCTCTGCTCTTTGCGGCGAGCATAAATATACACATGGTGATCGTTACATGAAAAAGTCTGAGCAAGGGCTGTTCCCCAGCTCCCTGCACCTATAATTCCTATCTCCATAGCTTATTCTCCTGTCCGGACAAAAGTCTCTTAATATTCGTTCTGTGCATAAAAACAACCAAGAAGGCCGGCAAAATAACATAAGGTAGGAATTTCGGTTCAAATATCAAAGTCCATACCGGAACTGAAACTGCCGCCAATATGGAACCCAGGGATACCATTTTTGACAACAAAATAGTTACAGCCACAACTGCAAGACATGCCAATCCGATGTATGGATTTATGGTAGTCAAAGCCCCAAAGGCTACAGCTACACCCTTTCCGCCTTTAAACCCGAACCATACAGGAAAAATATGCCCCAAAACAACAAACACGCATGCCAGGTACGCTGCCTCATCCCCTGCCATCCATCTAGCGAGTAGAATGGCCACTACACCCTTTAAAATGTCCACAAGAAGGGTGATGATTGCTGCCTTCTTTCCGAGTACTCTAAGAGTATTCGTGGCTCCGGCATTCCCGCTGCCTTCTTTCTTTATATTCACTCCATTGATTTTTCCAAGAATGATCGCCGGAGATATGCTACCCAAAAGATAGCTGATAACTTGAGCTAAGACATACATCATATATCCTTTTCCCCTTTTTCTCTGAACACGAATTTAATGGAAGTACCTTCAAATCCGTAATTTTCTCTAATTTGATTTTCAAGATATCTAGAATAGGAAAAATGCATCAAATCTCTTTTGTTCACCTGGAAAGAAAAAAGTGGCGGCTTGACGCCTACCTGGGTTACATAATAGATCTTTAGTCTCTTCCCCTTGTCAGAAGGTGGCTGTTTCATCATCGTCGCCTCAACGATCAAACTGTTGAGCTGGCCTGTAGGAATTCTCATAGCTCTCTTTGAAGCTACTGTTCTCACCGTGTCCATAACGGAATTCAGCCTCTGCTTTTCCAAAACAGATATAAATATGATAGGAGCATAGGACATGAACAATAGTTCACTTTGAATTTTTTTCCTAAACTTGCTCATTGTATTGGTTTCCTTTTCCACAAGGTCCCATTTGTTTACAACTACCAAAATGCCTTTTCCAGCTTCGTGAGCCATGCCTGCAATTTTCTTATCCTGCTCGGTCACTCCCTGGGTAGCGTCTATCATCATAACACATACATCGGATCTTTCGATGGCTGCAATCGCCCTGACTACGCTGTATTTTTCAACGTATTCGTTGATTCTGCTCTGCCTTCTGATTCCGGCAGTGTCTATCAGTGTGTATTCCTCACCTTCCCATTCAAATGGTGTGTCTATGGAATCCCGTGTTGTACCTGCTATATCTGAAACTATAACCCTATCCTCGTCAAGCAGTGCATTTATCAGTGAAGATTTTCCCACGTTAGGCTTTCCGATAACAGCAACTGCTGTCGTTTCTTCAGCATCTGTATCTATACCTTTCGGAAATTTTTCTACTATCATATCAAGTACATCCCCGAGGTTCAGCATGTTCGCTGAGGACACAGGTATCGGTTCGCCGATTCCAAGCTCGTAGAAATCGTAGAAATTATCAGGAAGTTTCTTCGGAGCATCTATTTTGTTCACAAGCAAAATAACTTCTTTCCCGGTTTTACGGAGCATTCCGGCAACTTCAATATCTGCGGCCGTTATGCCTTGTTTTCCATCCACCATGAATATTATTACGTTAGCCGTATCCATGGCAGTCTGCGCCTGCTCCCTCATCTGGGACAAAATAACATCGTCAGAGGCAGGCTCTATTCCGCCGGTATCTATTATAGCGAAATCGATGCCGTTCCAGTTTGTTTCCCCATAAATCCTATCTCTAGTTACTCCCGGGGTGTCTTCTACAATAGCCACACGCTTTCCCATGAGAGCATTAAAAAACGTTGATTTACCTACATTAGGCCTACCCACGATGGCAACAACCGGCTTACTCATCGAAAACCTCCCTTGCAAATTCATCGCTGTCAAATGGAACTAAGTCTTCTTTCTTCTCTCCGACACCCAGAAACTTAATTGGCATGTCGTATTCATCAGCTATGGTGACAGCAATCCCCCCCTTAGCAGTTCCATCCATCTTAGTGAGAATTATTCCGGAAATATCTGTAACCTGTTTGAATTCCTCAACCTGGGATATGGCATTCTTCCCTGAGGTCGCGTCCAGAATCAAAATAGTCTCCTTAGCTGCCTCCGGATATTCTCTATCGATTATTTTGTTCATCTTCTCAAGCTCCGCCATTAGATTCTTCTTGTTTTGGAGTCTCCCTGCCGTATCGCAGATCAAAACATCTATGCCCCTTGCTTTTGCTGCTTTCACGCTGTCATAAATAACCGCTGCAGGATCCGCCCCCTCTCCGTGAAGAACCGTTTTAATCCCCAGGGTGTTTCCCCAATGTTCCAGTTGCTGAGAGGCTGCCGCTCTAAAAGTATCAGCTGCTCCCAAAAGAACCGATTTTCCATCCATTTGGAGTTTATATGCCAGCTTTGCTATCGTCGTAGTCTTGCCTCCACCATTTATACCCACAACCAATATTATCTGTGGGTATGAGTGTGAAAGTTCATGCCTTTCGCCCTTGTCCACAAGTTCCGCTATTATAGATGCTAAGGCTGTCTTAACATCCTCCGGCTTTGATAGTCTGCCAACTCTTATCTCTTTCCTTAGTTTCTCCATGATTTTCATGGTTGTATCCATTCCCATATCGCTGGTTATGAGAATTTCCTCAAGCTCATCAAGGAGTTCCTCGTCTATTTCAGGGCGCATCAAAATAGTGTCAGTTATTCGCTGACTCATCTTGCTGAAAAAGCCCTTTTTCTCTCCAAATAAAGCCATTTGGCCTCCTTTCGTTACTTACAGATGGTTTCTTAAAGGCTGATCTCGTCACCTAACTTCAGGGACAATAAATTTGAAACACCCTGCTCAGCCATGGTGACCCCATACAAAACATCCGCATGTTCCATAGTTGCCTTCTGGTGGGTAACAAGAACAAATTGAATGTTCTCAAACTTCCTCAGATAATTTGAAAATCTGTCAATATTATTATCATCAAGGGCAGCCTCAACCTCATCAAGAATACAAAACGGTGTAGGTTTTGCCCTGAGGACAGCAAACATCAAAGCTATGGCCGTCATAGTTTTTTCGCCACCTGACATTAGGTTGATGTTTTGAAGCTTCTTTCCGGGAGGCTGTGCCACTATATCTATCCCCGAATTCAGAGGATCATCTTCATTTTCCATAGTGAGCTCAGCATGGCCACCACCGAAAAGTTCCGTAAATATCTCCTCAAAGTTGGTGACAATTTCGTTGAAACTTTCTTTGAAACGACTCTGTATGGTTCCGCTCATTTCAGAAATAATGGACTTAAGCTCATTCATTCCGTCCAAAATGTCTTCCCTCTGCTCCTTAAGGAATTCATATCTCTTGCTTACTTCATCATATTCCTTAATTGCTCCAACATTCACATCTCCAAGCTCCCTTAGGCGCTTCCTTACTTCCCTTCCCACCTTAACGCCTGTAGCCATTACAAAATCCGGATCTTTAAGTTCTGCCGCCTGTGCTAAAGACATGTCAAACTCATCCCAAAGTCTGTCAGTGAGGTTTTCAAGCTGGGTCTGATTCTTAGCAAGCTTTACTTCCTCTTGCACCTTCTGGCTCTGGAGACTCTCCATATTCTGTCTCAGAGCTGAAATCTCCCTAGTTGCCTTTGAAAGCTTCTCGCTTATGGCATCCTTCTCCTTAGATATGCCAATCAAAGCTTCCTCAAGATCCTTTCGGGTTTCATTAAGACTGTAAATATCCTGTTCACTCTTTGAATCTTCAAGAGATTCCATTTCCAACAAAACACTTGAGAGTCTCTCTCTGCGGCTTGAAAGGTTTTCGCCAAGCTCCTCGCTGTATGCCTTTATTCTTTCCACAAGGGTTCTCGCAGAATCGATTTGACTATTTATGTTGTTATCTTCAATGGTTAGAGCAGTCTTTTCGTTGGAAGCCTTTTCAAGGAGCAAAGCGATATCTTCTCTAGTTGAGATCTGTTCTTCTAGAGATTTCTCCAAAATCCTGAGCTTATCCTTTTGATCCTTGGTTGTGGCCGAAAGCTTTTCAATGATCTCATCTGAGCTGCTCTTATCTTCCTTTACATTGAAAAGCTGATTTTCCAGCTTTTCTTCCAAATTTTCAAGGTTGCTTGCTGTACCCTTGAGCAAGTCTATTCTTGCTCCTGTCGTTGAGATGTCAACTTTTAGGCTTGACAACTTGGCAGTAAGCTCTTCAACCCTGTTTTCAGCTTCTTCTCTTGAAGCATCAAGCTGTTTGATCTTGACTTTACCTGCAGATATCTCCTCGTTCAGAAGATTTATTTCGTTCTGCAGCTTGGCGATTTCGCCCCTTCTTGAAAGAAGGTTTGCACTTGCGTTCTTATATCTTCCTCCCGTTATTGCTCCACTGGAATTTATTACCTCTCCGCCTCTTGTTACAAGTCTAAGGCCACCCTTAACACCCTTTGAAAGCCTAATAGCAGCATCCAGATTTTCCACCAAAACAACTCTTCCTAACAGGTAGTTAAAAATTTCAGTGTACTCATCATCTACTCTAATTTCATCGGAAGCAATACCTATGAAATCTTTATCATCTAAGATAGATGCAGGCAAATTCGCCCTTATACCCTTAATACTTGAAATTGGCAGAAAAGTCAGCCTGCCGCCATTATTTTGTTTGAGTACGTTTATAGCTCTCTTTGCATCTGCATCCGTTTCACATATTATATTCTGCATTCCACCACCTAGGGCAGTTTCTATGGCAGTTTCAAGGCCACTTGGTACAATCATGGATTCTCCCACAACACCTCTGATCCCAGGGATGCGTGCCTTCATTATATATCTCACACCATAATTATATCCCTCGTAATTTGCCTCCATCTCTTCGATAGTTCTCATTCGAGCAGAAAAGTGGCTTATCTTAATGTTTGCGTCGCTGATCTCTTTTTCTCGAGATCTTAGAGAGCCAGAGATTTCTTCGCTTCTTATCTTAAGGACATCCACATCCTTAGATACCCTCTCTTCTTCCTTGAGAAGTTCCTGTTTCTTGGCTTCTGCGGCAACAAGCTCATTGTTAACACTATCCAAGCGTTCTTTGGTTTGACTTAGCTCCATTGAAATCTCGCTATGCCTCTGAACAAGAGTATCCCCCATGCTTGTCATTGTGGCAGATTCGTTTTCGGCTTTAGAAATATCTCCTGAGAGCCTGATTATCTGTTCTTTCTTATCGTCGATTTCCTTCTGAAGTATGTTGTCTTCATCATAGAGTTTCTCATACTCTTTTACCTTGTTATCGAGGTTTATCTCATTGGATTTTGCAACCTGCAAAAGCTGTTCAAGGCGGCTCTCACCTTCTCTGAGCTTCAGTTCTTCGTCAGCAAGTTTTTCCGAAATGGAATCTATCTCACTTTTGAGCTGAACCTCTTCCCTTGACAGAAAATCCCCCTTCTGAGAGGCTATCTTCTTGCGGTTCTCCTCCCGGTTTATCATCTGAATAATTTCCATAAGTTGACTGTTAGAAGCCTCCCTGCGTTGGTCGATTTCTTTAATGTCTCCCTCTGCATTTTCGAGAACCTTCTCAACTTCTGCTATACTCAGATTGCCATTTTTAATATCGTTTTCAAGGTGCAAAATATCTTCCTCCATGGTTTCACTTCTATGCTTTAAGTTCTCCATGTTTCTGAGTATGACATTCACCTCGCTGCTTTCGTACTTTTTCTTTAAATCTAGATATTCCCTGGCCCTTTCACTATCCTCTTTCAAGGAATCGATCCTGAACTCAATTTCCCCTATGATATCATTTGCACGAAGAAGATTGTTGTTTGTTGCCTCAAGCCTTCTCTCAGCTTCTGCTTTCCTTGTTTTGTAAGAGACTACTCCTGCAGCTTCCTCGAAGATCTCTCTTCTGCTCTCAGGCTTGTTGCTGACAATATCCGCAATTTTACCCTGACCTATTATAGAGTATCCATCAACACCTATTCCGGTGTCCATTATCAGCTCTCTGATGTCTCTAAGTCTGCAGGGAACATTGTTAATCAGGTATTCACTTTCACCTGATCTGAACATCCTTCTTGTAATAGATACCTCTGAATAGTCAATATCCAGTATCCCCTTTGAATTATCTATCACCAGGGTAACCTCAGCCATCCCCCTAAGTTTTCTTGAAGCGGACCCGGCAAAAATCACCTCTTCCATCTTTCCGCCTCTTAGGGTTTTGGGGCTCTGTTCTCCCAGCACCCATCTTATGGCATCACTTATATTGCTTTTTCCACTTCCGTTCGGACCCACCACGCAGGTAACGCCCTCGTGAAATTCTATTACCACAGGATCTGCAAATGACTTGAAACCGTGCATCTCCAAGCGTTTAAAATACATATTCTATATCCCCTTCTCAATGGCATTTCTCGCAGCCTCTTGCTCAGCCATTTTTTTTGATTTCCCGAAACCTTGACCGATTTCTTTTCCACCACAAAACACCTTCACGTAAAATACTTTGTCGTGAGGCGGGCCATCTTCCCTGTATGTGACATAATTGATCTCTACAGTTCCCTTCTCTTGGAGTTTCTCCTGCAAAAATGACTTGTAATCGTGGTGAAGCTCACCCCTTTCCCCACTTTCGATGGTGGATTTAAAAACATCCTGCACCCAAGAGTATACCCTCTGGAAATCGCTGTCCAGATAAATCGCGCCTATTAAAGCCTCCACTGCATCTGCGGTGATTGAGGGCTTTTTTCGTCCTCCGGATTTTTCTTCTCCTCTTCCTAGTATAATTTTGGAGCCCAGTTTAAGCTTGATTGCAATTTTTGCAAGGGATTCTTCACACACTATATTAGCTCTTGTCTTTGAGAGGTTACCTTCCTTCTCATCGGGCATATTTTTGAACAAAATATCCCCGATAATAAGGTCCAGTAGGGCATCCCCTAGGAATTCCAGTCTTTCGTTATCCCTTACCGGATGCCCGTCTTCATAGGACTCGTTTTCTCTTTTGTACGAACTGTGAGTCAGAGCCTCCCTTAGGAGGTTCAAATCACTGAACTCATAATTATACATATCGTTCCTTATACCTAAAATGTGTTTCCCTAAACTATCTTTTGAGTTCACCGCGTTCTCCAAGTTCTCCCTGTCCTCCCAATTCGTCTTGTTTTTTCACAGCTTCACTTATTTTACCCACCACGTCTTCTTTGACGTATGGTATGGATTTAAGTATTGTCCTCATTACAGCATAGCCATCTGAAGATCCGTGCATTTTGAGGAGTGCCTTATTCAATCCCAGTATGGGAGCGCCACCGTATTCTTTGTAGTCAACATCCTGTTTCAAGCTATAGAGTTTGCTCTTCAGCATGGCAGCACCAAGTTTGGCAATGTTTGATGAGGTGAACCTGTATTTGAGTTCCCTCATTATGGTTAAAGCCAGCCCTTCAGAAAGCTTTAGTATCACATTACCTGTAAATCCATCTGTAACTATTACATCTGCAATTCCAAGGGGAACGTCTCTAGCCTCGAGATTTCCCATAAAATTCAAGGAGGTTTGGTCAAGAAGTTTGTAGGTTTCCTTTGTCAAGAGACTTCCCTTTCCCTGCTCAACTCCGTTGCTCACAAGTCCCACAGTCGGATTCTCTCTTCCGATAACTTCTTCCATGTATAGGGAACCCATGTAGGCAAATTGCAGCAGGTGATGAGGCTTGCATTCCACATTTGCTCCGGCATCGAGAAGAAGTGATGGTTCTTTGCCGATAATAGGGTAAACGGTTGCAAGAGCAGGCCTTTCTATACCGTCTATACACCCTAAGATCAGGTGTCCTCCGGCCAGGAGAGCACCTGTACTGCCTGCCGAGATAAACACATCTCCATCACCATCTTTAAGCATGTACAAAGCCCTAACTATGGATGAATCCTTCTTCCTTCTGATGGCTCTGACAGGAGACTCGTCGTTTTCAATTTCTTCTGTGGCATTGATTACAGTAATCTGATCGCCATCGTAACCCTGCTTTTGCAATAGATTTCTGATGTCATCTTCTCTTCCCAGTATACATAGTTCTTCGTCTGTGTAATCTGTTGCCATAATTGCACCTTCCACAACAATATCAGGTGCATTATCTCCCCCCATACCATCTATTAATATTTTCATAGCGATTTTTCCATCTCCTTGATTTTGGCATCAATCTTCTTAGCTACTTCCACAAAGTCATCTTCCAGATAGCCTCGTGTAGTCATTGGAGCCGTTCCAATTCTCACTCCGCTTGTTTCCTTAGGACTTCTCTTGTCCTCAGGTATCATATTCTTGTTAAGGGTGATCCCAATCTTGTCCAGTTCATCCTGAAGATCCTTTCCTGAAAAATGATAATCAGACAAATCCAGCATGAACAGGTGATTATCAGTGCCTCCTGTTACAACTTTGTAGCCCATATCCAAGAACGCTTGGCAAAATGCCTTGGAATTTCTAACAACCTGATGTATGTATTCCTTGTACTCGGAAGTTAGCGCCTCTTCTGCGCAGACGGCTTTTCCTGCAATTATGTGTTCAAGAGGTCCACCTTGAGCGTATGGGAAGACTGCACTGTCAACTTTCTTTGCCAGTTCCGGTTTTGAGAATATCATACCTCCCCTTGGTCCTCTCAATGTTTTGTGCGTTGTTGTTGTAATAAGATCTGCATGTCCAAATGGAGACGGATGATCTCCTGCTGCTACAAGACCTGCAATGTGAGCCATATCCACCATCAGCATAGCACCAACCTCCTTGGCGATTTCACCAAAAGCTTCAAAGTCAATGTTTCTGGCATATGCACTTGCTCCTGCGACAATGAGCTTAGGATTGCATTCCTTTGCTTTTTTTCTTACATCATCCATGTCGATATAGCCTCTGTGATCGACGCTGTAAAAAACCATATTATATAGCTTCCCGCTGAAGTTAACTGATGATCCATGTGTCAGGTGCCCACCATTATCTAAACTGAAAGAAAGGACAGTGTCTCCCGGCTGAACTGCAACCCTATATGCAGAGAAATTTGCCTGTGAGCCGCTGTGTGGCTGAACGTTCACATGGTAATCCGTATTGAAGACTTCTTTCCACTTCTTGCAGCAGTACTCTTCAAGCTGGTCCACAAATTCTGTGCCTCCATAGTATCTTCCACGGTTTCCGGTTTCCCTCTCCATTTCGGGATAACCTTCAGCATATTTCCATGAAAGGCAAGAACCGCAGGCTGCTAAAACCGCTTCGCTGGAATAGTTTTCAGAAGCTATTAATTCAATATTATTCTTCTGCCTCTGATACTCTTTTTCAATGAGCTCTCCCACCGTAGGGGAGCTTTTTTTGATAAAGTCAATATTATCCCTGTTATAACTGCTTTTGTCTTTTCCATCCTTTGTAAACATTACTGCTAACCTATCCTTTCATATCGTTTGTCATATTATTAGAATCAAGGCCGTGAACATTTGATTCGTGGCCGTGAGCCATCTTGCGCTGTCTAAACCTTCTCTTTTGCGGCTCAATGACCCTGCTCAAAAGCTTCATCAGTACGGTAACAGCCATAAACCCTGAAGCAATTGCAAGGGCAATGATGAAGGCGATCTCACCGTTTTCTATAAAG
Organism: Anaerovoracaceae bacterium; assembly: GCA_029983755.1. Classification (GTDB taxonomy): domain Bacteria; phylum Bacillota; class Clostridia; order Peptostreptococcales; family Anaerovoracaceae; genus S5-A14a. The sequence continues at coordinate 156,064 of JASBYX010000001.1, forward strand.
GCCATCTCGTCATCATTAATTATACCGTACATGGCATAATAAAGTCTACCGCCGGGGATCAAACAGATAGCTCCGGAGGTGAGAAATATCGTTGTTGGTGTCTTGTAAACCCTTGCCATTGTCTCTGCGAACATGGAGACGAAAATCGAAGCAACAAAGTTAGCAAGAAAATGGTTTTCCCAGGCCGCAAATGCAATCAAATAGATATAGTATGTTATCCCTCCGGCAATAGCCACATAAATAACATGAGGCATCTTAATTTTCATATTTATACCAAAGCCAAGCGAGCCTATAATGGCTGTAGCTATTGGAATGATCATTTCTTTCATCCTAAGCCCCCATCAAAATCAACCGCCGAATATCAATAGAGCCGTTGCAAACCCCGACGCAATGATTCCTGCGACCAAAACAGCATTTATAAACCTTAACATTCCGGAGCCTGTATCCCCCATCAACAGGTCCCTTATAGCATTTGTCATGGCAACCCCCGGTATTACGAGCATTATTTCACCGATCATTATTTTGTCCATATTGTGCCCCAGACCGGCCCTGACCATAAACACCGTAACTATGGCTGTTATCAGAGAAACAATGTAATAGTACACGAATTCGTTGTCCTCACGAGTGTTTAGGTATCTTTCAGTAAACACGATTATGCAGGCTCCAATTGATGCAGCCAGGGCATCGAGAAAATCTCCTCCGAAGAACATGCAGAAGCCTCCACATACGAGGACTCCCCCAACATATTTGAGAAATCTCGGTTGGTACCTAGCCGTTACAATTCTGTCGAATTTTTTTGAGAGCCTATAGTAGCTCGGACTTGTTGAGGCAGCTTCCCTTGATAAATCATTCAGCTTATCAAGCATAGCAAAATTAGGATTGTACCTGAGCACAGTCCTAATTTGAGTTATTATCTCGCCATCCGGCGTTTCTATGGTAACCTGCATATTATTAGTTATTATAAAAACATTGATTCTGTCGCATCCATACCCTCTGCACATTCGAAAAATACTGTCTTCGACTCTGCTGATTTCTGCACCGCACACGAGCATCTCTTCGCCGATGTCAAGGATTGTCTGGAGAATTCTTTTGTAATCCATGGCTTTATTTATCCGCCTTATCCATTTTCAGTCTCATAACTTCCGGGAAACAATTCTTAAGGTACTGTGGACATTGTTTGCACTCAAAGAAATTTGGAGCCGTGTCAGGATCCACAGTGTCAAAATCATTTTTCCTGAAAAACTCCGGTGCCCTCGCAACAAGGGCAATGGTATCTCCACCGAGCCTCTTAACCTCCGATTTCACCTTGTCGAGAAGAACCTTGCCAAGCCCGAACTTTCTGAAAGCAGGGTCAACAGCTATTCCATCGATTATGTATTCCCCCTCACGCTTTGCAAGAACCGCCGCTGCCACAAGATTGTCTGCAGGATCCACCATCTTAAAGCACTGAACTATGTCAGTATCAACTTCCTCATCCCCATCGAACTCCAGCTCGTTTTCCACAAAAAACTTCACGAGTCTTTCATACTCATCGGTTCTTGTCAGAGTTAAAATCGGTCTACACTTCAAGATCCTTCACCTCCTCAATAGCTTGAGATCTCACCTCGCCAACCAGATACAAAGATCCGGCTACGATAACACCAGCTGCTTTTCCACTGCGAATCTCCTCGAAAGCCCTAGAAACAGCCTCTTTAGGAAATTTAATAACCTCAATATCATTATCGTCAACTCCCAGGCCTATTAAGCTCTTTCGCAGAACTTCTCCATCTGCCCTTCTAGGGTTTTCCGGTTCACAAACAAAATATCTGCCTCCCAAAGGTAACAGGTTCTTCATGATTTTGTCGACTTCCTTGTCCGCCATCATTCCTATAATAAGGATGCAGTTTTTCAAAGCTTCTTCTCCAAAAGCCTTTAGGGCAGCATTTCGTAAAACTCTTGAACTATCCTGATTATGTGCTCCGTCAAGGATGACAAGAGGCTCACGGGAAAGTATCTCTAGCCTTCCTGGATTGAAGGCTTTCTTGATACCTTTAAGGATATCATCTTTATTCAGCCTCAGAATTGACTTTTCCCTCATATATTCAAGGGCAGTTAAGGCAGTTACTGAATTTAAAAGCTGAAACTCCCCTGCCATTGAGGTTTCTACATGATATTCATCCCCTAAGATTCTAACACTATACTTCATGCCATGTATGGAAGAGACAGATATCTGTGCTCTTCCGGCAACAGCATTCCCATCAATAAAGGGTGCGCCCTTTTCTTCTGCAACTTTAGCTACAACATCAAATGCAGCCTTGTCATCAATTGCCGTTACCAGGGGACATCTTTTTTTGATAATCCCCGCCTTTTCCATTGCGATTTCTTCAATGGTACCGCCGAGTCTATCCATGTGATCATAGGAAATAGAACCTATAATTGTCATTATAGGCTTCTCTATCACATTCGTTGAATCCCCTCTGCCACCTAAGCCCACTTCAAGTATCACAACATCAGCATTTTTCTCTTTGAAATATAGAAGAGCTATTGCTGTGATAACCTCAAATTCCGTAGGTGAATCTTCTCCATCTTCCACTAAAGATTCAGAAGCTTTCACAACACGGTCGGTTAGCTCCTCAAGATCTCCATCTGAGATGTGCTCTCCGCTAAATTGGATTCTCTCATTGAACCTCTCAAGGTATGGGGAAATAAACATCCCGGCTTTGTACCCATTTTCCAAAAGAGAGCTGTACAAATAGTGGCAAATTGATCCTTTGCCATTAGTACCTGCCACATGAATTACCTTTAGCTCCTTTTCCGGGTTCCCAAGTTTTGAAAGAAGTTTCTCCATTCTCTCAAGGCCGAGCACACTCCCGAACCTCTGAAAATCCTTTAGCTTATCCGGCCCGGTTTTACTTAATCTTTTGCCTTTCAAAGTCATATCTTCGCCTCAATGGATGCAAGCTGATCTGTAACTTTTTGGAGAAGTTCCTTGTACTTGGCCATCTTCTCCTTCTCTTCTTCGACAATGTGAGAAGGTGCCTTTGAAACAAAACCTTCGTTGGAAAGCTTCCCTTCTACCCTCTTAACTTCTCCCTCAAGTCTTTTCTTTTCTTTAGACAGGCGAGCAGCTTCCTCTTTGAAATCGATGAGATCTTCAAGTGGAACAAACAGCTCAGCTCCCGTGATAGCCTGGGACATGGCATCCTCCGAAACACCGTTCTTTGACTCTAAGGCCGTTATTTTGTTGATATTTCCGATATCCTTTATGTATCTCGCGTACTTTTCAATGTCCGATGCAATCTCCCCGACAACTATTAAATCCATTTTCTTTGAAGGGGGAGCATCCACCTCTGCCCTGATATTCCTGATGGCTCTGATAATTTCCATGCTTTTTTCAATAATCTCTTCGTCATCCGGGAAGTTCCAGTTTTCTCTTGCATGGGGCCAACTGGATGTTATTAACTTGCTCTCACCATCTTTGGTGGTAACTTCCTCAACGGAGTGAGGCAGGTATCCCCAAATCTCCTCAGTAATGAATGGCATGAACGGATGAAGCAGTTTCAAGAGATTTTTAAGAGCCATTATCAAGGTGAATCGTACAACTTGTTTGTCTTCCTCATCTTCTCCCCAAAGTCTCTTTTTGACAATTTCGATATACCAGTCACAGTACTGATTCCATATGAGGTCATAGACTTTCTGTCCTGCAAGGGCAAGCTCGTAATGATTTAAATTTTCAGTAATTTCTTCTGATGCATGGTTGATCTTGGATATTATCCACTTGTCCTCAGGCTTTAGAGCTATATTGGAAAAATCATCCGTATCTCCACAAGATGAACCGCAGCAATCCGAGCAGCACTTAGCCATAGGCAGAAATTCTCCATCCTCATCTGTAATGTTCATAATTACGAACCTTGAGGCATTCCATAGCTTGTTTGCAAAATTCCTTGAAGACTCTAGCTTCTCATACTGAAAACGCATATCGTTACCCGGTGTAATGCCTGTTGAAAGCATGAATCTCAAGGCATCTGCACCATATTCATGTATTATTTCAAGGGGATCTATTCCATTGCCCAGGGACTTGCTCATCTTCCTACCCTGGCTATCACGAACAAGACCGTGGATATATACATCCTTAAAAGGAACTTCTCCCATTGTTTCAAGTGCCGAGAAAACCATTCGCACTACCCAGAAGAAGATAATGTCATACCCTGTTACTAGAACATCTGTAGGATAGAAATACTTGATATCTTCTGTGTTCTCAGGCCAGCCAAGAGTTGAGAAAGGCCACAGTGCCGAAGAAAACCATGTATCCAGAACATCCTCATCCTGTTTTAAATTCGTAGATCCACACTTCGGACAAGACTGCGGTTCATCTTCAGCAACTATAATCTCACCGCAATCTTGGCAATACCAAGCCGGGATTCTATGACCCCACCAAAGCTGCCTGGAAATACACCAGTCCCTTATGTCTTCCAGCCAATGTAAATATATCTTTTCAAAACGCTGTGGCACATGGGTTAGCTTACCGGATTTAGCTGCTTCAATAGCAGGCTTAGCAAGTTCTTCCATCTTCACGAACCACTGATCTGATAGCATCGGCTCTATTACCGTGTGACATCTGTAACATGTACCTACAGGAATATCCATGTCCTCTATTTTAACCAGGTAGCCTGCGTCCTCAAGATCCTTGACCCAAGCCTTTCGGCATTCAAACCTGTCCATTCCCGCATATTTGCCGGCGTGTTCGTTCATGGTTCCGTCAAGATTTATACAGGAAATGATTTCAAGGTCATGCCTCTGACCGATTTCAAAGTCGTTAGGATCGTGTGCCGGGGTTATCTTTACAGCACCAGTACCCTTTTCAGGATCAGGATACGGATCTGCGATTACCGGAATTTCTCTTCCTACAATCGGCAGAATTACCTTCTTACCGATAACATCCTTGTACCTTTCGTCTTGAGGATTTACGGCGATTGCTATATCTCCAAACATGGTTTCAGGTCTTGATGTGGCAATGACAATGTCCCTTCCCCCTTCTTCAGCGGAAGGATATCTGAAGTACCAGTAAAACCCCTTCTTGTCTTCATGTTCTACTTCCGCATCAGAAAGAGATGTCCCGCAGTTAGGACACCAATTTATTAGACGGTTACCTCTATATATATATCCTTTCTTGTACAGTTCAACAAAATATTTGCGCACCGCATGGTTGCACCCTTCGTCCATGGTGAATCTCTCTCTGCTCCAATCGCAGGAATCACCAAGTCGTCTGCACTGTCTTGTTATTCTGCTGCCGTATTCTTCCTTCCACTTCCAGGCTCTTTTCAGAAATTCTTCTCTCCCAAGTTCTTCCTTTGAAAGGCCCTCTTCCTCTCTGATTTTCTCAGCAACTTTAACCTCTGTTGCAATGCTTGCGTGGTCGCTTCCCGGAAGCCATAGTGCCGAATAGCCTTGTAATCTCTTCCATCTGATTAGAACATCCTGAAGCGTGTGGTCAAGGGCGTGACCCATGTGCAATTGTCCGGTTATATTTGGAGGAGGCATCACTATCGTATAGGGTTTCTTGCTCTTGTCTATTTCAGCCCTGAAAAGGCCCTTTTCTTCCCAATCTTTGTAAATCCTCTCTTCAAAAGCTTTAGGATCATAATTCTTAGCTAAATTCTTACTCATATATATGAAAATCCTCCTTAAACTCTTCCTTGCTCATCTAAAAAATTTTATATGATTTTCGCTAAAAGGTCAAGTGAATCGGTTGAGTTAAAGGGTATTTTGTAGTAATATTGGATATGTTATGTTAGATAAAAATAAGCAGAAATATTACTACATCATATTCATATTTGCCCTAGTCATTTTGTTGCTTGCATTTGTTCTCAACTTGGTGGACTGGAACTCAAGTGCAAATGTAAAGAAGTCCAAGATTGATAAGGATTTAAAGATGGCTATGGCATATTCTCCGGATGGAGTTGGTGTCATACAGCAGGAAATCGCAAAGGTAGAAAGGGAAAATCCCTCGAAGAACATGGCTGATGGTGACGATAAGCTTGCCCAATACAGAACTGCCATGGCTAACTCCATTATTATAGGAGATTCCATTACAGAAGGCTTTACTGTCTACGGGTTCTTATCTGAGGACGTTGTGTATAGCCAGATAGGTGGGTCCCTTCTAGGCTCCGGGAACCTTTTTTCCGCAGCAGCAGGAGCACATCCGGCAAATTTGTATCTTGCCTTCGGTATGAACGACATGGGAAATTTCGCAGGAGATGTTGACAAATTCTATTCTTCATATAAAGAGAAGATCGATACGTTCAAAAAAGATAGTCCCGACACGAATATAATACTCTTAAGAATTGTGACCCCTTCAAAGGAGGCAATCGCAAATAAACCTGTCATAGGAAACTACGACAAATTCAACAAAGCAATTAGCAAGATCGCAAAAAAATACAGACTAAAGATAGTTGAAGCAGACAAATTAATCAGGGAGAACCCGGATCTGCACGAATCAGACGGAATACATGTTAAGAAGAATTTCTATCCGCTACTCCTTGAAGAAATGATTAAGGCATCCGGGAGCAACAATTAGAATAATGAAAAATCAGTTGTATCAATTAAATCAATCGCAAAAATTTAATCATAAGAATACTAAAATGAGAAAAAGAACAGACTATACAAGATTTAAAGCCTTACTTACTAAGGCTGTTTTTCTTGTAATCTTATTTGTATTTCTAGCTTTGGTATACGGTGCAGGGACAGCCAAAAATGTCCCCATGAAAAAGATCGAAAAGGCGATGACATCCAGCAAATACACCCAAGGAATGCAGGTTCAGACACCTAGAGAACTGGCCAGATACATGAAGCTTTCAAGCACTGATTTCGAAGGATTCTACTATGCAAGATCAACAGAGAACCTAGCTGTGGACGAAGTCCTTGTAATAAAAGCAAAATCAAGAGCCCAACTGAACGAGCTCAAGGATGCTGTGGAAGCAAGGGTGGATCAACAGACAAAGAATTACCAAGGCTACGCCCCAAAGCAGGTGGCAAAACTCAAGAACTTCAAACTCCTCACAAAGGGGAAATATCTATTCTATTGTGTGGCCGACAAGCCTGACAAAATTTCGGAGGTGCTCACAGATGTTATTTAGCAGCGTATACTTTATATACTACTTCCTGCCGGCCCTCCTCATATGCTACTACGTAGCGCCAAGGCCTGCAAAGAACGTTATTTTGTTGCTCTTCAGTCTGGTGTTCTACAGCTGGGGAGAGCCAATATACGTATTTTTGATAATTTTCAGCGGAGTTTTCAACTATGTCATGGCCGGAGAAATACAGAGTTTGCAACAAAACAGTCACCCTCCGAAGATGTCTGCAAAGAAAACGCTGATATTCACCGTGGTTGTAAATTTATTCATTCTCTGTTTCTTTAAATATTATGGATTTGCCCTGGATATTTTCAACTCCATAACAGGTGCCCATGTTAAATACACGGCTTTGCCTCTACCTATAGGGATTTCATTTTACACATTCCAGGCACTGTCCTATGTTTTCGATGTGTATAAGCATAAGGTGAATATTCGCGGCAAGCTCTTGGAATTCATGCTTTATCTCAGCCTATTTCCACAGCTCATCGCAGGTCCGATTGTGCAGTACAAGGATGTGGAAACCCAGCTATACAGTCGATCTGTGACTTGGGAAAGCTTCGGTTACGGAGTGGAAAGATTCATAGTAGGCCTTGCAAAGAAGGTTCTGCTTGCAAACACGCTGGGAAGTTTTCATCAGATGGTTATTGCCCTTCCCCAGTCCAAGGAATCGGTTTTAGCCTCTTGGATAGGAATCTTGGCATTTACTTTTCAGATTTACTTCGACTTCAGCGGATATTCAGATATGGCAATAGGTCTTGGACAGATGTTCGGATTTCACTTTAAAGAAAACTTCAACCATCCATACATATCCAAAAGTGTTACAGAATTTTGGAGAAGATGGCATATTTCCCTGGGAAGCTGGTTCAGGGAGTACTTATATATTCCCTTAGGTGGAAACCGTGTAAATCCTTTGAGACACATCTTTAATCTGGTGGTTGTATGGGGACTTACCGGTCTGTGACATGGAGCAAGCTATAATTTTGTGATCTGGGGATTGTTCTACTGCGTTTTATTGATAATAGAAAAATACTCACCTGTTAAGCTGCCATCTAAATTAAAGGGGCCTGTCACAATGCTTGCAGTTATTATCGGCTGGGTTTTCTTCAGCTCAGAGACCGCAGGAGATGCCATAAGTTACCTAGGTAAAATGTTTTTCCTAAAAGGTCTTCCTTTGAGTAACTCCGAGGGAGCCTACCTACTTTATTCATCAATTGTCATACTTGTGATTGCATGGGCATGTAGCACAGAAAAAGTTTTAGAAGCTTACCAAGTTTTAGAGAAGAAGAGTAAATTTTTTTCAACAGCCATTTTACTTCTGCTCTTTGTTTTGTCAACTGCTTCTCTGATTTACAGCTCATACAAT
>JASBYX010000002.1 GCA_029983755.1 Anaerovoracaceae bacterium
CTCGGGGGCACCATCAGACAGCCCTCTGAAACATCTGGAATTCAGTTGTTTCAGGGGGTTTTATATTGCTTTCAAATATCACGAATATCCCTAATTAATCTAAGAATCATATTGTTTTTCCGTAATAATAGGGAGTGAGTAAATGGATAAAGATCAAAACTGTACTGTATAAAAACTTTATTTTTGTATATTTAAATAGGATCAATAGTGTTTTAAAATGTAAACAAGAAGAAAAATAATTCATAAATCTTGCCAATAGGTAAATGGAGGTATTAGGAAGTGAAATCCAGAAAAACATTTAAAAACGACCCGGTTATGCAGATGGTTGCAACTGCACTGGTTATGGCCTTGATCTGCGTAGCAACTATGATAATTAAAATACCAATCCCTATGACAGAAGGGTATGTTCATCTTGGAGATGCCATGATATTCCTTGGAGTATTGATACTTGGAAAAAACCGTGGAGCCCTTGCAGCAGGCGTTGGATCGGCATTAGGCGATCTGTTTGCAGGATACGCTGCATGGATACCATGGACCCTTGGAATTAAGTTCCTCATGGCTTTCATAATGGGTCTTGCAATAGAAAAGGCTGCCGGTAAATTCCCACTAGTGGAAGTCCTTGCAATGCTCCTTGCCGGAGTGGAGATGGTGGCAGGCTACTATTTTGCGGCATCACTCATGACGGGAAACTGGGTGGTACCTTTGGCATCAATTCCTTGGAATATCGGACAGTTTGTAATGGGAATAATTCTGGCAGTGGTATTTGCTGCTGTTTTGGAAAAGACTCCGGTTGGGGAACAGATGGTATATAGATTCCAGATGCCTTTCAAGAGAAACAAGATGGATTCCCGAGCTAATTAGTCATAATTTTGCTCCTATAGAACAAATATCTACCGAATAAAGCAAAAAACGGCAAAATCCCCCTTGGCAGGTGGGATTTTGTGTTATATAATAGATGGGCACAATTCCGTGCATATTCTCTGCACCATGAGAAGTGGTGCCATTTAAGACCATAGGGAGGTGAAGATATGATTAACTATGAAATTATGTTCATTGTCGATCCTACTCTAGATGACGAGATGAAGGAAAAGACGGTAGAAACCGTTAAGGAAATCATCGCGTCTTATGGCGAAGTTACAAACGTTGATGTTTGGGGACTCAGAAAGCTTGCGTATCCAATCGAAAAAAAGAGCGAAGGATATTATGTAGTGGTTGAGTTCAAGGCAGCACCGACTTTGCCTAAGGAGCTAGACAGAAGACTTCGAATTTCAGACAACGTAATCAGACACTTAATCGTGAACAAAGACGAGAAATAGTGGAGGTAAAGTATGAACAGCGTTGTACTTATTGGAAGATTAACAAGAGATCCTGAACTGAGGTATACATCAAGCACACAGATGGCTGTTGCTTCATTTACCATCGCCGTTGATAGACCTACAAGGTCAGGTGGCGAAAGGCAGGCAGACTTTCCAAGAATTACGGTTTTCGGTAAGCAAGCTGAGAACTGTGACAAGTATCTTGCTAAGGGGAGATTGGTTGCTGTCCAAGGAAGATTACAGACGGGAAGTTACCAGAACAAGAATGGGGACACAGTATACACAACAGATGTTATCGCAGACAGGGTACAATTCCTAGAGTGGGGAGATAGACCTCAAGGCGGTCAGGGTTCCGGTAATTATCAGGGATCCGGATACAGTCAAGGGGGAGGATATCAGCAGAGTGGGAACTTCGGGCAACCTCAGGGGGTCACGCAGAACTCACAGGTGAATCAGAGCGCACAGAGCGGAGGATTTGATAACTCTACTTCTCAGAGCTCAACTTCAGGCCTTGATGATATGCCACCTTCATTTGAAGCTATTGAGGACGATCTGCCATTCTAAATTTAGGGTCTGATCAGAATGGATCAGATTACAGATTTTAGAGAGGAGATTGACATGGAAAAGAAACGTACAGGCGGAATGCGCAGAAAGAAGGTCTGCCAGCTTTGCGCTGACAAATCTCAGCCTATAGATTACAAAGATGTTGAAAAGCTAAAGAAGTTTGTTTCTGAAAGAGGAAAGATTCTTCCAAAGCGTGTAACAGGCACATGCGCACTGCATCAGAGAGACGTTACCAAGGCAGTTAAGAGAGCAAGAATCGTTGCACTTTTGCCTTTCGTAGCAGATAAATAAGAACAGATTAATAGAAAGAATGACAAAACCCACCGGGGACTTCGAACTTTTTAAGCCGAGTAGTTCCTAGTGGGTTTTTGATTTTGGTTAACGGCCTTATGCCTACAATTTTGCTATTTGCCTTGCCGCAAATTTCTATTTCCATCCAAGGCAATAAAACACCTAAGACTAATCATCACCTCGCCAGCTCATAGAGAGCCTTGGCAAATATTTTGATGGATGTATATAAATCCTCAACGAAGATATACTCGTTTGGCTGATGGCAGATGTCCTCACGCCCGGGCATAACAGGCCCGAAAGCCACTGTGTTTGGAACAGCTCTGGCATAAGTTCCACCACCGATTACGATAGGTTCACTCTTTTCGTCACCGGTGAACTCCTTGTAAGCTTCCATGAGGGTCACAATCAAAGGATCATCCACAGGCTTGTAAAGTGGCGCCATGTGATTTTCGCACTTAACCCTGTACCCCTCCGGCACAACAGTAGCCCTCAGCCCATCATACACATCGTCTAAATCCATGGTGACAGGATACCTTATATCCAATGTAAAGCCCGCTTTGTCCTCATTGATGTCCACAAGCCCCACATTCAGAGAAAGCTTGCCGGAAGGCTCATCCGAAAACGCCACCCCTATATTTTCACCGTTAAAAGTGTAGCCCAGGTGCTGATTATAAAAATCCACAACTTCCCTGCTAGGTCCCTCAGGCAGGTCTAACTGACCGAGAAAATCCATCATGATAGAAATCGCATTGAGTCCCAGATCAGGCCTTGAACCGTGGGCAGAAACTCCATGGGATGTCAACAAAACAGCGTTATCTTCAGGGACTTTCTCTAAAGTAATCAACTCTTCCAAGTTCTCAAACTCTACGTCGAAGCGAGTACTAGGCTTAAATGATTTTGCCAGGGAGGAAATTTTTTCCCATGCTGCATCGTAGCCACAAGGAGAACCGGAAAGATTAAGAGTGGCAACTGCTTTGTCTGCCACAGCGTTTGGAACCGTTCCACCTGACATCCTAGTTATAATTCGTCCACCCTCAGACTCCCCGGCAATCTTCCTTTCTACAAGAAACTCAGAGCAGCCTTTCTCGGCGTGGATAGCAGGAAAGTCAGCATCAGGAGAAAATCCGGCAAGCACATTCGGCTGTTCAGCCTCAATGTAGTACCTCATACCCTTCCACTCAGTTTCCTCATCGCAACCAAGAATGAGGCGTATGGTCTTACTTGGGGTAAAGCCGGCTTCCTTCAAAGCTTTTACAGCGTAATAACCTGCAAGGAGCGGCCCCTTATCATCAAGAACACCCCGACCGAAGAATTTTCCGTCTTTTTCAACCATCTTGAAAGGGTCAGTGGACCAATTCTCCCTATCACCTGCAGGAACAACATCCAGATGACCGACCACAGCGACAATCTCCTTTTCATCTGCGGCCTCGTTGCCGGGCTCGTGGGTAGAATCGCTCCAAGTCTTGTCCTTAGAACCAGACTCTGTCGCTAGAAAGTCAATATGTCCTCCATATTTATCCACATTCTTCACAGTAAATCCATCCTTTTCGGCCAAATCAAGGACGAAATTAAGAGCATCGTCTACATTCTTACCGAAAGGCATATTGCCCTCTGCTTCATCTACAACACTTGGAATGGCAATTAGACTGCCGAGGTTATCCCTGAAGCTTTCATAATTTTTCTCAATTATTTCCATGTATTTTTGTTCGAATTCAGATATGTTTCTTTCACGAATCCCTTTCATGGTGCACCTCCTTTGCAGCACAAGGTAGGCGTTAAAACAAGCTAACCAGATGCTGCTATTTTGATTTTATCATAAGAAGCACATCCCTTCAATACTTTAGCACGTTTAATCGAAACCGTTGAAAAATAGCCGTTTTTTTGAGAAAGAAATCTCCAAACTAATCACAAATTAAAGTGAAATTACTAGAAATATCTCCCAGTTACGAGTATAATAGAAGTAATAAAACTGAAAAAAGAGAAGAGGAGAGATGAAAATGGCAGTAGTTATTAATGGTAGAGATCTAACCCTGGATCAACTGATGAAAGTTGCTCGTGAGGGTGAGAAGGTGAAACTCTCTGAAGATGCAAAAGAAAACGTGAAGAAAGCTCGTAAATATATAGAGGACAAGCTGGAGTCAGGAGAAGTGATTTACGGTCTGACAACAGGATTTGGCAAATTTGCAAATGTGCTAATTTCCAGAGAACAGACAGAGGACTTGCAGAGGAACCTCATTGTCAGCCACACCTGTGCCATGGGAGAAGCCTATGAGGAAAAGTACGTCAGAGCAGCAATGCTTTTGAGATGTAACGCCCTGGCAAGGGGAAATTCCGGAATAAGGCTGGAGACACTTCAGACTTTAATAGATATGATAAATGAAGGAATTCATCCTGTCGTTCCGGAAAAAGGGTCTCTTGGAGCTTCAGGGGATTTGGCACCACTTTCTCATATTGCCCTAGGTCTTATAGGGCTTGGCAAGGTCACATACCAAGGGGAAGAGATGGATGCGTCAGAAGCCATGGAGAAGGCAGGAATCAAGCCTGTTCAGCTGGCAGCAAAGGAAGGTCTCGCCCTGAATAACGGAACACAGATGATGACAGCCATAGGGGCAAATGTTTTGTGGGATGCCATTAAACTTGCAAAGATTGCAGACGTAGCGGCAGCAATGACAATGGAAGCACTCCATGGGATTACCAAGGCCTTCGATCACAAAATACATGTTTTGCGTGGCCATCAGGGGCAGATCGATGTTGCACAGAATCTTTTGCAGATACTTGAGGGAAGTGAGAATGCTCAAAGGGTGCAGGAGACAAAGGTGCAGGATCCGTATTCTCTAAGATGCACACCACAGGTTCACGGTGCTTCCAGGGATTCCCTTAGCTATGTTTACGAAACTGTAAACAGGGAGATTAACGCTGTAACAGATAATCCTATTGTCTTCCCTGATGAGGATCAGGTTATTTCAGGTGGAAACTTCCACGGGCAGCCTATGGCTTTGGCCTTTGATTTTATGAAGATTGCCATCGCTGAATTTGCCAACATCTCTGAGAGAAGATCCGAGAGAATGATTAACCCGGCACTTTCCGAAGGACTTCCGGGTTTTTTAACAAAACACGGGGGCGTATGCTCAGGATTCATGATCGCCCAGTATGCAGCGGCGTCAATGGTTTCCGAAAGCAAAGTGTATGCTCATCCGGCCTCCGTTGACTCGATTCCAAGTTCAGGAAACCAAGAAGACCATGTGTCCATGGGAACGACCTCAGCAAGGACGGCTGCCATGATTTTGGACAACTCCCAGAAAGTTTTGGCAATTGAGCTTATGACTGCGGCTCAGGCGATTTGGCTAAGGGATGAGATCGGAGAGAAGGCTATTGAACAGCTTTCCCCTGTAACGAAAGCAGCATATGATTTTATACGACAGCAAAGCGAGCCTGTTGACGAGGATATCATCATGCATGACGAAATGGAAAAGTTTGATAAGATGATTAAGGATGGAAGCTTTTTGGCTCACGTGGAGAAGAGCGTAAACTTAAGATAGAAAACCATGTAAGAGGTGCGATGACAGGAGGTGCATCATGAATCAGAACAAGGAAATTGCAGAGGCAATGACTATCAAATTGGAAAATGAATACCCTGAATATCCCAAGTTTAAGGAGGGAATCAGGAGGGCTCCCGATAGGGGATACAGACTTACTCCGGCTCAGACAAAGATTGCACTGAGAAATGCACTAAGATATGTGCCGGAAGAACTCCATCAAAAGCTGGCACCGGAATTTTTAGAGGAGCTCAAGACCAGGGGTCGAATTTACGCATATAGATATAGGCCGGAAGGAAGGATTTACGGCAAACCGATAGATGAATACGAGGGTAAGTGTCTTGCAGGCAAGGCCTTTCAGGTTATGATGGACAACAACCTGGACTTTGAAGTTGCCCTGTATCCATATGAACTGGTGACCTATGGGGAAACCGGATCAGTTTGCCAGAACTGGCTACAGTACAGATTGATTCAAAAGTATCTGAGAGAGCTTACTGAGGATCAGACCCTTGTCGTGGAGTCAGGACATCCTTTGGGGCTATTCCCATCTAAACCTGAAGCACCGAGGGTTATCATAACAAATGCTCTCATGGTTGGAGAATACGATAATATTCATGACTGGGAAGTTGCAGAAGAAATGGGAGTTGCCAACTATGGACAGATGACCGCCGGTGGATGGATGTACATAGGACCACAGGGAATAGTTCACGGCACCTTTAACACAATACTTAATGCAGGCAGAAAGTATCTGGGAGTCCCTGACGATGGAGATCTTTCAGGAATCACATTTGTTTCTTCAGGTCTAGGAGGAATGAGCGGAGCACAGCCTAAGGCGGCTAATATTGCAAGGGCTGTGGGCATCTTCGCGGAAGTTGACAAATCAAGAATTGAGACAAGACATGACCAGGGTTGGGTTGATGTTGTTATGGATGACCTTGATGAAGTTTTCAAGCTTGCCGGGGAGAAGGTTAAGGCAAAGGAATCTATTTCCATCGCATATCACGGAAATATTGTAGATCTTCTCGAAGCAGCGTATGAGAAGAATTTCAAAATAGACCTTCTTTCAGACCAGACTTCTTGCCACAATGTGTATGATGGGGGTTACTGCCCTGTTGGAATGACCTTCGAAGAGAGAACTCGAATGCTGGCAGAAGACAGAGATGAATTTGTCAAGAGAATTGACGAAACCCTGAAACGCCACTATTTTGTGATCAAAAAGCTCACGGAGAAGGGAACTTACTTCTTCGACTACGGAAATTCATTCATGAAGGCCATGTTTGACTCCGGGATAAAGGAAATTTCCAAGAACGGCGTGGACGACAAGGATGGATTCATCTGGCCGTCGTATGTTGAGGACATTATGGGGCCGATTTTGTTCGACTATGGGTACGGTCCTTTTAGATGGGTTTGCCTGTCCGGGAAGCCGGAGGATTTGGATATGACTGACCAAACCGCTATGGACTGCATCGATCCTGATAGGCGTGCACAGGATAGGGACAACTGGGTTTGGATCAGAGACGCCAAGGAAAACAAGATGGTTGTGGGAACACAGGCAAGGATTTTGTACCAGGATGCAGAGCGTAGAAGAGACATCGCTCTTGCATTTAACAAGCTTGTGCGTGATGGGAAGACAGGGCCTATAATGCTGGGCCGTGATCACCACGATGTTTCGGGAACAGACTCTCCTTTCAGGGAGACTTCAAATATTAAGGACGGATCCAATGTCATGGCGGATATGGCTGTACAGTGTTTTGCCGGAAATGCAGCACGTGGAATGAGCCTTTGCGCCCTACATAACGGTGGCGGAGTTGGAATCGGAAAAGCTATCAACGGAGGCTTTGGACTCCTTCTTGACGGTTCCGAAAAGACTGACAATATCATAAAATCGGCCATGATGTGGGACGTTATGGGAGGTGTAGCAAGGCGAAGCTGGGCCAGAAACGAGAATGCAATCACAACAGCCACTGCGTATAATCACAATTATCAGGGCAAGGGACACATTACAATCCCTTACCTTGTGGATGATGAGCTGATCGAAGATCTTGTAAAATAAGGGGCTGACAGGTCTGACAAAACAGTAACTTGGCAGAGATTAACAGCGAAGTTAGACGGAGATTTTCAAATAGATTTTATATGAGGACAACAAGATGAGCAAAGTTTTGGTTAAAAATATAGGCACCCTTCAGACTCCGGTGGGAAGCTATGCCCACAAGGGAAAGGAGCAAGGAGAGAACCTCGTGCTAAAAAACGCAGCCATACTCATAGAGGACGGCATCATTGCTGAGATAATATCAGGAGATGGAGAGAAGCTGAGCCAGCAGGTTGCAGAGGCTGAAAAAGAGGCGGATTCTGTAATCGATGCAGAGGGACACCTTGTGACACCGGGACTTGTGGAGAGCCACACCCACATGATATTCGGCGGATACAGACAGCACGAACTTCCAAAGAAGCTCAGGGGAGCCACGTACCTTGACATCCTCAGGGAAGGCGGCGGAATCAATGACACCGTAAGAGCAACAAGAGCTGCAAGTTCTGAAGAGCTCTACAACAAAACAGCTGCTTTTCTGGACGAGGTCGCAAGTTTCGGAGTTACCACATGCGAGGTCAAAAGTGGCTACGGACTGGATTTTGAGACTGAGGTCAAATGCCTGGAAGTATTGAGAAAGCTAAATGATGAGCACCCCTTGGACATCGTTTCCACCTTTATGGGAGCACATGCCCTTCCACCGGAATATAAAGGAAATCCGCAGGAGGGAAAACCCGATGATAAAGAGGGCTTCTTCAAGCTTATGAACGAGAAGCTTCTCCCATATATTGCGGAGCGTGATCTTGCGGATTTTGTTGATATTTTCATCGAGGCCGAGGTTTTCAGCGTTGAAGAGGGAAGAGTTTACCTTGAGAAAGCTAAGGAACTTGGATATGACATCAAAATTCATGCTGACGAGATTAAATCGATAGGAGGCACAGAGCTTGCAGGAGAAATGAAGGCCAGGAGTGCGGAGCACTTAATAGTGGCTGACTCTAAAGGGATTGATGCCTTAGCTAAAGGCGGAACTGTGGCAGTTTGTCTGCCGGGAACATCTTTCTATTTAGGATCAACCTTCGCCCCAGCACGGGAAATGATAGAAAAAGAAGTGCCTGTAGCTATTGCGACGGACTTCAATCCGGGATCATGTCCTTGTTTGAACTTGCAGCTTATGATGAACCTGGCAATTCTGAAGTACAAAATGTTGCCAGAAGAAATTCTAACAGCAGTAACAGTAAATGCTGCAGCAGCACTCAACATGGAAAAACTTGTGGGAACTGTGGAAGTTGGTAAACAGGCAGATTTAGCCATATGGGGAATAGACGATTTCAATATGGCGTGCTACAGATACGGCTCAAATCTTGTGAGGAAAACAATTAAGAAAGGTGAATTAATTTAATGGGAAAACTAATTGATCTGGATATTCAAAAGTATATGGCAGACCTTGCATCAAACTCACCGGCCCCGGGAGGGGGATCTGCCAGCGCTTTGGCAGGAGCTCAAGGAATAGCCCTTGTCATGATGGTTGCAGAGCTAACCGTGGGCAAGGAAAAGTACGCAGAGTATGAGGAAGTTTGCCAAAAAGCAATAAGTGATGGCAGGGCAAGGCTGAATGATTTCCTCAAGGCGATCGACGATGACACGGAAGCCTATAATAAAGTTGGTGCAGCCTTTAAGATGCCGAAATCCACAGAGGAAGAAAAGGCACAGCGAAGTGCTGCAATACAAGAGGCCACTATTTTGGCGACCCGTGTTCCACTGCACACCATGGAAATTGCAATGGAAGCACTTAAAATCGCCGAAAGCGTCATAGGAAGGTCAAATCCGAACTGCGCCAGCGACATAGGCGTTGGAGCCCTGAATCTAAAGGCGGCACTTCTTGGAGCTTGGCTGAATGTGAAGATCAACCTTCCGGGAATCAAGGAAGAAGGTCTTAAACAGGAAATTTTGAATCATGCTCAGGACATGATTTCCGAAGGGAACAAAATAGCTGACCACTGTTACACGGCGGTTGAAGAGATTATTTAGGAGGAGAAATGGCACAGATTATTGAAAGCATTCCTAACATAAGTGAAGGAAGAAGAATGGACGTAATTGAAGCGTGTGTTGAAGAAATTAGAAGCACCCCGGGTTGCACGCTTTTGAGTTTTGTACCTGACGAAAGCCACAACAGAACTGTGATAACATATATAGGAGATGCTAAGGGAGTTGAAGAAGCCAGCGTAAAACTTGTAAAAAAGGCAGCGG
Organism: Anaerovoracaceae bacterium; assembly: GCA_029983755.1. Taxonomy (GTDB): domain Bacteria; phylum Bacillota; class Clostridia; order Peptostreptococcales; family Anaerovoracaceae; genus S5-A14a. The sequence goes on from JASBYX010000002.1 coordinate 9,981, forward strand.
AGCTCATCGACCTTACCAAGCACAAGGGAGAGCATCCGAGAATGGGGGCAGTGGACGTTATGCCATTTTTGCCTATAAAGGAAGCTACAACTGAGGATTGCATCAAGCTTTCAGAGGTTGTGGGTGAAAGGATTGCTAAAGAAGCAGGAGTCCCTGTGTTCCTATATGAACAGTCAGCTAGACGACCTGAAAGACAGAACCTTGTTAAAATCAGGAAGGGTCAGTTCGAAGGCATGGCGGAAAAAGTTCAAGAAGAGGACTGGGAGCCTGACTTTGGGGGAAGAAAAATTCACCCTACAGCGGGAGTTATGGCAGTTGGGGCAAGACCGCCGCTAATTGCATACAACCTGAATCTGGACACTGCAAATGTGGAAATTGCAAAGAAAATCGCAGAGTCCATCAGAGAGAGAAACGGCGGCCTTGACTGCGTTAAAGCCATGGGTTTCATGATCGATGACGAAAAAACAGGTCAGCATTATGCCCAGGTTTCAATAAACATGACAAACTTTGAAGTTACACCTTTGTATAGGGTTACAGAACTTGTGAAGGCTGAGGCCAGACGATGGGGTGTGAGAGTCGTGCAGACGGAAGTTATAGGGCTGTGTCCTATGAAGGCTCTAATCGACAGCGCTGAGTATTACCTCCAGATTAAGGATTTCGACTACCATACTCAGGTGCTGGAGAACCATATTTTGTAGAATTTTGTGGAGCCATAAGTTTCTGGAAATATCAGACTCTATGAAATAACAGAATTTGTGGAACTATCGGTTAAAGTAGGATTATAGTAGGATTTTGGATTGCGGAAAGAATGAGAATAAAAGAATTTAAGGCGAGAATACCCGTTAGGGAATATATTGACAAATACATAGATATTGAAAAATTTGAGCAGTACTGCAGAGAGTGCAAGAATTGGGAGAAAGTTTGGTCCTGCCCGCCATTTAAATTTGATCCCATAGACTACTGGGAGCAGTTCGACAGGTTTTTCGTGCTGGGCTACAAAGTGATCCTTGAAAATGAAGAGGAGAGGGAGAACTGGGCTGTCAAACTTTCGGAAGCAAAGCAGAAGATGATGGACTATCTCTTTGAAATGGAGCTCATGTACATCGGGGGAGTTTCCCTGGCTCCGGGCAACTGCAAACTCTGTGCTGACGAAAAGGGAATAATAATTGATGACGACAGATATTGCAGCAGAAGCCAAGAGGAACCTTGCAGGTATCCGGAGAAAATGCGCTACTCCATCGAAGCTCTAGGGGGAGATGTGACTAAAACTGCTGAGGACCTCCTGGGGCTGGAACTTAAGTGGGGCAAAGACGGTGAGCTGCCGGAGTATTTTGCACTTGTAGGGGGTCTAATTTACAGCGACAAAGCGTTTATGTAAAAGGGACCTTGTAATCGGCTGAAATACGTATACCGTAGTGCGAGAGGAACAACCTTCTATGGTGAGAACACAGACTTCACAAAATAGCGGCAGAAAGAGGCTGCGTGACTGGCTTGGGCCGGTTCTCATAGTTGTGGGAATCGCTGTTTTGTTGATGCCAATTATACAGGCCAGGTTCATAGAACAGAGTGAGAATGAAAAGGTCGTGAAGGCCTTTGAGGAGTACAGTAGCAATGAGAAGACGGAGAAGGGAAATCAATCGAAGGTTTCCCTTTTTCAGGAAGAAAACGCTCCGATCGGAGTGATTTACCTTCCTACGATTGACATTGCATTACCGATTTACGACAGATTGAGTGAATTTGCTCTCTCAAAAGGGGTAGGTGCAATGAAGGGATACGATGATATAAGCGGGGAAATGAACACAGTTTGTGCTCTTTCTTCTCACAGCGGTCTCAGTGCTAACGGCCTTTTCACTAACCTGAACAAGATTAAGAAGAACGAAAATTTTTACATAAGAAAGGCAGACGGCAAAATCAATCAGTACAAGGTCTACGACATTAAGACAGTTTTGCCCAATGACACATCAAGACTTAAAAAGGTCGAAGGTCAGGCTACAGCCATACTTATAACCTGTGAGAACCTTGAGGGAATCAATACCCATAGGAGACTGGTTTTCGGAAAGCTCATGGGAGAAATTGACAGAATTCCGGAGGGTACTTTTGTCCTGAGTACATATGAGAAAATCGTCCTAGGGGTGATAGCACTCGTTGTCCTGAACTTCTTAATTCGAATTTTCGTAGGGAAAAAGAAGAAAAACATGTAGTATAATGGAAAGATCTGTAGTATCAGAGGTAACAGTCGAACCTAAAACTTTTAGCATACAAATATAAATATATGTCCGCATTTAGTTGTAATATACGACATAGATATGTTACAATAAATGTGGATATTTTATATTTAGGAGGGATTGTTTTGGAGAAAAAGCAAATTGTCCGGGACATAATAGTGAGTAATGGTGGAATTGCAAGCACTGCAGATTTTGTAGCCGAAGATATCAGTAGATATGAAGTTGCATCATACTGTAAAGATGGAGTTGTTAAAAGAATTAGAAGAGGATTTTATAAACTACCGGATGATAATCCAATTTCTGAAGAAAAGTTGCTAAAGGCGATTTTACCACAAGGAATTATATGTATAGAATCAGCTCTTTTCTATTACAAATATAGTGACTTTGTTCCACGACAGTGGTCTATTGCGGTTCCTAGAACAGCTACGAGAGCTGTAAATAGAGTAGTTGAATTTCCGATGAAAGCCTATTATGTTCAGAAGGAGTTTTTGGATATAGGACGGACTACAGGAAATTTTAATGGAGTAACGTTACCAATATATGATAGAGAAAGAACGATTTGTGACTGTTTTAAATATCGCACGAAACTCGATAGAGAAATTTTTATTAAAGCTGTCAATGCATATGCGTCTGATAAATCCAAAAATCTTGCTAATCTTTCCATTTATGCAAGAAAGATGGGCATATACACAAAAGTTTTTAATCTAATGGAGGTTTTACTAAATGAATGATCCTGCTGCATCTGTTTTGGCGCGACTCAAAAATAAGTCAAAAGAAAGTGATAAGAGCTACCAATTATTTCTTCAACTTTTTTCCCAAGAAGAGTTCTTACGGCGGCTAGAGAATTCACAGTATTCTGAGAATTTGGTGTTGAAAGGTGGGCTATTTCTATACACATTAACGGAATTTGACAGTCGAGTAACGGTAGATATAGATTTCCTACTCAAAAAACTGCCAAACTCACCTGAACAATTACAGAAGATTCTAAAAGATATTATAGAGCAAGAAACAGGTAACAATTTTGTATAATTTGAGATAAAAAATATTACAAAAATATCAGTGGCAAATAAGTACTCTGGAATTAGTGCATCTATTGTTGCCCACATCAAAAATACAAAAACCCCATTTTCAATTGACATTGGAGTAGGTGATATAATAGTACCCAATCAAGTGAAGCGAGTTATACCAACTCAACTTTCCGGGTTTCATAGTCCTCTAATTAATACCTATTCAATAGAGACGACTGTTGCAGAAAAGATAGATGCGATCCTTAATTTAATGGAGTTTTCGAGCCGAATGAAGGATTACTATGATATCTTTTATTTAGCAAATGAATTTGATTTTGATGGCGCTCATTTAAGTGAGGCTCTAAATAAAACTTTCATAAATCGAGGACGAAAATTCAGCACAAAACAATTTAAGGATATGACCAATTTCTACAACAATAGTGATATGCAAATAAAATGGAATGCATTTGTTAAGAAAATTGATCTAGGAGCAATTAGCTTAAAAAATGTACTTGATACTATAGATACTTTCCTCAGTAGACCAATATATGCTATTATTGAAGGCAAACCTTTTGAAGAAACATGGATAGCATCTGAAAATCGATGGATAAAAACATACTAAAAAGCTGAAGGCTAAACCTTCAGCTTTTAAAATTACATTAACTATTTCGAGATTGCGTTTTTGATAAATGTCTTGAGCTCCTCGTAAGAACCGGTACCTATGGTTGCGTGCTCCTCATCTGTCTTACCATCGATAATCAGGAAAGGCACCACATTGACACCATAGCTTGCTACTACAAGGAAATCGTCCTTTAAAAGCTTTTCAGTCTTAGGATCTTCGAGGGCTTTTGACCAAGCTGCCATGTCTATACCGGTGGTTTCAACTGCCGCCCTTATAACCTTTGGATCGTTAATGTTTTTAACATCAACAAAATAAGCGGTCTCCAGGGCATCGAACACGCCCCAGTAGGCATCCTCGCCGCCTACAGCTCTAGCAGCTTCACAAGCCATTAAAGGGGGAATGGATATAGGAAGAGGGCCATCGTAAGCCTCCAAACCTTCATAATTATATATCCTGTCAGGGGACTTACCTGCATTCTTTTTCCAATGCTCAATAAATAATTCCTTCGCTTTTTCTTCAGAGCCGTAATCCGCAGCATAGTCAGACCGATCAAGAAGGAGTGCAAAACTTCTATGCTGTATCTCAAGCTCCGGAAATTCCTTTGAAAGTTGCCTTATAATTGGCGAAGCCATATAACAATATGCACAAAGCACATCGTGGAAAAACTCCATTTTCATGGCAAATACCTCCTATTCAATTACTTAACGTAAACCTTAGGAAGCCTCTGTCCAAAAGCACAGGTGATTTCGTAGTTGATAGTACCTGTTGCATCTGCAATGTCATCAGCGAGAATAGTGTTTGTTCCATCGCTACCCATTACAATAACCTCATCACCAATTTTAACTTCAGGAACATCTGTAACATCAACCATACACTGATCCATACAGATATTACCTGCAACCGGGCAGACAACCCCATTTACGATAACCTTAGCTTGAGCAGAATAAGGTCTAGGATATCCGTCAGCATATCCGAGAGCTAATGTAGCAATCTTTGAAGGCCTCTCGGCAATAAACTTTCTACCATATCCACAAGAAAACCCTACAGGAACATCCTTAAGATGAACAATCGCAGCCTTAACACTCATCACCGGCTTAATATCGAGGTTTTCCTTTAGAACTTCATGGGATGGGTAGCACCCGTACAAAATAATTCCGGGGCGTACAGCGTCGAAGTAGACGCTAGGGATCTCCATGATGGAAGCGGAATTTGCAAGGGTTCTCTTCGGTAGTTTAATCCCGTTTTCTTCAAGAAAACTATAGAACTTGTTGTACTTTTCTTCCTGAAGATGAGAGAAGCTCTTATCTGCCGCATCGGCCGTCGCCATATGTGAAAAGAGGCCCTTCAGCTTGAAATTCTCAAGCTCACACATCCCCTTAACCTCAGGCAACGCAGCCTCAAACTCATCAGCCAAGTACCCTATCCTCCCCATACCGGTATCGATAGCCAGAAGCCCCTCCAAAGTCTTCCCCGCCGAAGCGGCAGCCTTATCAATAGCCTTAGCGTTGTCTAAAGAGCAAACAACAGGAGTCAAATCGTATTCAACCAATGTATCAACATAGAAATCAGGAGTGAGACCAAGAATAATTATCTCCTCTTTAGCCCCGTGCTCCCTCAAAGTAACAGCTTCCTGAAGGGTCGCAACAGCGAAAATCTTCACTCCGTTATCCCTTAAAACCTGAGCACAGGCTGGAGCACCGTGACCGTATGCATCTGCTTTGATAACACCGATGATCTCCCTGTCAGCACCGATTTTCTCTCGAATCTGTTTGATGTTGTAATCAAGATTAGAGAGGTTAACCTCGACCCAAGCGGGTCTAATCGCATCTTTAAACATTTCTTTAATCTTCCTTTCCTTATTCTGCTCACTTAATTCTATAGAATTTATACCCTAATTTCTGAAGTTATTCCAAGGGAATCGGAATTTTCTTCTAAAATTGGGTTAATGATATCATTTAGAAAATCTAAAGTCTGCTCCTTTGCCCTACCGATGTAGTTTTCAGGCTTTATTATCCTCTTCAAATCCTCATCGCTAACATTAAAGGCAGGATCATTGGCAATCCTGTGGAGAAGGTCGTTAGGCTTACCCTCTTCTTTGACAGTTTTAGCAGCAGCCATGGAATGAGTTCTGATGAGTTCATGAAGCTCCTGCCTGTCACCTCCTGCCTTAACAGCATCCATCATAATATTCTCTGTAGCCATGAAAGGCAGTTCTGCCATGAGCTGTGCCTCTATAACCTTAGGGTATACCACAAGGCCATCAGCGATATTGTTATAAAGTTCCAAGATTCCATCTGTAGCAAGGAATGCCTCAGGTACAGAAAGCCTCTTGTTGGCGGAATCATCAAGAGTACGCTCAAACCACTGGGTGGCAGCTGTAATGGCGGGATTCGTGTTGTTTATAATAACGTAATTAGCAAGAGCAGCCATTCTCTCTGAACGCATAGGATTTCTCTTATACGCCATGGCGGATGACCCAATCTGATCCTTCTCAAAAGGTTCCTCAACTTGCTTCATATGCTGAAGAAGCCTGATATCGTTGCTGAACTTATGAGCAGATTGAGCGATGCCGGCCAGCACATTCAAGACTCTGCTGTCAACCTTTCTGGAGTAAGTCTGCCCCGAAACCGCATAGCAAGCCGTAAAGCCCATCTTCTCAGCTATTTTGTTGTCAAGCTCCTTGCACTTTTCGTGGTCACCCTCAAAGAGTTCAAGGAAGCTGGCCTGTGTACCGGTCGTCCCCTTGGAACCAAGCAATTTCAAACTTCCGAGCACATAGTCCAAATCCTCAAGATCTAGGAGAAGCTCATTCAGCCAAAGAGTGGCACGCTTTCCCACTGTGGTCGGTTGAGCAGCCTGGTAGTGTGTGTATGCAAGAGTAGGGAGATCTGCGTATTCTTCAGCGAATTTGGCAAGACTTGACATTGCGTTTAAAAGTTTCTTCCTGACCAGACGAAGCCCCTCTGCCATGAGAATAATATCCGTGTTGTCTCCAACGTAGCAGGAAGTCGCCCCAAGGTGAATTATCCCCTTAGCCTTAGGACACTGAAGACCATAGGCATAAACGTGAGCCATAACATCGTGTCTAACCTGCTTTTCTCGCTCTTTGGCAGCCTCAAAATTGATGTCGTTTCTGTGAGATTTCAGCTCCTCAATCTGCTCCCGGGTTATCGGAAGGCCAAGCTCCATCTCCGCCTCGGCCAGGGCGATCCATAGACTGCGCCAAGTTCTGAACTTAGTCAGGGGCGAAAAAAGCTCTTTCATCTCTTTGCCGGCGTATCGCTCGGACAGCGGACTAACATAAAATTCGTTCATTTCAATCTCCCTTTATCTCATTTTTGTACATTTATTTTATACCACAAAACAGCTGTTTTTTCAAGGTTTCGGCGCCTCTTGAGGCGAAGGGTTATGGCAAAATAAAAGAACCGAGACAAGCCATGTGATAAGGGCTAATTTCTCGGTTCTTAAATTTCTAACAAAGCAAAATTTTAAGAGTATTCCTATCGTCTCTTATGTTACTGTATTTCTGTCGCTATCTCTCTGTTTCTGTTGATCTCTCGCTCTGTCTCTGCCTCTCTTGCTTTCAACCGGTCTTTGCTTGATTCCTACAGATTAGCTACCATATCACAGCAGCAGATTCCGTGCTTAACTCTTGCAGCTTCCTCAGCGGACTTAGCATCGTTCCAGTTGTCCATGGTTCCTACCAGATAACCGGTAATCCTTCTGATTCTCTCAAAGTCAACAGGAGCAAAAGTATAACTCAGATCAGCGTGATCTCCATCAAGATTGATTTTGAGTGAGTCAAGCTTTCTTCCATGTTTCTCTTCCAAATATTCTACATACTTAGCAGCTTCAGCTGCGGATGCGTTTCCTGTAATCTTAACGTTCATCCCCATACCTCCTAATTAATAAATCTAGTATAATTGCTGTAAAAAGACTATACCCGAATTATATCACATCGAAACAAGATATGGTAGATATTTTTTGAAAAAATTTTAAAAACTACTTTTACTTGTGGTAGTCCATACTCCCATTTTCTCGGCTTCAGCCACCAGAGAGTCCTGAAAATCAGGGTGTGCAATGCTTATGAGAAGTTCTGCTCTTTCCCAGGTAGACTTACCTTTCAGGTTAACGGCTCCGAATTCAGTCACAACATAGTGTGTGCAGGAACGAGGTGTAGTGACTATGTACCCCGGCTTCATGGCAGCCGTTATCAGAGAAATTCTTTCACCGTTCAAAACCTTAGTTGAAGGAGTGCAGATGAAACTCTGCCCACCGTTTGAATGATAAGCACCTTGAACAAAGTCAAGCTGTCCTCCCGTACCAGAAATGTGCTTAAAGTTAGAGGACTCGGAACAGACTTGGCCATAAAGGTCGAGAATTATACAACTGTTAACGGACACAAAATTATCCATGCTAGCTATGATTCCCTGATTGTTAACGTAATCCACAGGAGCACAGTAGCACAGGGAGTTGTCATCGATAAAATCATACAGCTCCTGAGTTCCTCCGGCAAAAGCGTAAACGAGCTTACCGTTGTTAAGCTTCTTGGTGCTCGTCAATTTACCGGCCTTGAATAGTTCCAGATAACCGTCCACCAGCATTTCCGTGTGTCCGGAAAGGTTTTGAATATCTGAATCGGCGATGAGCTTGCCTATGGTTGAAGGAAGAGCACCGATCCCAAGCTGCAGTGTGCTGTCATCTCTGATTTTTTCAACTACAAACTTAGCAATCTTCTCATCTGTTTCTGTTGTGGCACCGTTTGGAATAGTAGCCATAGGCTGATTGGAACTCTCCACCACGTAGTCAACGTGGGCAAGATTGATCTTGTTGTTAATCCCAAGAGCCTTTGGCATATTTTCGTTCACCTCTAAGATAACCATCTTAGCAGAACGTACAACACCCCATATATCTGAAACTTGCGGTCCTAGATTAAAGAAACCATACTCATCCATAGGTCCTACGGAAAGCATTGCGATATCAATATTACAATCATTGTGCTCCCAATAAGAGGGGAGCTCGTTAAAGTTCATTGGAATATACCAGCATCGCCCGTCGTTGGCCATCTTCCTGTCTGCACCTGTAAAATGTGCTGATGCAAAACGGAAGTGATCCGCCGGATATCCTGCTTTATAAACTTCCCACGGGGCATGAATGGCAACGGTTGAGAGAATTTCAACTCCCCTAAGATCGTCCCTCTTTGCCAAAGCAGCATCGAGGTCATTCACGGCACCGATTCCAAGACCGAAGTGAACCCTCATATTATTTTCGACCAAAGCTGCAGCCTGGTCGGCCGTTATAACCTTCTTCTTGTAATTATCTTTAATCTCCTCTAGTCTATACATTTCAGATCCTCACAATCATAAAAGTTAGATAGGGATTGCCAACAAATTAACAATCGCCTGACTGTATTTTACTACAACCAGGCGACACATTCAAGATTTTTTATAAATTATTTATGGTAGATATTTGAGAATTCTTTCAATACGATTGTGCAAAATAGTGAAGTATCCGAAGGCACGGAACACTCTCAGGAGCATAGTAATCTTAGTGATTTTCAGAAGAGAAGCACCGCTCCATGTGCTTACTGCAGGCATCACCGTTGTCAGCCACACTATAGGGATAATAGAGATTAGCCCGACAAAGTGGCAAACGAAGAACTCTCTTTTGTCGTCGGCTTTCTCAAAGGCAGAAATGTAATCAGCCCAAAGGATAACCAAGATTGCAGAGTCGATCTCCACATATGGGGAATGTTTGAAACTGAGCACCGTAAAGTAGTCGAGACAGACCATGATGACAGATATGATTGCGCACATTCCAACGAAAACCTCATAAGCAATTTCCCACTTGCTCATTTTGCTTTCGTCAAGATCTGCTCCGATTATGTGTTTGATTTGACTGTAATCCATAATCCTCCCCGTTGCAATTTGCGGTTTGTCTGTATTTTGAGCCTACGCACACTGAGGCTTATCGCCGGTTTCGTCTGAGAGCCCTGTGACTTGCTACTGTTTTGTGCCCGTGGCAAACTCAGCTTTCTCAAATCAGCTTTGATGTATCCAAAAAGTCGAATTTATCCAAAACCGGTTTCACATATCCTAGAATTTCGTCAACTCCACCGGTTGTACTGCTTTCAACATTCAGCGGCATTATAGGATCGTGGAGAGACATTCTGAGAAGAAGCCAGCCCTTAGGGAATTGTACCCTGACACCCTCAAAATTAGGCTTCTCGAGCTTTGCTCCGTGGGCCTTACCGTCGTTTTCGGCCCAGTCCTCCAATGCCTTTAGAACAGCATCACCTTTTTCTTTGAGGGAAGAACCCTTAGGAAGATTCTCGTCGGAGGATTCAGCATTCAAGACAGGTAGCCTGATTTCTCTAGATTCTGCAGGTTCCGCAAGCTCGGAAATGAGGCTGGAAATTCCCTTATCTTCTCTCTTGAGTCTGGCTGCCTCTATGACAATCTTTGTAGCAAGGAAGGCACCGTCATCAAGGAAATAATTCTCTTTAAAGGCTGCATGGCCTGAGGTTTCAATTGCCAGCGGAGAATCTTTTCCCTCCGCCTCAAGCTCCTTTGCCTTATCTATGACATTCTTATAGCCCCTCTTGTACCTGTAGTGCTTGAGGTTCAGCTTATCCTCAAGGAACTCTGTGAGCTCAGGGCTTGTAATGCTGTCTGTAACAACGTATGAAGCAGGGTGCGCCTTGTAAATCAAGGAAGCTGCTAAAGCTATAATCCCGTTTCTTGCAATGAGGTTGCCCTTTTCATCTATGGCAGCGACTCTGTCAACGTCAGTATCAAAGACTAGAGCAAGGTCTGCTGAAGTTTCCTTAACCTTTGCGATGATATCGTCAGTTGCTCCTTCCTTTTCAGGATTTGGAATGTGATTTGGGAAGTTCCCGTCAGGCTCAAGGTATAGGCTGCCGTCAATTACAGCACCAAGGGGTTCAAGCACGCGAGTTGCATAAAACCCTCCCACTCCGTTTCCGGCATCAACAAGAATCTTCATCCCCTTGAGAGGAGCATCCTTCTTGTTTAGACCAACAGAAATTTGCTTCTTCAAAACCTCACAGTAATGGCTCAAAAGATCCATGTGCTCTATAGGCTGAATGGTGAAGGCTCCTTGCTGATGGTGCATTTCGTTCTCATATAGGTTTGAAGAAATCCCTTTCCCATCAGCTCTCTGATGGGCTATTTCCAGTATCTTTGTGATGGTATCTTTGCTCACACCTCCGCTTGCCGAAAAGAATTTAAAGCCATTTCTGTTCTTTGGAAGGTGGCTTGCCGTAACCATTATAGCTCCATGGCAGTTAAAGTGTTCAAGCTTTGTGGACATGAACATTGCCGGAGTGGAAGCAAGACCCGTATCGAGGGCCATTACCCCAAGCTGCTGAAGTGTTTTGCACACTACTTTTGAAATGTGTTCCCCGGAAAGCCTTGAATCTCTCCCCACGGAAACTCTAAGATCCGTCATCGGAGAGTTTAATTTGTTAGACAAGAGGTATATAAATCCTGTTATTGTGTTTTCAATCGCCTCGTCTGTGAGGTTGACTTCCTCTCCGGGAACCCCTTCCATGGCAACGCCTCTTATGTCGCTGCCGTTCTGAAGGGACATGTAGTTTACTTTGCTCATGATGTTCTCCTTTTTGGTTTAAAGGCGGTACGGGAGCCGGCCGAACAAATCCCGGGATGTTTGAGAATGGCACTGATCCGCTCATCCGTTAGGAGGATAAAATAGCCGGGGCAACCGTAATCGTTTGTTGTATTGTCTTTGTTACTTTAAATCATAGTTGAAATCGGGCTTCGTGTCAACAAAATAAAGGCGTGAAGGGGGACAATAAACGGGAGAATATGCATTGAAAAATTTGACGATAATAGTATAATGTAATATATATTGAAAAGATTTCGAAAAGGGGGTATATCAGTGCCGAGAGAAACGAGTCAAACAAGGAAAGAAAATCGAGCCGGCAGCCAAGGGGCAAAAGGGAGCAGAACAAATAGAGGCAACAACAAAGGCAATAAAAAGAAAAGGACCTTTTATAATATAATAATTGTAATCCTGTTGATAGTCATTGCATTCAGCCTATTTCAGATAGGAAAAATACTTTGGGGATACTATCATAGCAGCAAGACCTATGCAAATATAGCGGAGATTGCAGGGGTGGAATCGGAGAAAGATGATAAGGTAAATTTTGATGAGCTTCTAAAGCAAAACCCTGATACCAAGGCATGGATTAAGCGGGAAGATATAGGGTTAAACTATCCTGTAATGCAGGCAAAGGATAACGACTATTACCTGTACAGACTATTCAACGGGGAATACAGCAAAAATGGCTCTTTGTTCATTGATTATAGAAACGAGAACCCGTTCAAGGACTTTTTGACTATCATATACGGTCACCATATGAAGGATGGATCCATGTTCGCCCCAATAATGAAGTACAGGGCACAGGATTTTTATGACAAGCATAAGAAGTTGCATTTCTACACGCCGGAGCAGAACTATAATCTCGTAATCGTTGCAGCGGCCTATATTGATGCTTCGGCTTCCCAGTATAAGTTCTATTTTAACGAGGCGGAGAAGGCGAGCTATGTTGAATGGCTCAAATCCCATTCGGTAATCGACACAGGGGAGGAAATTACCACCGAGGATCATCTCGTGATGTTAAGCACCTGTGTAGATGCAAGCTCCGACAATAGATTCGTGGTTTATGGAAAGCTCGTTCCTAAGAAATAGGTAAGGCAGAGCTTTAGGGTAAATCCGTTGTAGGCAAACGGCTTTATACGCATTCAACAAAATAGCTATTTGCAGGGCATCTCTTTATAAGAAGGGGGTGCTCTTTTTCGTGGGGTTAAATATGTTCAGAGGCTACAAAGATTTTTATAATTACAAATTTTATAAATTATCAAAAAAACTAAAAACTTCAAAGCTAAAAACTTCTATTGCAAAGAGTTTTGCAATGTGATATATTTATCTCATAAGTTAGAAATAAATCACATATATTAGAGTGGGAGGAATGAAATGAAAAAGGAAATTAAAGTAAAGCAAAGTCTAATGTATCATTATGAATTAGAAGGCATCGGGCTATGCATTCTTGCTATAGCGTTCGTGGTAAAATTGATTGTAATAGAAAATGTACATTCAGAAAGCATGGACTTTTTTCATTCAGTACTATTGACAATTAGCACCGCTATGTCGATGTTTTGTGGTTTTATGGTTTACTCAAGAAAACACGAAAAAATGGACGAAATGGCAAAGGAAAACTATAGAGATGCGAAAGCGTATGCTAATAAGATTACTATGAATCTTTTATTGTTATGCTTAGTAGTGTTTTTTCTCTTAGAAATACTTAAGTTTAAATCAACGCTACCGCTGGGCTTCACTAGGAACAATTCTGCATGGATAGAAATAGCACTTGTTTTAATATTATCTATACTAGGAATCAACAACATTATAATCTGGCACAAGTTCGCTAGCTTAGAAAAGGAATAAAGGTTCATCATGTCAAAGCTAAAAACGAGGATGTATGAATATCGAAAAGAGATGAACCTCCAGCAGGCGGAATTGGCAGACCTTGTGGGAGTGCGAAGAGAAACTATAGGGAAGCTGGAAAACGGTAAATACAATCCCTCCCTTAAACTTGCAATGGATATTTCAAAGGTATTTGGGAAATCCGTAGAGGAAGTATTCCGTTTTGAAGAGGAGTGAAATCATGTCTTTTAAGATAGTTCGAAATGACATCACCAAAATGAAAGTGGATGCAATAGTCAATACGGCCAATCCTGAACCTGTAGTTGGATATGGTCTCGATCAAGGCATTCATCAAAAATCGGGGCCGGAACTTTTGAAAGCCCGGCAAAAAATCGGGGAAATCAAGATAGGTCAAGCAGCTATAACACCGGCCTTTGGATTGGATGCTAAGTTTGTCATTCACGCTGTGGGCCCTGTTTGGCAAGGAGGAACGAGTGACGAAGAAAAGCATCTTAGGGATACTTACTTAAATATTCTTAAATTAGCAACAAAATACCATTGCATGTCCGTTGCCCTTCCGTTGATGTCCACAGGCAACTACGGCTTTCCCAAATCCAAAGCTCTTAAAATAGCTGTGGAAGTTATAAGGAACTTCTTGAGGGATAATGATACAGAGATTTATCTGGTTATTTTCGGGAAAGAGGAAATGTTATTGTCAGAGAAATTGTTCTCTGAGGTTAGAAGTTATATTGACGAAAATTATGTAAAAGAGAAATTCAAGGAAGAGTACAAAACCGAAAGACCTACAGAATTAAGGGATGTATCAGGTCAAATTAGTCGGTATAATCTTTTGGGTGAAGCAAATCATTCATATGAGCAATTTACATTAAAAGAGCCACTTGCGATAGACGAAGGAAGTATTGCGAAGCTACTTGATAATCTCGATGCTAGCTTTTCGGAGACTTTACTTAAGCTCATTGATAAAACAGGTAAAAAAGATTCAGAAATATACAAAAAAGCAAATGTAGATCGCAAGCTTTTCTCTAAGATAAGGACAAATAAAGATTATAGGCCAACAAAGAAAACAGCTATAGCTTTTGCCTTAGCCCTTGAGCTAGACATTAAGGAAACCGAAGAGCTAATATCTAGAGCTGGATATACCCTGTCCCACAGCAATAAATTTGATATTATTGTTGAATATTTTATCCTCCATAGAAATTATGATATCTACGAACTAAATGAAGTGCTTTTTACATTCGACCAACCTATCATAGGATAAAATACAAATAAATGTCGCTTTGAAAGCGACCAACCTAGTTCCAAGTCTCCATATAATAAAGAAAAAGAAATTTTGGAGGGAACTGAAATGGTAGAAATTGTATTTATCTTAGATAGAAGTGGGTCAATGGAAGGCTTGGAGAAGGATACAATAGGCGGTTTTAACTCAATGATCGAAGAGCAGAAGAGTAAACCTGGTAAAGCACTAGTTTCTACTGTATTATTCGATGATAAAGTTAGCGTTATTCATGATAGAATACCCCTTGAGAATGTACCACGCTTAACGGAGAGAGAGTATTTTGTTAGAGGTTGCACGGCATTGCTCGATGCAGTAGGCGGAGCTATCAATCACATCGGGAATATTCATAAATATGCCCGAGAGGAGGACATTCCTTCAGAGACAATATTTGTAATAACGACGGATGGCCTTGAGAACGCCAGTCGAAACTATACATATGGAAAAATTAAGGAAATGATCAATCGCCAAAAGGAAATGTACGGTTGGGAGTTTATCTTCCTAGGTGCTAATATGGATGCGGCTGCTGAAGCCGAGCGTTTCGGGATCGATTCTAACAGAGCAGCAAGCTATAATAACGACAGGGTTGGTACGGCACTGAACTATGAGGTTATAGGTGAAACTATAACAACTTTAAGGTTTGAAGCCAAGATCGAGGATGGGTGGAAAACTGCTATTGATAGAGACTACCATACCAGAGAAAGACACAAGTAGAGCCATATTTAAGACCCCAAATGTAGTTGTGTCAGAGTAAATCTCAAAATGTAACATATGTCCCGACAACTAAGAAGAGTACATCTCAAAATGTAACATATGTCTTGACAACTGAGAAGAGCAAATCTCAAAGTGTAAAATATGTCTTAACAGCTGAGAAAGAGATGCCTCATATTTGCATGGATAGACGTTGACTTTTTCATGCTCTCGCCTTTTCTTTCCAAACAAGAGTTTGGCTTGGTATCTCTCGCCTCCCCATATAAAAAACAAAAAAGCACCGAGGCAATCGGTGCTTTTCTTTTAAGTTTGGTGGAAGTGGCGAGAGTTGAACTCGCGTCCGAAAAGATATTCACAAGGCTTTCTCCGAGCGAAGACCCTCGAAAAATTTCATCTGCCCATTCCCAAGAGTCACGGATAAGAACAGACTAGTCAGTTATACGATCCAGGTTACCTGACACTCACCGGAAAGTTTCCTGCATGGTTTGATGCCTTTAAGCGGCCTACAGGAAAACCGCTCAAGACACGCGGGCTGAACTACGCAGCCATTGCGAAATTATTATTATTTTTAGCGTTTATATTTAAACGGCCACTTTTAACGTAGACTTGGCGACTACGGCTCGCTTACCCAGCTTCAACCTCCCCGTCGAAACCATTTCACCCCCATATCAAATACATCAAATGTGTCGGGCTGTCAGCCTTTTCTTATGTACTTATTTTAGCACAAAACAATTGTATGTGCAAGGGGGTGTCTATTTTTGTTGACCTACTATTTTTAGTGGTCAAGACATAAGTTACATTTTTTTACTCCAAAAGTTCGAGAATTTCATCCTTACTCATTCCTGAGAGACCTCTAAATTCGCCGGAAATGATCTCGTCCGCTAGGGCCTTCTTTTTCTCCTGCATGTCTAAGATCTTTTCTTCGATGGAGTTCTTGATTATAAGCTTATATACGGTGACATTTCTGTTTTGCCCTATTCGATGAGCACGGTCAGTGGCCTGATTTTGAGCAGCTACGTTCCACCACGGGTCAAAATGTACAACAATATCTGCCCCGGTAAGGTTAAGACCGGTGCCTCCGGCCTTTAGAGATATGAGGAAAACAGGGACGTCTCCGCTGTTGAAATCTTTAACTAGGCTAAGCCTCTCTTGTTTTGGAGTTTTACCGGTTATTGAATACCACTTTATTCCTTGTGCCGTCAGCTTTTGTCCTAGAATGCCTAATATACTTGTAAATTGAGAGAAAACGAGAACCTTGTGCTCCCCGTCTATAGCACTTTCGATAAGTTGGATGCAGCCTTGGGTTTTCGCTGAATTTCCATCGTAATCCTCGAATAAAACAGATGGATCACAGCAAATCTGTCTAGTTTTAGTGAGCTCGGCAAGAACTTGCAGTTTAGTTTTGTTAAAGGAGTTATCCTCCTGATTAATCAAGAATTTTTTTAACTTTAAAACCTGCCCGTCATATAGATTTTGTTGCTTTTCTTCCATCTTCATGTATTTGATTTCTTCAATTTTCTCAGGCAAATCCTTCAAAACATCGGACTTTAATCTTCTCAGGATAAATGGTTGAACCATCTTTTTGAGGCTTCCCATAATGTCATCATCATTATTCCTTATGATAGGCGTCTCTATATGTTTTCTGAAATGATCATAAGTATATAAAAACCCCGGCATCAAAAAGTCAAAGATGCTCCATAATTCACTAAGCCTATTTTCGATCGGTGTCCCGGTTAAAGCTATCTTTTTTCTAGCTTTTATTACTTTGACTGATTTAGCAGCACCGGTATTGTGATTCTTAATATACTGTGCTTCATCTATGACAACATACTCAAAAGAGCAATCTTCGTAGAGCTCAACGTCCCTCTTTAGGAAATCATAAGAAGTGATCAAAACATCACAATCATAGTTATTACAGTATCTTTTGACTAGCTCTTTCCTGACACTTTTGCTACCGGCGATTACCTGAACCTTAACATCAGGCGCAAACTTTTCAATCTCATCTTCCCAGTTATATATTAGAGAGGCAGGACAAACCACAAGAGACGGAGAAGATGGCTGTCCATTACGCATTTCCCTATTTGCCTGAAAGAGTCCTATAACTTGAAGTGTCTTTCCAAGTCCCATATCATCGGCAAGTATGCATCCAAAACCGTAGTCTGTCATCATGCGGAGCCATTTATATCCAAAGATCTGGTAATTGCGCATAACAGTTTCCAAGGATTTGGGCACTTCATAGCTTGACTCATTGATGGTCTTAAAATCTCTTACAAGTTCCCTAAAGCGACTGTCACGGTCAGTATAAAAGTAGTCGTTTTCTTCCAGCAGTTTTTCAACGTACAGTGTGCGATAAAGGGGGAGCTCGGCTTTCCCGGATTTTAACTCTCCAGGAGAAATATTAAGAGAATCGAACATTTTCCCAAGTTCTTCAAAATCCTCATTTATATCCACGAATTGGCCATTCCTAAGCTTGTGGTATCTCTTGCGTTTTTTGTAGCTTGACAGAATCGCCAAGAGCTCATCATGACTTATATCTTCTGCAGAAACTTCAAGATTCATAAGGTCACTTTCCACAGAAACCCCGATTGAAATCTTCGCTTTTCGTCGCACCTTGAGGTTGTCAAACTGTTTTGTTGATTTAACCTCACAGAAATCCAACATTTCCTCCACGCCCCGGGTAAGCATTGTATAGATTGCCTCATCGCTTCTTTCACAACAAAATACCTCTTTATCAGGGTCTATGACGGAGAGATACTTTTCCATCAAGTCGAAAGCTTTCTCTTCGATGAATTTCAATCTATTTGTTGAGTCCGCCTTATTGTTCTGCCAGTCGAATATGGAGTAAGTTTTTTGGTCATATGTCACGGCTATCTTACCCTCGGGGAGGCCTGAAGAGGCATCAAGATATATGGTAAATTCCGGAGTGGTAGATACGTATTCGGAAATAAAATCATCGTCCGGCTCATCAAAATCAACATATTTTCTCAGCTCTGGAAGAGTGTAATTGTAAAACTCTGAAAGATTGTTCCTACCGATTTGTAGGTAAACCTCGTTAGAGGAGTTTTTGATAAGCTCCAGTGGACCAAAGTTAGGTTGGGAATTATCAGGGATTCGATTGAGTTCTCCCGATGTGTCAGTTAATTTGATGAAGTAAGAATGCAATGTCCCATTGAAAATTTGGGGAAGAAACCCATGGATTTCTATACCATCGAAGATATCCTTGTTGTTCACCAACTTTTCTATTTTTAAATTTGCAGAAGGAGTGCCTTCAACAGAATTTATCGGCAACTTTTCCTTTGTATTTGGGTCTTGATAAAATATGGGTTTCCCCTTTGAAATATCGTAGAAATCATCCCATGCATTTTTGTAGATAGGTGTTTCCCTTTTGATGTTCAGTGTAGGAGATAGCCACGATGCCCTGTAACTTTTGACGTAGGTTAGAGCTTTTTCTGCAGTATCCACAGAATCGGCTATTATTTTGTAGTACCCCTTACTGTCCTGATCAAAGTCTTCCCTTGAGAAATCTATGGTCTTGTTTTTCCCAAGTCTAAACTTAGCCTTTACTGAATATGCAGAGATGAGATCGTTGACATCTTTTAGCACGAAAAGCTTGTTTTTATCGCCGATTTTCCATGTGAGAACATAATCACCATTATTTAGTGTCAAAGTAGGCAGCAGTGTGACGGATTCTTTAGATGGAGCTGTTTCTTGGCCCTTTGAACCGAGTGAATTTCTCGATAAATCTATGAGAAGCTTCGACCCGGGATCGGTGATGTCGAGGTAATTTGCATTTTCTTGGATGAATAAATCTGAAGCATAAAGCATTGCAATAGCAGTTGCCGGTAAAACTGCCCCATGCTCTGAATGATTATGAATATATGCCGATTCACTCCAGTAATAGTCATCGCAATTTATCGAATCAATAAAGTCTTGAGAGAAGTACAAATAATTGCGTTTATATGTGCATCTAAATTTGGTACTGTCGTATTCGTCACCGTATAGTCCGGGAGAAAAACTAAAGTTAAACTCGCCTCTATCGTTTATGTATAGAGTTTTTGCTTTTTTAAATTCATCTTCATAGATAATGAAGTCCTTGGTCAGCTCGTTTAAGTCAAATAGCGTGTAATTGCTCTTGTCATTAGTTTTACTAAATGGACGTTCCAAACGAACCTTCGGATGTTTTAAGTCTTCAAGCCGTTTGGCTTCTTCCGCTTCAGTTCTTTCTATATCGAGCAAAACAGCAGCCATGTGTTTACAATATATACCTTGCTTTGCGTGTGGGCAGTTGCAGGATATGAGTTTCAGCGTGTCATTGTTCACAGCACCGGTAACATTGTACTTATGGGTTCCATAAACGGTTGCATAAAAATTGAATCCATCTTTCACTTTCTTTATTTGTAAGTTGTCCACTCGTCCCTGTCTGAGGTAGTTCCTACCACGGCTCAAAATTGTGCTACTAAAAAGTTGCTTCCAGTTTTTGATCATGTTCTCACCAATTCTCTCTGTGTTTTAGTGATTTATATTAAAAATCCTATCTTATGGGTAGTATAGCACAAAAAACAGCTAGGTAATTGATTAGATGGGAGGAAATATATTTTTGAGAAAAATTTATGAATTAAAAAACTATAATTTTAATTGTAAAAATTTATGGTTTAAATTGTGATTGAAAATAAGCGTAAAATTAGTTACAATTAAACTGCAAAAAATCATATAGAAAGGAGCATAAGGAGACGTTATGAAAGAAGGAAAAACTCTAGAGTTCAAAGGCGACATAACCAATACATTTTTGAAAACCGTAAGTGCTTTCGCAAATTACGATGGTGGAAAAATAATATTTGGTATAGCGGATAATGGAGAGGTAATTGGATTTGAAAATCCTACACAGACTTGCTTAAATATAGAGAATAGAATTAATGACGGAATTCATCCCCAGCCAAACTACAAACTAGAAATAGTCCCTGATGAGAAGCTGATAGTGCTTGAAATAGAGGCTGGAATTCATAAGCCATATATGTATAAATCCAAGGCATACAGACGCAACGATACTTCGACTATAGAAGTAGATGATACAGAGCTTGTTCGTCTTATATTGGATGGGCAAAATTTAAATTATGAAGAGTTACCAGCTGAACAACAAACTCTTACATTCAGAATCCTTGAAGACAAAATACGGGAAGAGATAGGCATTGAATCCCCTAATAAAGATATACTTAAAACTTTAAACTTATATAATGAAATAGATGGATATAATAAAGCCGGAGAGTTGCTTGCTGATAAGAACAGTTTTCCGGGTATTGACATTGCTAAATTTGGGAAAGATATAAGCGTGATCGTAAAAAGAGCTACATTCGAAAAAGAGTCAGTATTGATTGAACTGGAAAAGGCAGTACAACTATATAAGGACTATTATCAATATGAGGAAATCCAGGGAATGAATAGAAAAAAGATTGAGCTTGTTCCTGAAAAGGCTTTTAGAGAAGCAGTGGCAAATGCAATTATTCATAGAACATGGGATATGAAATCCCATATAAGGATACTAATGTTTGATGATAAAATAAAAATCACTTCTCCGGGAGGTTTGCCATTTGGAATTTCCAACGAAGAATACATAAACGGAGGATTGTCTATCTTGAGAAATCCTATTCTGAGCAATGTTTTTTTCAGACTCCATATAGTAGAGACACTAGGCACGGGAATTATTAGAATAAAGGAAGCCTACCAAAATAGTAACAAGAAACCTGTATTTGAAGTGAATGAGAATACAATTAAAGTTACTTTGCCCGTTATTAGTGATGTCAATCTGAAGGACGATGAGGAACTGGTTTATAACACTTTGAGTAAGACAACTGCTAAATCCATTAGTGAAATCATGGAAAATATTCCATTTAGTAGGTCAAAGACAGCATCAATATTAAAAGAATTAGCATCGCAAAACTATGTTACTGTAGTTGGCAGAGGTCGAGGAACAAAATACAAACTCTAATAAAAACGCACCGGGCAACGCCATGCCATCTGAATAGCTAGGGGGTTATCTCTAGCTGTAAAGGGCATTTATTCCCGGTGCGTTTTGTATTTTTATAAATCCTTTGATTAAAATAGTTTTTAATGTTCGTACTCTGCTCTCTGCTCAGGTGGTAATTGATCCATGAGGTCCTTACGCCCTATTTTTAAATAGACGAGAACTTGTAATAACGGGACATTATAATATAACTAAGATATAACCAAGCATCTATGAAACTTTAAAAAATGTCTCCAGGGAAGCAAACCTTTCGTCCAAGATCTTCTATATATCTAACTTTTATGTCGGCATTATATATTTTGCTTAGTAATTCTTCGCTTATCGTTTTTTCAGTTGTTCCTATAATGAAATTGGATTCTGAATCAAGGATACCAACTTGGCCATCTAAGAGGATAGCATGGTCTGGAAGGTGAGTGGTCATTATAATTGTATAGTCTTGAATAGCTAAATTTTTGATTAATTTAAGAATACGAAGCTGGTTACCATAGTCCAAATGATTGGTGGGTTCATCAAATATAAGTATTTCAGGTTCTTGTGTGAGAGCTCTTGCGATAAGTACTTGCTGTCGTTCACCTCCACTAAGCTCTGTATATGGTCTTGGGGATAATTCTAAAATATTAAGTTTTAGCATCGCCTCCTCAGCGATAGCATAATCGTGACGTGAAGGATTCTGAAACATATTTATATATGGTGCTCTTCCCATGATAACGAAATCTCTAACCAAGTATGGGAAGGTGACATTGTGCAACTGGGGAACAAAGCCGATTTTTTGGGATATTTCTCTTTTACTTAAAGAGTTGATGTTTTTTCCAGATATAAAAATATGCCCTTTAGAAGGCCTAAGGTTGTTCGTTATGCAATTTAATAGTGTTGATTTTCCAGAACCATTGTGACCTAAAATAGTTAATATATCTCCTTTACGAAGGGTAAAATCGACTCTATTGAACACATCATCTCGCCTATTATATGTAAATGATAAATTTTCAACTTTTATTATCATGATAGCCTTCCTCGTTGATTAATTAAGATTATAAGAAAGAAAGGTGTTCCAACTATTCCTGTAAGGATACTTATAGGCAATTCGAGGCTTGTTATTGATCTAGCTAAAGTATCTATTATAACCATAAATATTGCACCAAGTATAAATGTAATAGGAATAGATCTTTGGTTATTTACACCACCCAACATACGTCCAAGGTGGGGTATTATCAAGCCAACCCAACCGATTGTACCACAAAGACAAACAGCGGATGCAGTAAGTATAGTGGAACAAATTATCATTACCCCGCGGGATATATTAACGTTTATCCCAAGGTTCTGTGCCTCTGAATCCCCCAATGACAATATATTTATCCGCCATCTCATCGCTATTATTATTACTGTAGCAATTATCATTGGAAGTGCAACAGAAAAAGTTGAAATCATGGTTACCTTCGCAAAGCTACCCATTTGCCAATAAACAATTGATGGCAATTCAGTTTCGGGATCTGCAATGTAATTAATTATGCCCATAACAGCATTCATGAAACCATTAACAATAATTCCGGATAACACCAACAAAGTCAAACCATTCTTGTTGAAAAATTTTGTAATATTCGTTGCTATAAAAACGGTTAAGATTCCGAAAAGGAAAGCTAATACTTGTATTTCAATTGCATTTAGTCCATTTATAATTGCAATAGCCGCACCTACACAAGCGCCTGAGGAAACCCCAAGAACATAAGGTGATATCAAGGGGTTTTTAAATACCCCTTGATAAACAGATCCGGAGATTGCTAATGCACCTCCGACCATAATTGAAGCAAGGACCCTTGGGAGCCTAAGAACAATTATTACACTTTCTTGTCTGGTGCTGCTACCTGAAGATGTATTTGTTAATTCAGAGATCAGTATTTTTAAAGTTTGAGATATCCCTATATGATATCTTCCGATGCAGAGTGATGAAACAGCAGATACCAGGAGTAAAACTATCAAAATTGTGATAAATATGTGAAAACGACTTGTGGACAAATAAGGATCTCCGCGATTGTCGGTAGGATTACAACTTGGTTTTCCCATTAAACTATATTTTTGAGTTTCCATTTATTTCTCTATGAACGACCCTATCCAACTGTTCTTTTGAAAGATTGTGATCGAAAAACTTAGAAAAGAAATTCTTAATTTCCTTATCCATATCAACTTTGTAGATATCTGGTTGAATAACTGATGACAAATACATTGCATAAAGAGGTTTTTCTGTGCAATTTGGTGGTGTCCATCTGTACAATCCCATAGGGACTTTATAAACTCTATGATTTTTAACAGCAGCAACGTCACTCCAATCCTGACCAGGGATTATATTCTTATAAAGGTCATCGGGTTTAGAGTCATCCCAGTTACTCAACAAAATAATATCGGGATTAAAGTTTAGAACTTCCTCCATTGTGACCTTGGAACTATCTGCAGAAGAAGCTGTCAGCTCAATATTAGTACCGCCGACTTTTTCAATCAGTTTAGCATCTACACCTTTTGCATATACGCTTAATTCGTTTATGTCTCTAAATTGAACTACTTTAGGCTTTTCAGAATCTGAAAGATTCCTTATTTCGGAATCCTTTTTGTTGAGTTTTGTATCGACTTCATCGTACCACTGAAGCAACTCATCCGCTCTATCTTTACAATTTAGAATTTCCCCTAGCATTTTTATTAGTTGCCTTAGACTATTCATATCTGTTGCTGATTTAACGCAGACAGCAGGTATACCCATTTTATTGACCTTTTTTGCTTCCTCTGACTGGGTATCCCAAAAGATTACTAAATCTGCGTTGCTATTAGCTAATTCTTCTAAACTCACCTGCATGTCATTATTGACCATGTTTTTATTAACATATTTTTTGAAATTAGGAGCTAAATCTTTCATTATAGAATTTTCGTATCCCTCTAAGGCGGATGGTGTAATAGCGATCTGGTTATTATCTTTGGATGTCATGAAATATATCATGTTTGGCAGTACTACAGGAGATACTACAATGTGTTCGGGATGTGTCGGGACTTCTATTTCGATACCAGTTGCATCGACGATTGTCCTACTATCGGATGTTTTTCTAGAATCTTTGTTACCACACCCTGAAAAAACAAAAGAAAAAACAATTAGACAAATTAGTAGAGATATAAATTTCTTTCCCTTCATGATAATTCCTTTCATAAAAAAGCCTTCTTTGACGAAGGAACACAAAGAAGGCTAATTAAAACAGATCCTGAATACTCGTCAAGTTTGTTTTGCAAATTGTTTGAAGTATCCTGGCTAAAGATCAACATACTATACGCCTTCCCGAAATTATCAGTGGCATAATTGTATAGCACTCCCTTTTACAGTGGCGGTACCGCGCCAGAATTTCACTGGCTTCCATACAAACAACTATACTAATATTCGATTTTAAAAGATAATATCATATCTTTGGCATCCTAGTCAATCTAAAGAAAAGAACAATACAGTATATTTGTTAAGTTATACGAAGATTAAGCTTTAGCATTATTCATGAAATAAATAATTATAAATCTGTATATTTTATTGACAACGACTGACAAGGATGCTAGAATTATTGTACACAAAATACATAAAATTGTATACAAATTTTAAGTTTGAGGAGGACATTAAAATGAAGTACGGTTGTCAGTCTATGGTAAACAAAATCGAATCTATTCTGATTAAGAAACCTGAACAAGCCTTTATTAGCCAGGACCATTTGGATAATAACTATAAGGCGTATAATTACATTGGATGCCCCAATTATAAGAAAAGTGTGGAAGAATATGATATTTTTGAGAATATAATTAAGGATAATGTGGAAAACGTTTATCATCTTCCAGAAAACAACTTGGTTGGGCTTGACTCTATTTATGCACATGATTCTTTGAAGGTTACTAAACATGGAGCAATATATTTTCCAATGGGGAAGAAATTAAGACAGAATGAAAGAAAAGCAACCGAAGAATTTTTAAAATCAAAAGGTGTACCAACCTTAGGATATATTGAGGCTCCTGGGAAAATGGAAGGAGGAGATGTTGTTTGGATTGATGAAAAAACGGTTGCGATAGGATGTGGATATCGAACTAATTATGAAGGTATTGAACAGTTCAAAGCACTCACTAAGGATTTTATTGAAGAATATATTATTGTTGAAACTCCATATGCAGACGGACCTGATGCATGCCTTCATTTGATGAGTATTATAAGCTTAGTTGATAAAGACTTAGCCGTTGTGTACTCAAAATACATGCCAGTTGTGTTTAGAAACTACTTAATAGAAAGAGGGATCAAGCTAATTGAGGTGGACGATAAGGAATATGATTATCTGGGATGTAATGTATTGGCATTAGCTCCAAGAAAAGTTGTTATTATAGATGGAGTTCCTAACATCACAAAAAAACTGAGAGAGGAAGGGTGTGAAGTTTTTACATATCCAGGGAAAGAAGTTTCATATAGAGGTACTGGAGGGCCAACTTGTTTCACCTGTCCAATAACAAGAGAATAACAAAATAACGATCAAGTAGATATCGAAAATGATTCCATCGTAGCTGAACAGCTAGGAAAGTGAGGGTTGGAATGAGTATTACAGATATAGTTACGGTTGTTGTTTATGATTATTTATGGGGTTTACCACTTGTATTTTTGGTTTTAACTGCCGGTGCCTTTCTTACTTTGAGAACGGGGTTTTTCCAAATTCAATTTTTCCGAAAAGCCTTTGCTCAAACGAAAATTAGTTTGATCGGAGAAAAACAAGCAGAGAAAAATAGTAAAACGGGAGTAATATCATCATTTGAAGCCATGAGCATGGCTTTAGGTACGACAATAGGTGTTGGCAATATAGGCGGCGTTGCAACGGCTATAGCATTAGGTGGTCCAGGAGCTATATTTTGGATGTGGATTGCAGGGCTCTTTGGTTTAGTAATTAAAACGGTTGAAATAACATTGGCAGTTTATTATAGATCAAGAACAGATCAAGGAGAATCATATGGTGGACCCAACTACTATATGCATAAAGGGATCGGTATTGAAAAAGGCTACAAGAAACTGTCAAAATTTCTTAGTTTTATATTCGCCTTCGGTTTTATACTTGGAATATTTTTAAACATTCAAACATATACCGTTTCTGAAGCTGTTGCAGGGACTTTTTCGTTTAATGCTAATTGGGTTGCAATTGTATACACTGTTGCACTGTACATAATGATCAGTGGCGGTATGAAAAGAATTGGGAAAATTGCAACAATAATCGTACCTTTTATGTGTGCGTTCTACATAATAGGAGGATTGATAGTAATCATAATTAATATTGAGAACCTTATACCTTCGATAGGTCTAATTATCAAGGCGGCTTTCAATCCTATTGCTGCCACAGGGGGATTTGCAGGATCTAGCGTAAGCTTAGCTCTAAAATCGGGAATGAGTAGATCTGTGTTTAGCAATGAGGCTGGTTGGGGTTCCGCACCAATGATTCATGCGTCAGCAAAAGTAAACCATCCTTTAAAACAAGGGATGATTGGTATTTTTGAAGTGTTCTTCGATACTATTATTGTTTGTTCAATAACTGGACTAGTGATTATTATTACAGGACAGTGGAAAACAGGATTAGACGGCGCAACCCTTACTTTAAGTGCGTTTGAAACAGGAATGGGAAATGTTGGAAGAATAATTCTTGCAGTTGGTATATTTTTCTTTGGACTAACTACTTCTAGTGGTGTCTATACTCAGATAGAAGTTGTACTTAGATACATTTTTAAAAAATCGAAAATAAGAAAAAATCTTTTGACAGCATATAAATGGTTTTATCCAATTCCGAGTATAGCGTTGGTTTTTATCGCTAAAAAAAACGGTTTACCGGGAACGACTGTTTGGTTATTTTCAGATGCATCAACAGCACTGCCTATTTTTGCAAATATATTGACATTATTAATCTTGTCTCCGAAATTTATGAAAATTGTAAAAGACTATAAAGCCAGATATTTAAACAAAGGGATAGTAGATAATGAGTTTAAAGTATTCTTTGAAGGGTCTGATGATGAGAATAGAGTTGACAAAGTGTAAAAAATAGATAGATGTATATAATCTGAGACTTAATTTATATATTGTGATTTTAAGGAATATATCATCGTGAGAAAACCACCTTTATGTGTTATAATCATTCTAACAAGGAGGCAAACATGTATCAATCGCTTAAAGAGATGGTTTACGAATATATTTCTGATGAAATAAGGACTAAAAGATTAAAGACAAACGATAAAGTAAATGAGTTAGCTATAAGCAAGAAATTAAATGTATCTAGAACACCAGTAAGGGAAGCCCTAGTGCAATTAAGTGCGGACGGATTGCTGGAAATGACACCAAGAAGGGGATTCCGTGTGATGGAGCTAGGGATCAAAACTGTACAGGACTTATATACGGTACTTGGCGCCTTGGACGTTTTAGCAGCAAATATAGCTATCAAATTAATCAATAGAAAAGATCTGGATAAAATGGATGAACTCATCCACAAAATGAACAAAGCAATTGAGGACTATGATTTTAAAGAATACTATCATCTGCAAGTAGAATTTCACAATGTTTACGTTAATAAAACAGATAATGACATACTCATAGATGAAATTAATCGGCTAAAGAAAAGATTTGTTAGACAGAGCTACTCGAATATAGATGACCCCAAGATGAAAGAGGCACTCGCAGGAGCTAATAAAGAACATGAAGAAATACTTAGTTGCTTTAAGACAGATAATATAAGGAGATTGAAGAAGGTGCTAGTTAAGCACTGGAATGTAAATTATGCGGATCTGGATTCCATTGATTGATTTCCTAGGTTATGAAGGAGAGCAAAGGTGGAGAAGTTGTTTGCAAACGATAGAAAAGAATCTATAAAGAAAATCCTATATGGGTATGTGAATGAAGACAGTATCAGTAACACAAAGAAAGAAAAGCAGGCGGAAAAATATTTTATAGACTATTTTTCGAGTCAGAAGTATTTTCAGGAAAACCCCGAGTATATGGGAGCCTTTCCAATAGAAAATGATGCATTGAAAAGATCAGTGTCTTGGGCGATGGTGCGAGGTAACGGTACAAAAACGGTAGTCATGATACATCACAATGATGTTGTAACAGTTGAAGATTACAAATCTTTAAAGAATTTTGCATTTCAACCGGACGTTCTTTATGAGAAACTAGGAGCCATCAAAGATAGCTTTTCAGAAGAAGCTAGAAAAGACTATGAAAGTGGGGACTACCTTTTCGGGAGAGGCGTGTGCGATATGAAGGGTGGCGGATCAATTCAGATGCAACTTTTGACAGAGTACAGCCTAGAGGATTTTAATGGAAATGTTATTGTGCTCGGATTACCTGATGAAGAAAATCTGTCTGTTGGAATGCGAACGGCTGTTTTGTTATTGAAAAAATTAAAGGCAAAATATAGTTTAGACTATGTTCTAATGATTAATTCGGAGCCACATCAGAGGAGAAATCCTGAGGAAGGGGTTTTTTCGTTCGGATCAATAGGCAAGGTTATGCCATACATTTATGTTAGAGGATTTTTAGCACATGCCGGTAAAGTTTTTGAGGGCTTTAACCCTGTAAATGTAATGGCAGAAATCGTGAGAGAGACAGAAGTTAATGTTGAATTAAGTGACGTGATGGGTAAGGAGGTAGCACCTCCGCCTACATGGCTGTATCTGAGAGAGAATAAGCTTTCATATGATGTCTCCATGCCATTATCTATAAGCGGATGCTTGAGCGTTTTGACATTTACCCAAACTCCGAAGTCTGTTCTTGACAAGGTTAAAACCATATGCAAAAAATCCTTTGATCGAGTTATCGAGGATATGAACTCAAATTATACAAAATACATGCAACATGGTGGAAGCAACTCTGCGATGCTCTCATGGAAAAGCAATGTAGTTTTTTTTGGTGAACTTTGTAGCGAAGCTAGAGAAAAATACGGTGACGATTTTCAGGCTAAATACGAAGAATATTTGGAGAAAATAAGCGATGATATATTCCATGAGAGGGAAACCTACATCTCTGCCAACTATAAACTAATTGAGTTTGTATATGATTACATTGATGACATGTCTCCAAGGGTTGTAATCGCCCTTGCGCCACCATATTATCCAAACGTGACCAATAAATTCCATGAAGGTGAAGAAAACCAGCTTTCCAATTTGTATGACGTGATGTCGGGCTTTGTGCAAAGAACCTTTGGGCAGAAATATGTAGCTGAAAATATTTATACTGGAATTTCAGATCTTAGCTATTCGAGTGTCTATAATTATGAAGAAACTTTGGAAGGTCTTAGGCAGGCGATGCCACTTTTTGGTAAAGCCTACAATTTACCTATTGCAGAGATAAATGAAATTGCAATGCCTTGTGTGAATGTTGGCCCGTGGGGGAAGGACTTTCACAAGCTCACTGAAAGGGTTTATAAACCTGATTTATATTACAGGACACCACAGATATTGGACTACGTTATTAGAGCGATATTAAAATCAGGGGAAATTGTATAGTTAAGTTGACAAAATATTAAAAACGCACCGGGCAATGCCATGCCATCTGAATAGCTAGGGGGTTATCTCTAGCTGTAAAGGGCATTTATTCCCGGTGCGTTTTGTATTTTTATAAATCCTTTGATTAAAATAGTTTTTAATGTTCGTACTCTGCTCTCTGCTCAGGTGGTAATTGATCCATGAGGTCCTTACGCCCTATTTTTAGGACAATTGAAACCATCATTACGATGAACATTGCTGAGGTGTAGAATACAAGTGGCATAACATCAGTACCCTTTAGTGGAGCTGAAGAATCAGCCGCAAACCCTAGTGTGTAAATCATCGCAGGAGTCCATGGTAAGCAGTAGACTAATGTGTTGGACTGAGCATCCATTAAGTTGGCGGTGCGATAAGGTGAAATTCCGTGCTTCTTGGAGAGTGGCTTTGCAAAAGAGGCCCCTACTGCGAGGATGGCTGGAGCGTTCAGCCCCATTATAGCCGATAAAACTATAACCATCAGAGAGATAGAGAGCTCAGCACCCTTAGGGCCTTTAGCTATTTTGCCGATTGCATCAAGTATTAGGAGATCGCCTCGCCCTTGCCTCATTATACTGATAGATCCGAACAGTAGAAGGGCAAGTATGATAACTTGGAGCATACTGTTTAGACCTTGGTAGATTACGCCGTCAACAGTTCGATCTAGGCCTTCTCCAAATACTGCGATAACCGCTGGCTTTTCGCCCAGTTCAGGTGCGTTTGTGATGGTTACAAAATCAAAGAGTCCGGCAGCAACGGCAACTACACAACCGAGGACAGTTCCGATAGTTGTGGCTATAATAATGTCGCCGGTTTTAATAGCGGTGTAAATTGCAATTGCAACGGGGATGAGCATCAAAAGGGTAAGTGGGTCGTATTGATAGTCAACGGATCCGCTGGCCGAAGAAGATGTCATAAGACTGTATATTACAAATGCAGGGATGGCAATTAGTGATGCCACGATAGCGTATTTAACTCTTGACCTTACAACGCCCACAACATCTACTTCTTGGGTGGTTGCTGAACAGATCGTTGTATCTGATATTGGCGCCAGATTATCGCCAAAGGCTGCACCTGAAATGATTGCGCCTGCTAAGAGAGGGTGATTGCAACCCAAGGCTACACCTGCAGGATAGAGAACTCCCATTCCTGCAGCGATGGTTCCAAAACCTGTACCGGAAGCAGTGGCGAAAACAGCTGATGACAAGAATGTGATAACTACAAATAGCGTAGGACCGACCCCAATATCCGCTGCAACTCCTGCAAGTCCTGATGCTAGCCCGGACATTCTTAGAACCCTTGAAAAGACACCTGCAAAAATCCAACATACAACAGGTACAATAGCCTCTTTACTTGCCATGCCGGAAATTACAGTTTCGGAATAGAATTTCTTATCCTTTGCAAAGAAGAAAGGTACGAAGATGGCTAGAAATGCCGGTACCCACAAGGCTCCGTCAGAAATTGACTTCCAACCGAATGTCGTTGTAATAATCGTTGCGATGAAGATTAGAAATGGCAACAATGACACCCATTCTCCACCATAAAACTCCAATTTTTTCTCTTCTTTCATTTTTACCTCCTGGTTGAAATATATTAAAATAAATACAGCTATTTTAATAATACTCCGAGCACTACTTCCTGTAAACGGACAAAATATAAAAGTTCGATGAATAAAATGTAATTTGCGGTTTTCTACTCTTCATATAAAGAGGAAATCCAATGTTTAGAAACCTGGGATCTATACAATTCAAAACTTGGGAGGTGAAAAAGCAGAAGCTTGGGAGTTAAAAATCTAGAAATCTGGGAGTTGATATCTTCAAAATCTGGGAGTTGTGTAGTATAATGTTTAGCAGGAGGTAATCTATGAAACAGTATTTACCAAGATTAGTAGACGAAACTCTTGAAAAGGAACTTAAAGCCTTTGGGGCTGTTTTAATAACAGGTCCGAAATGGTGTGGAAAAACTACAACAGGATTGAACAAAGCAAAGAGCACGCTCTATCTCCAAAATCCCGACGAAAGAGAACAAAATTTAAGACTAGCTGATGTGAAACCATCATTACTCTTAGAAGGTGATAATCCAAGATTAATTGATGAGTGGCAAGATGCTCCACAGCTCTGGGATTCGGTAAGATTTAGTGTGGATCAGAGATCTGAGACAGGACTATACATTCTTACCGGATCAACAACGGTTGATGAATCATTAATTTCACACTCTGGAACAGGTAGGATTTCAAGACTCAAAATGAGGACAATGAGCTTATTTGAAAGTGGAGATTCGAACGGAGATGTTAGTATTACTCAATTAATTAATGGAGAGGAGATATCAGGCAGGTCACCCCATACGATAGAAGACATTGCCGATCTAATCGTTGGGGGAGGATGGCCAGCTTCTGCAGGTAAAGATTTTGAAATAAAGAAAAGGCAGGTTTCCGGTTACTGTAAGGCAATAGTAAATACGGAGATATCCACAGCGGATGGCATTAATAGGGACGAAGAAAAAGTATACCAAGTTCTTAGGTCATATTCCCGTCACATTTCAACGCAAGCTACTATCAAGACCATAACAAATGATGTTAATAAGAATTTCGACTCAATAAATAGAAAGACCGTTGGTGAATATCTGGAAGCGCTGCGAAAGATATTCGTGATTGAAGATCTGAGAGCCTGGAGTCCAAGACTCAGATCCAAAACCGCTATTTCTGCTAGTTCAACGAGACAATTTGTCGATCCTGCCATTGCAGCTTATTTTCTCAATGCAAACTCGAAGGATCTTATAAACGATCTGGAAACCATGGGATTGCTATTTGAATCTATGGTTATAAGAGATCTACGAATCTATACAGAAAGTTTAGATGGCAGTGTGTATCATTATCGTGATAGCAGTGGTCAAGAAGCTGATGCTATTTTGCACTTCAGAAATGGTCAATGGGGTGCAATAGAAGTAAAATTAGGAAATAAAGCAATTGAAGAAGGTGCTCAAAGCCTTATAAAACTGGCTGATAAAGTGGATAAAGATTCAATGAGTGCACCTGCTTTTTTGGCTGTCGTTACAGGAACCGGCTATGCATATAGGAGAAAAGATGGCGTTTATGTCATCCCAATTGGGTGTTTGAAAAATTAGGTCATCTTGAAATTAACCAACGGTTTACAGCAGCCAACTAAACCTCCCACTGCAAAAATATTTGCACAAACTCCAAATCTATGATAAAATGATAACACTCTCATGGAAACGAGGGAGAGTGAGAGAAACTAAAAATTTGCTACAATAATCAGAAGAATTGGAGATAATGCCTTGTCAAATGCGAAGCCGATAGATGCAAAAAAACTTGCACTGCTCAGGAATAAACTAAATAAAAGCGACTATATCAAGCTGATAGAGCAGCTCGTTTCAATGGTAGAAGAAGGCATTTACATTGTGGATAAGGAAGGCATGGGACTGTTTTATAATGATCCCATGGCTCAGATTGAAAACGTAAATGTGGAAGACGTCCTCGGCAAAGAGTTTCAGCAAGCCTTCCCAGGTGTAGCTTTGAGAGATAGCACATTGTTCAAAGCTCTTAAGAAGAAGGAGTGCAGCAAGAAGAATCAGCAGGTTTACATCAATCTGCGAGGTAAGCAGGTTTCCACAAACAATATGACTGCACCCGTTATGAACAATGGAGAAACCGTTGCGGCTGTGGAGATCGCAAAGGACATCACTAATATTGAGGAGCTCAGCAATACCATACAAGATCTGAGGCAAGGAGAGGCTAAAGGCAAGAAGGGGATTTCCTCAAAGGGAGCAAAGCCTAAGATGAAGCATTATCGCTTCGAAGATATCATAGGGCAGAATCCCGGATTTTTAAAAACTGTCAATTTGGCAAAGAGGGCGGCTGAAAACGATGCCACAGTGTTCATCTACGGTGAGACCGGTACTGGAAAAGAGCTGCTGGCACAGAGCATCCATTACGACGGAGCGAGAAAGAATGCTCCCTTCATGGCCCAAAACTGCGCCGCATTGCCGGAAACCCTGCTTGAAGGTATTTTGTTTGGAACATCAAAGGGAGGATTTACAGGAGCTGTTGACAGAGCAGGGCTTTTCGAGCAGGCAAACGGGGGCACGCTGCTCCTTGATGAGATAAGTGCCATGCCATATGACCTGCAGAGCAAGCTGCTCAGAGTCCTTCAGGAGGAGTACATAAGGCGAGTCGGAGGTACAGAGGAGATTCCCATAGACGTGCACATAATTGCAACTGTAAATGAACCCCCTGAGGACCTTATTGCTCAGGGCAAGCTCCGAAAGGATCTCTACTATAGACTTAATGTTGTTAACATAAATCTTCCGCCTCTCAGGGAAAGAAAGGACGACATTCCGCTTCTTGTGGACGCATTTCTAGACAAGCATTGCAAACGCTTCGGCAAAGAGCTTTGGATGGCTACAGATGATGTTATCAAAACTCTGCAATCTTACAACTACCCCGGAAACATCAGGGAACTGGAGAATATAATAATGCAGTCCGTGGCTCTTGCAGGTAACGAGCATGTGCTCACAGGGAAGCTGCTCCACATGCCTGTGGGAATCAGGCAAGCAGGAGATATAGCCGGTGAATGGGACGGAACTCAGCCCCTTGACGTATACCTTGGTAACGTTGAGAAGGAGCTGATTAGACGTGTTATGATTGAAGAAAGCGGTGTGGTTTCGAGGGCTGCAAACAAGCTTCAAATCAAACGGCAGACTCTTCAGCATAAATTGAAGAAATATAATATGAAGGAAAAGTAGAGCAGCAAAAACATTTGCATAATAACGCAAAATATTTTGCGATTTTGAATGCGCAGGGTAACAGTTGCTGTATACATCGATGGAATAATTTTTGTGTGAAATGAATAGTCCGAACACTATTTGTAATACCGAACAATTTCCGACCTCTAAATTGTGCTTCGGGCCAAAAACGGAGAGACGAACTGCGCGACGACAATGTTTTGTTGAAAAAAATATAATAATGACTTTATGGCACGATGATTGCTATAAATATAGATGGTCTGTCTTTGGACGAGCCATTAGAAAACTATTTCTAAAAACTTTCTAACAAACAGGAAAAGGAGATTTAAAAATGAAGAATGTAAAAGTAATTCTTTGGGGACTAGGCGCCATGGGTGGCGGAATTGGTAAAATGCTCACTAAGAAAAAGGGAGTTGACATCGTTGGTGCTATCGACATAGGTGACAAGGTTGGTAAGAGCCTTTATGATGTAGTTCCTGGAATCGAAAGGGGCGACAGAGAGGACGTTATCGTTGGTTCTCCTGAGGATGTTATTAAGGAAGGTTCTGCTGACGTTGTAATCGTTTGCACTAACTCTTTTACAAAGGACGTTTTCGACAAACTTGTTTTCGTAATGGAAAGAGGAATCAACGTTATCACTTCTGCTGAAGAGATGGCTTATCCACAGGCACAGGAACCTGAACTTGCTAAGAAGCTTGACGAGTGTGGTAAGAAGAATGGTGTTTCAGTTCTTGGAACAGGAATCAACCCTGGTCTTATCATGGACCTTCTAGTAGTTCTATGGACAGGTGCTTGCGAGACAGTTGACCACATCGTATCAAGAAGAGTTAACAGCTTGTCCCCATTTGGGCCTGCAGTAATGGAAGAGCAGGGAATCGGCATGGAAGTTGAAGATTTCAACAAGAAGAAGGCTGAAGGAACAATGGCAGGACACGTTGGATTTGCTGAGTCCGTTGGAATGATCGCTGATGCTCTCGGATGGGAACTTTCAGATTTCAAACAGGACATGGAGCCAATCGTAACTGATGTTGACAGAAAATCACCTTACGGATTTGCTAAGGCTGGTCAGGTTGCCGGCGTTGCAATGAAGGGCTGGGGCTATGTTGATGGCGAAATGAAGATCGAAATGGATCACCCGCAGCAGATCGAGCCTGAGCAGGTTGGAATCCACACAGGAGACTACGTTGAAATTCAGGGCAACCCACCTGTAAACATGGCAAACACTCCTGAGATCGAAGGCGGAATCGGAACAATGGCGATGATCATGAACTGCATTCCACATGTAATCAACGCAAGACCAGGTCTAAGAACCATGCTTGACATTCCAGTACCTAGAGCAATCATGGGAGACATGAGACACATGATCGAAGAGGACTGCAAGCTGGTTAAGTAATCATAATAGAGAGAATTTAGCTTAGTCTGAAACTTGAATATTCGAGGTAAGACTAAGGTTGAGAGAACAAAATATTTTGCTGCGGTACCGGGGCTTTGGTTGTTTGAGGAAGTCTACTCTTTAGGCAGATCGGACGTGCAAATTCAAGGGCAATCAAGAAACCTCGGTGCTCCGGCAAAATTTGACATATTGTCACGAAATTTTAGGCATATTGTCAATTGAAAATTGAGAAATTTAAGCTAACATCTTTAGATTTTAGCTAGGATATTTTAAACTAAGACATTTAGGAGATTAAGGAGAGAATGATGGCAAAAAAAGGCGATTGGGTAAGAATCCACAGCATCGTCCTCAAAGCTGATGAGAGAACTGCCAAGATTCCTGCAGACACCCAGAAGTGTGATCTGGAAATGTGGACAAAGGGATTCCTGACTGAAGATGCTGAAATCGGTGATGAAGTTAAAGTTATTACTGCATCAAACAGAGAAGAAAAGGGAAAGCTAATCGAGGTTGACCCATACTATACTCACAGCTACGGAAAGTTTGTACCTGAAATCGTTCAGATCGACA
The DNA here is from genome assembly GCA_029983755.1 of Anaerovoracaceae bacterium. Classification (GTDB taxonomy): domain Bacteria; phylum Bacillota; class Clostridia; order Peptostreptococcales; family Anaerovoracaceae; genus S5-A14a. The sequence goes on from JASBYX010000002.1 coordinate 46,586, forward strand.
AGCAGCTTAGAGAAATCATGGATTTTGGAGGTGACAAATAATGACATTGGCTAAAGACTATGATTCCGTAATGGGAAGATCTAACGACATAATGAAGGAAGCCCTAGGACTTGACTACAACGAGTTTGAGCAGGGTGGAGTTAAATTCGACTATGAGGCTCTGATGAAGTCCACAGGTTACACTTTGGACGAAGTTGCTAAGATTCAGGCAAAAACAGCCGTTGGTAACACACCACTCATCGAGCTTAGAAACCTATCTGCACTGACCAGAAAGTATGCAAAGCCTGGCTATGGTGCTAGAATCTTTGCAAAGGACGAAGCTGCTAACGCTTCCGGAAGTTTCAAGGCAAGAAGAGCTGCTTGTGCAGTTGCTCATGCTAAGAAGCTGGGATACAAGGGTGTTATAGCTGCAACATCAGGTAACTACGGAGCAGCAGTTGCATCTCAGGCGGCAATGCAGGGCCTTGAGTGCATCATCGTTCAGGAGTGCTATGACTCCCACGGAGTTGGACAACCTGAAATCGTAGAGAAGGCAAGAAAGTGCGAAGCATATGGAGCAGAAGTAATTCAGCTTACAGTTGGACCTGAACTTTTCTACACCTTCCTATCAGTTTTGGAAGACACAAAGTATTTCAACGCTTCACTGTACTCACCATTTGGAATTGCCGGAGTTGAAACTCTCGGATACGAGATTGCAACACAGTGTCGTGAACTAATCGGCAAAGATCCTGACATGGTAATTTGTACAAATGCCGGTGGTGGTATGATGACAGGTACTGCTAGAGGTCTTATCAAGGCAGGAGCTGTTGACACTAAATTAGTTGCAGCATCCATTGACCTGACAGGACTACACATGGCTTCAGATGAGCAGTTCAACAAGAAGTCTTGCACAACAGGACACACAGGATTCGGAGTTCCTTACGCAACAGATCCTGACCACTCAGATGTTCCAAGAAGTGCAGCAAGACCTCTAAGATACATGGATAGATATGTAACAGTAACTCAGGGTGAGGTTATGTATATGACAGAAGCTCTTGCAAACCTTGAAGGAATTGAAAGAGGACCTGCTGGAAACACAGCCCTTGCTGCTGCATTCTCACTAGCTAGAGAATTGCCTGAAGATGCTGTAATCGTAATCAGTGAGACTGAGTACACAGGTGCCGGAAAGCACATCCAGCCACAGCTTTCTTTTGCAAGAGATAACGGCATAGAAATCAAATTCGGAAACCCTCAGGAAGAGGATAAACCTGGTGTAAACATTGTACTTCCAAAGGATCCAAGCTTCGTACAGCACAAGGAAGCTGATATCAATCACTTCAGGAAGAGACTTATCACAAAGGCCGTTCAGAAGGCCGGCCTAGAACCAAAGGATCTCAAGGCTGATGATTTCGAGTTCTTGGCAGCTGAAACTAAGACAGACGAGGCTTTCGTTAAGGAAGCACTTGGGCTATAAAAAATGATCGTTAATGTTTATTAATAAGGAGATTAAAGAATGAGAAGAGAAGACGATTTTCAAGAAAGGCGCAAACACATTGCCAATCTTACCGACCAGGAGCTTTATGATCGCTTCTGGGAACTTACTGCTCAGGTAGTAGATCCCCTACTGGAGATGGGTAGAAAGAATACTACACCATCCGTTGAGAGAGCTGTTCTTTTGAGAATGGGAATTTCTTCCCTTGAAACTCAGAAGATCGTAGAAGGATGCATGGACAAAGGACTCATGGGAAAAGGAGCCGGTCACTGCGTTTACAAGCTTTCCAAGGAGCTTGGAATATCCATTCCTGAAGCCGGCACTATGCTTGCTGAAGGAAAGGGCTGGGACACAGTTGCAGCAGCTTTCAAAGGAGGTAAGAAGTAATGGCAGATATGATTCTTAAGCGTAACGAAAAAATCAATGTTAGGGAGATCCTCAAGGACCTTGACAAGTATGAGCCAAGGAGAAGAGGTTGGCACTGGAGAGAGCCTGCTCCAAACCTAAAGATGTACGAGTTCACTTACAAGGATGTTTCTAAGCCTTTGAAGAACTATGTCGGATTGCCACCTGCAAAATTCTTTGATAACATCGACCCTCAGCCACTACCTGTAATCACTACTGAGATTGCATCAGGACGTTTTGAGGACGACATCAGAAGAATGAGAATGACTGCATGGCACGGTGCTGACCATATAATGGTAATCAGACACATGGGACAGTCTCACATTGACGGCCTGATGGAGGGTACTCCACAGGGTATCGGTGGTGTTCCTATCACAAGAAAGCAAGTTAGAGCTCAGAGAAAGGCTCTAGACCTTATCGAGGATGAAGTTGGTCGTCCAATCAACTATCACTCCTATGTATCCGGCGTTGCAGGACCTGACGTTGCTGTAATGTTTGCTGAAGAGGGTATCAACGGTGCTCACCAGGACCCTCAGTACAACGTACTTTACAGAGACATTAACTGCGTAAGATCCTTTGTAGATGCTTGCGAATCCAAGAAGGTTATGGCATGGGCAGAGATCCTTCAGATCGACGGTGCTCACAATGCTAACGCAACTGCAAGAGAGGCATGGAAGGTAATGCCTGAGCTTATCGTACAGCACGCTATCAACTCTCTGTTCTCAGAGAAGGTTGGTATCAAGCCTGAAAACATCAGCTTGTCCACAGTACCTCCAACAGCTACTCCTGCTCCTTGTATGTACTATGACCTGCCATACGCTGTAGCTCTTAGAGATTTCTGCGACAGATACAAGATGAGAGCACAGCAGAACACTAAGTATATCTGCTCATCTGTAAGAGAAGCTACTGTGACTCACGTAATGAACATGGTTATTTCCAAGCTGACAAGAGCAGACATCCAGTCAACTATCACTCCTGACGAAGGAAGAAACGTTCCATGGCATATCTACAACGTAGAGGCTTGTGACAATGCTAAACAGGCTCTTATCGCAATGGACGGTCTGATGGAAATGGTAGAGCTTAAGAAAGACGGTCCACTTCCAGAGACAGTTAGAGACCTCAAAGAGAGAGCTACTTTGTTCATGGAAGAGATCATCGAAGTTGGCGGATACTTCCAGGCAGTACAGGAAGGGTTCTTCGTAGACTCAGCTAAGTACCCTGCTAGAAACGGTGACGGTATCGCAAGAAAGATCGAAGGCGGTATAGGATACGGATTCATCTTTGAAAGAGATGAGGACTATATGGCTCCTGTAACAGCTCACTTTGGATACAACAACGTTGAGCAGTACGGTGGAGATCCTGAGAACCCATCAGCTCTAATCGGCGGATGTACTTTCGAAGACAGAAGCAAGATCGTATTCATCGATGAGCTTGACGAGGATAACGTAAACACCAGACTTGAGAAGGTTGCTAAGTACCACGATGGAAAGGCTATCATTCCTGAAGTTGAGTGGTGTGGTGACGGTATCATCCTACTTACAATGATGGTTCCATCAGAGAGAAGAATGGCAGAAGCTGTTGCTCTTGAAATCGGTAAGAAGCTTGGCCTTGAAAGCTGCGAGGTTACTTCTAAGGAAATCATGCAGGATGCAGAGGGTACAAGAATTGAGATGAAGGGTAAGGTACCATTTGATATAGATCCATCAACTCTCGTAATTCCACCGGAACCATTCAGACTTGACGATGCTACTTTGTTCAAGGAAATCGAAGAGCATCCTGTAAGAGTTGTTTGCGGAACAGTTGGAGAAGACGAACACTCTGTAGGACTTCGTGAGATCATCAACATCAAGCACGGTGGTATCGAGAAGTGGGGCGTTGAGGTTCACTATCTTGGAACTTCAGTTCCTGTAGAGAAGCTTGTAGACGCAGCTGTTGAGCTTGATGCTGACGCAATTCTTGCATCTACAATCATTTCTCACGACAATGTTCACTACAAGAACATGAAGAGAATCAATGAGCTGGCAATAGAAAAAGGTATCAGAGACAAGGTTATGATCGCTGCCGGTGGAACACAGGTTGTTCCTGAAGAAGCGGTTAAGACCGGTATCGACCAAGGATTCGGAAGAGATTCCCACGGTATCGACGTTGCAACATTCCTAGTTGAAGAGGGCAGAAGACGTCGTGGCGAAAAGACTTTCGAGGAAATCCAGAGGGAGAAGGAAGCTGAGGAACTGGCATAAGCCGGAAAGGGGCAAAGGGCTGGAGAAGCCTTCCCGAAACGGGCATATGATTATATCAGAATCTATTAGCTAACGCATAATATATGAGAACAAAACAGTCGTCTGTCGGGCATTGTGCTTCGGAGGCGGCTGTTTTGTGTTTGTGCATTTGGGTAAAATGAGAACAGAGTTATAGGCAAAGCAATTTTGGTAAAAGTTGAAATTAAAAAAAGGGAGAGGCAAATGGATTACAGAAGATTTGGGGATGTCATTGTGGCAAGAATCGATAAAGGCGAAGAGATTAGCGAACAGGTGAAGGAAATTGCATTAAATTTTAAACTTTAAATTCATTGGCAATAATGTTACAATTATATCAAGTTATTTTTTTATACGATATTCATTGGAGGTTATGCACAATGCGAATCAAAAAAATTCTGCCGATTTTACTTGCAGTAATCGTAGTTTTTGGCTATTCAGTCCCTGCAATGGCCTGCACAGGACTTTATGTTGGTAGCGACTATAGCCAGAACGGAAGCACTTACTTTGGAAGATCGGAAGACCTAAACAACAACGGAATTAAGGTTTTCGGAGTACAGGAAGCAAAGGACTGGCCGGAAGGCACAGTATACACTGACAACGATGGTTTCACCATGCCTATGCCGGCACACACTTTCAAGTACTCATATATGAGGGACTCAAAGAATTATACCCCTGCTCCAACTGATGGAAATGGAAACGTACTGGGTCAAGCATATGGAGAAGTCGGAGTAAACGAGAAAGGCGTTTCTGTTTCTGCAACGGTGAGCACATATGCCAAAACTGAGATTGTAGGAAACGAGAAGGCCGGCATTAAAGGTCTAGATCCACTTGTTAAGGGAGGAATAACTGAAGTTTCCCTTGGAAGCCTGCTTTTGGGAATTTCCGAGTCAGCAAGGGATGGAGTTGTGAAGCTTGCTGCCATAATTGATAAGTATGGTGCCGGTGAGAACAATTCTCTAATGATAGGAGATCCTAATGAAGTTTGGTATGTGGAAATTCTAAGCGGTCATCAGTACGCAGCCATCAAGTTGCCTGCAAACAAGGTATCTGCACAGCCGAATATGATTCTCATGGGAGCAATCGATGTAAACGATAAGGAAAATGTTATCGTTTCTCCAAACCTTGTAAAGCTTGCTGAAGACAACGGATTCCTAGTTAAGGACGAGAGCGGAAAGATCGATGTTGCCCTAACTTACAGAGGCACAATTGCAGATAGCCAGAAGAAAAATGGAAACTTGACACGTTACTGGATGGCAGGTAACTACCTGAATCCGGGGCTATTTGGTAACGAGTCACTTGAAAGCTTCAGAGGAGATGGAAGCCAAGTTAAGCTCTTATTTGATGCGGACAGAAAGCTTACCACAGCAGAAGTTTTGAACATCCTAAAGCAGAGAGGAATCGGGACTAAGTACGACCATACAGTGGATAATAAAATCTATCCTGTAGGTAATGAAAACCAGATGGAAGTACACGTATTTGAGAAGAGAGCTAATAAGCCTTTAGAGCTTACAACCGTGCAGTGGCAGGGAATGGCTGATGCTCCTTACACAGTTTTCATCCCATACTATACAGCTTTGATGTCCAAGGTTAACCCTAAGTATGAGGAAGATGGAAACGAAACCTATGTAGATGGTTCTATGCATTGGTTGTTTAATGATTTGAATGAGCTGTGCATGCATCATTACAGCCCTCAGCTTGAGAAGGGTGTTAGGGAATATCTTGATCTGATACAAAACAGCTTGATTGATCAGCAGGCCGAACTGGATGCTCACATTCAGAATGAGCTGGCAAATGGTCATGATCAGGCCCAGGCAGAAGCAGATAGACTCGGTGTAGATATTTCCGATCAGGTGTACGATCTCGTTAAGGCACTGAGGGATGAAGTTAGAACGTACATAAACAGTAACGATACGTCTAAGGACTTTGTTGCTTCAGGATTTACAAAGAATCTGGTTCCTAAGTACAATTTCACCAAACCGGCAGATCCAAAGGATCCCAAGGTCGAAGAGAAAAAGGCCGAATCAGAAGCAACCGGTACTGTGACAGATGATAAAGACAACAAAAATCACGATAAGGATCACAAGGATAATGTAAATACGGGAGATAAGGCTCCAATCACTATTCTGATCGTAGTCGTTGTAATTGCAGCGATAGCACTTGTTGTAACTTTTATAAAAAGAAGGAAATAAGGAAGTATAGAGGTTAGCCCTAACCCTTATTCAATAAAGTATAATAAAGTCCTGATATCCTTTGCGGATAATTCAGGACTTTTTTCGTGTTTCATGGTATAATATCGAATAGATGAATCAAATTTAAAAGAGCGAATTAAAAGCTGTTTATCAAGGGAAGGAAACGCCCTTAAACAGGGAAATCAAAAGCAATTTAAATAGCAGAAAGTTTACGAAAGAAGGAGACAAAGAGCATATGAAAGTAGATGTACTAGTAGCAGAAATCGGCTCGACCACAACAGTTGTAAACGCTTTTAAGGATTTAGATACGGACCACCCTGAGTTCTGGGGCCAGGGACAGGCTCCAACCTCAGTAGTAGAAGGCGATGTTAGAATCGGTCTTCAGGGAGCTGTTGACGACCTGTGCAAGAACAAGGGCATCGATAGCGTTGAATACGACATGATGCTGGCAACATCATCAGCAGCAGGTGGACTTAAGATGACTGTTCATGGCCTTGTGTACGACATGACAGCAAAGGCAGCGAAGGAAGCAGCCCTCGGAGCAGGAGGTATTTTGCACTATGTAACTGCCGGGAAACTCCGAAGGACAGATCTTAAGAGAATCAAGGAGATAAATCCTAACCTGATTTTGCTTGCCGGAGGTGTTGACTATGGTGAGAGAGACACAGCTATTTACAACGCAGAGATGGTGAGATCTCTAGGGCTAAAGGCACCGGTTGTCTATGCCGGAAACGTGGAGAATCAGGAGGAGATTGAGCTAATCTTCGATGAGGAGAGCGGTCAGGAACTATATAATATTGAAAATGTGTACCCCAAGATTGACACTTTGAACGTAGAGCCTTGTAGGAGGGTGATACAGGATGCATTTGAGAAGCATATAATCCACGCACCGGGGATGGAGCATGTTAGAGACATGGTCACAGGTCCGATTATCCCAACTCCGGGGGCAGTAATGGAATGCACCAAGCTTTTGTACGAATGCATAGGAGATTTGATTGTTTTGGACGTTGGAGGCGCTACCACTGACCTTCATTCAGTTGCATCAGAGGCAGACCAGGTTGCAAGAATATTAGTTTCGCCAGAACCAAAGGCTAAGAGAACTGTAGAGGGAGACTTGGGAGTTTACGTAAACCGAATGAAAGTCATCGAATCCATCGGCGAGGAGAAGCTCAGGGAAGAGTGCAAAGAAATGGGCATCGACCTTGACAAGACCCTTGAGAGCTATGTTGCAATACCTAAGAATGAGGACGAAATCAAGCTGGTAGAAAGGCTGACCAAAGAAGCTGTTCTCAAGGCTGTAGAACGACACGCAGGTAAAATCAGATATATCTATGGCCCAAGTGGTAGGAGTACAGTTGCTGAGGGCAAGGATCTGACTCAGGTAAGATGGATTATCGGTACAGGTGGTGCTCTAACAAGGTTACCAAACCGTGTGAAGATAATGGAAGAAATTGCAAAGCACAATGAATCCGGAATGCTTTTGTTCCCATCTAAACACGCTCAGATCCTTGTCGATAATATGTACATCATGTCATCCCTTGGAGTTCTAAGTATGACTCATAGAGAGGGAGCCATCAAGCTTCTAGAACAGACTCTCGGAATGAGCTTTGAGGGCAAGGCACCTAAGAAAGATGAAGAGCCGATTTATATCAGAGAGCTATGGAGAGAGGAGCAGGAAGCCAAGGAGAAGGAAGCCCAGAAGCAAAAGGAAATTGAAGAGATGGAAGCCATGGGCTACGATATGAGCGACTACAAGGGAGAAATCGAGGTTTGCTCCATTAAGAATCACGCCCAGAAGAAGATGGAAGAGAAACAGAAACAGGAACAGGGAAAAGAAGATAAAGAAAGTGTTGAAAAGGAGAAATAGGAATGTATCCAAGGATTTTAGTTGACATCAATAAACTGAGAGACAATGTTAGGACTCTTGCAAAAATCACTAAAAACGACGGTAATTGCACTCTTATGATAGTGACAAAGGGAATGTGTGCAGATCCGGAGATGGTGAAGATGCTCGCCGAGAGCCCGGAGGTAGACTTTGTGGCTGACTCCAGAATGAAGAACATCGCAAGCTACAGCAAAACAGTTAGAGATGCCGGGAAGAAGACGGTTCTCATTAGGATTCCCATGCTCAGCGAAGTTGAAGAGCTAGTCAAGCATGTTGACCTTTGCTTTAATTCCGAAATGGAAACAGTAAGGGCGATAAACAAGGCAGCAGAGAAGGCCGGAAAAGTTCAGGATGTTTTGCTGATGATAGACCTTGGAGATCTGAGAGAAGGATTTTTCTTCAAAAACGAAGAAGAAATCCTGAATGCGGCAGAGGAAATCAAGGCTATGGAAAATGTAAACCTGTATGGGATAGGTGTTAATCTAACCTGCTACGGTGCCATAATTCCTAAGAATGACAACCTGTCTCAGCTTGTGGAAATCGGCAGAAAGATTGAAGAGCACACCGGCAAGAAGCTGGAAATGATTTCAGGTGGTAACTCCAGTTCAATTTATTTGATAGAGAGTGAGACCATGCCTAGAATCGGAAGGATGCCTAAGGACGAGAAGATGCCTGAGGGAATCAATAACCTGAGACTCGGTGAGGCTTTCCTTTTGGGGAACGATACCGCATACGAGACGGAAATTCCTGAAACTCATCACGATGCCATCAAGCTCCAGGCCGAAATCATCGAGCTCAAGGAGAAGCCTTCCCTTCCAATAGGTGAAGTAGGGGTGGATGCTTTCGGAGAGAAGCCTTACTATGAGGATAAGGGAATCATGAAGAGAGCTATAATTGCTGTTGGAAAACAGGACACTGACCTCGGTTCAATGACCCCGGTGGATGAGAGAATTGAGATTATGGGAGGAAGTTCTGACCATATAATCTTAGACTTGACTGCTTGTGGGGACGAGTACAAAATAGGTGACATAGTGGAGTTTACGGTTGGTTATGGGGGTATGCTAAAGCTGGCTACTTCTCCATATGTTGACAGGGAGTATGTGAAATAGGGGAATGTTGCGATTGCCATAACCGTAACATCGGAGGCCTGTGTTTTGTGTCAGCCTGAAATATGAGGACGAAAAAGGTGCTATGAGAACACCCTGAAAGATGGGGCTTCTCACAGCACCTTTTATAAAATGTATAAACTGTGAAATCTATCGAATTAATAATGGATTATAGACCTAGCTTGTTGAGAAGAGCTTCCTTAGGAAGTGCACCAACAGCGTTTGCCTTCTTCTCGCCACCCTCAAAGAGGAAGATAGCAGGAATAGTCATAACTCCATACTCCATAGCAAGTTCCTGGTTTTCGTCAACGTTTACCTTGCAAACCTTAACTTCCCCGTCCTTTTCCTTTGCGATTTCGTCAAGGGTTGGAGCCAGGTTCACGCAGTGGCCACACCATGGAGCCCAGAAATCAACGATTACAGGCTTGTCATTCTTTAGAACTTCTGCTTCAAAAGTATTCTTGTTTACATCTACTACCATATCATTTCCTCCTTAAAATATGTATATGATCCAGTGTTGACTTTGTCATATCTTGTATTGTCTTTGGCAGCTTCTTGATTTCCTCTCGGGACAAATCATCGATGTATATAGGGTCGAGAAACTGCACTGTTACAACTATATCCTCTCCGGTTCTGAGATACCCTTGCTCTTCGAACCAGTGATAGGCACCATCCACAACTATGGGAACTAGAGGAGCACCTGTGTTTCCGCCGGTTGCGAGCTTAAATGCACCTGCCTTATACTCATTGAGATGGGGTCCCTGGCTTCGTGTTCCTTCAGGAAATATCACCATTGAATCCCCGTCCTTTAAGTGCTTCCAGCTTTCTTTGAAAACTTTCAGAGAACTCCGAGCATTCCCTCTTTCGATGAAGTATCCTCCAACGGATTCAATCCATTTGCCCACAAAAGGCACCTTTCGGAGCTCGGATTTTCCAAGAAAGCCTGACTGCTTATTCCCTAGAGCGTACAAAATGGCTACAACATCAAGATACCCCTGATGATTAGAAATAAACACACATCCTTCATTTTCAGGGACTTTATCTCTGTCGATAACACTTATATTCAATTTAAAATCCTTCGCCACCTGCTTCATAAGTGTGCTGCTGTAATTCCCTATGTATGAGCGAACCTCAGCAGGACTTGCAGTTTTTCGAAGCTTATCTATATTCTTTCTGATCTTTTCCATTCTGGCTAGCTGCTTGATGACGGAAAAGGTATTAATTGGTAACATGATATATTTAGAAATCGACATACATTTTTACCCTTGATCTATTCTCTGTCTTACTCTTGATTTGCCCTTGATTTGTCTTTTTGTTTTACTCTTGATAATCCTCTTGTGAGTTTAACCCAATCTTTATACTACTATACCACATTACAGGTGGAAAAAACCATAGGGAAAGTGTCTAGAGTGTATATATTAGGCAGTAGCCTTTGTTCAGCTCTTTGCTATATAAAAAAAGTTTGGCTTTACTACCCTCTTTAGCAATCCGATATTTCACATCGCTTCTTTGTCTAAGGATATCTATTTCCTTTTTTAATGTTTTAAGGTTCTCATTATATTTGGCTTTAGAATTCATTAGTCCCTCAAAATTTAGGGTGTAATATTCATGAAGTTCCTCATCTTGCGATTTAAGACTTGCACCAGTTTCAGAATTTTTTAAGGAAAAAGAATATATATCCAATCTATCGTTACCAAAACCTCGCTCGCTTTGGTATTCAACTTTTGACTCTGCAATTTCCTGCCATATTTCCGAGAGATCAACAGCTTTCTCATATATAGGTAACACTATATAGACAATAGAGATTATGCCGAGACAAATTAAAATTATCAAACTTATTTTTTTCGTTTTGCTTTTCATCTTTATACATCCAAAGATATAGTAACGTCAATTTTACTTAATACACCAAGCTCTTGATTTAAATAAGCCCAATTATTTACGATGCTTGTAAATAAACTTACATCTCTTGTATACCCGAAACCATAAAAAGTAAAAATGAAATAAAGCACTGCGATAGCTGACAGTTAAATATTTTACTATACCACATTGCAGGTGGAAAAAACCATAGGGAAAGTGTATAATGGTAAAGTAATGACGGCAATAATGAGAAACTAGAAAAATTTAGGAATAGGAAGGAGCTATTGGAACCAAAATGCACTTGAGCGAAGGCCTTAGGAAAAAAATAGGGACTGCCCTAATCATCTTCACCGCACTTCAATCTGCCGTAATCATTTGGCTCTATCTTGAAGTCCTCAGCGAAGACCTCAGCTTCTCGGCTTTTTTGTGCATACTCCTTATTCCCGTTGCCATTGAGACAGCCGCAATCTGCATTTTATTCGGAAAACGGAGGAACAAGAATGATTATCGTAAACACACCGGAACTAAAAGATAAAGATTATGAACTTCTGACAATTGTCCACGGATCAGTTGTCATGTCAAAACATATTGGTAAAGACCTATTGGCAGGTTTTAAGACCATTGTGGGGGGAGAAATTCAAGGCTATACGGAGATGCTTGTTGATGCAAGAAATGTCGCCACTGAAAGAATGATAAATCAAGCTAAAAATCTTGGGGCTGATGGCATCATAAATGTTAAGTATACAAGCTCTTCGGTAATGGAGACAGCTTCCGAGATAACAGCCTTCGGTACGGCCATCAAGCTAAAAACACCTGATGGTAAAGGTGAAGGAAAGACTATTAGTGAATAGCATCTAGATATGCTCGAATAAGCTAATATACTTTTAATATGAGAAACTTCGGAAATACTATGATTGTACTGAATCAAAATAACGATATAAATAAAAAAAATAGCACAGCATTGAGACTCGCCCTTGGAGCGGTGGGTCTCATTATTTTTGCCTTACTGGCATGGCAGGTTTTGGATGCAGGGAAGGGACCGGCTCTCTTTGACGACAAAATACGTTTCCAATTCTACGCATTACGGCGTGAGTGGCTGACCCCAATAGTAAAGGCAGTCACATATTCAGGGAACTGGCAACCTACAGTCGGAGTGGCGGTTTTGCTTATTCTGATTCCAAGAACCCGAAAGCCTCTGGGCTATCCCTCGGCAGCAATGGCAATAATTTCCGTGTCAGTTTATTCCCTGCTGAAAATAATCTTTGATAGGCCAAGGCCGGACAGGGCGCTGTGGCTTGTAATCCAGCACGACGCCTCATTTCCATCGGGGCATGCCCTGAATTGCATGATTTTCTATGGAGCGATAATTTTCCTTATTTACAGGGGGGTATATCCCACAAAACACAGCAAAATCATAATTCTCTGCCTCTCTCTTCTAATTATATCCATCGGGCTTTCGAGAATTTATGTGGGGGTTCACTACCCGACGGACGTGGTTGCCGGATGGAGTTTTGGAATTTTTTTGCTTATAGTTTTCTCTTTTTGGGTAGATAAGTATGGTAATTATCTGAGACCCACTAAGGTCATCAAAGAAAGGAGAAATATATGATAGCAAAATCAATTATTGAAGCGATAGGAAAAACACCTCTCATGAGGCTTGATAGATATACAGAGGCTAGGAATATAGAGTGCGCCAATTTCTTTGGGAAGCTGGAAGCACTGAACCCAACGGGGAGCGTCAAGGCGAGGGCGGCAGCTTACATGCTGCAGAAGGCCCGGGATGAGGGGCTTCTGAATGACGGTGGGACCGTTGTGGAGCCTACGTCAGGGAACACCGGAATTGCCCTCGCAGCTATGGCAAGGGCTATGGGGTACAAGGCCATAATGGTGATGCCTGAATCCATGAGCCAGGAGCGAAGGAGCATGATTACTGCCTACGGAGCAGAACTTGTTCTGACACCTGCATCTGAAGGTATGCAAGGTACTCTAGATAAAACAAAACAGCTTCTCGATGAGATGAATTCTAAAGAGAAGGGCAGTGCCTATTCACCGGGGCAGTTCGACAATCCGGCTAACGCCCTAGCTCACTACGAGACAACAGGCCCTGAAATTTGGGAGGATCTTGAAGGAAAGGTTGACATCTTCGTTGCAGGATTTGGAACTGCCGGAACTGTTTCGGGAGCAGGGAAATTCCTGAAGGAGAAAAACCCGGATGTTAAGATCATTGCTGTGGAGCCAAGTGGATCCCCACTGGTTTCAGAAGGAAAGGCAGGGCCTCATAAGATTCAGGGAATAGGCGCAAACTTCATACCGGGACTTCTGACAGATGAGGTTAGAAATGACATCATCGACGAAGTGATAACCGTTGGGAACGAAGAATCTGTAGAAGCTGCAGGTGTTTTGTCGAAAACGGAAGGGTATCTGGCAGGAATTTCTGCAGGTGCTGCTCTTGTTGCAGCAGAGAAGGTAGCTTTGAGAGAGGAGAACAGGGGAAAGAACATCGTGGTTATCCTCCCTGACGGCGGAGATAGGTACATGTCTATGGGGCTTTACGACTGATCGGGGAAAGACCTAACTTTGTCAGGATTTTACTTGAAAAATTAGCCGCTTTCTAGTAAAATAGTTTATACAAAACTAGTTTTATTTAATCAACAATGATTTTTAAAGGAGGCTTTTATGAAAAAGTATGAATGTGGTGCTTGTGGGCACATCTATGATCCTGCTGAAGGTGATCCTGAACACGGCGTTGCTCCGGGAACTGCTTTTGAAGATCTTCCTGATGATTGGAAATGTCCGCTTTGCGGAATGGGCAAGGAAGTTTTCGAGCCTGTTGAGGAATAGTTTCAATGAGCAATGTAATTTTTAAGTTCGGCTATGGACTGTATATTTTGACAGCAAAGGATGGGGATAAGGATAACGGTTGTATAATTAATACCGCTATGCAGGCAACTGCAGATCCTTTCCAGGTTTCCATCACACTCAATAAGCAGAACTACACTCATGAGATGATTGAGAAGACTAGGAAGTTTACTGTGTCTTTCCTGAGTGAAGAAGCTGATTTTGAACTGTTCAAAGTGTTTGGATTCCAGAGCGGAAGAGATGTCAACAAGTTTGACGACTTTAAGGATTGTGAGAGAGGGGAAAACGGCATTTACTATGTGACCAAGGGAACTAATGCCATGGTTTCTGTGGATGTTGAGAAGACCCTGGACATCGGTACTCATACGATTTTCGTAGGCAAGGTTACCCAGGAGATGGATATAACCGACGCACCAAGCTGTACATATAACTATTACCAGACTTCCATTAAGCCAAAGCCGGAAGCTGCAAAGGCTGAGGGTGAAGGTGATGAGAGTGCAGGTGAAAAGTGGGTATGCAGCATATGCAATTATGTCTACGATCCTGCAAAGGGAGATCCTGATCACGGAATCCCTGCCGGCACTAAGTTTGAGGATATTCCTGAAGATTGGGTTTGCCCAATTTGTAAGCACGGTAAAGAAGTATTCAAGAAGATGGAGTAATCTCAGAGTCGTCTCTGGGGTAATCTTTGGAGTAATCTTCGGTGTATCAGGAGGCCGCAGGCAACCAAGTCTAGGGAAAACCGGGCTTTGGGCAACCGGCAACCAAATTAAAAAGTTAATAGAAAATCGGAAAACGCCGACCATGTTGGATCCCAAGATTTGTCTATGGGAATATCCACTGACCGGCGTTTTCTTTTTGAACTTTTCACTTTATCACAAGGCATGTGATTTTAAATTTATTATCAGATTATTTTTCTTATCTTTCAAATCTGCCTATCTTTCAAATCTGCCTACTCATTTACAGGAACAGGCTCTAGCTTGGAGCCATCTGTTTCAGGAGTATTCTTCTTTGTTACAAAGAGAAAGACTCCAAGGCAAACAGCTGCAAAGATGCCGCCTGCGATGTAAGAAACCTGTTGAGGAAGTCTGAAACCTTCCGGAGCCATTAGAATATATGTGAATGTAACGGCTGACATGAAGGTAGCGGGAACTGCACATATGAAGTAGTTCTTTCCTGCCTTATACAGATAAGAAGCTGCTGTCCACAGGGCTATCATGGCAAGCGTCTGGTTAGACCATGAGAAGTATCTCCATATGATGTTGAAGTCCATCTGGGAAAGGATTCCACCTACGATGAGCAGGGGAGCAGTCAGAAGAAGTCTTAGCTTTCCGTCTGCCTGGTTTATCTTAAACCAATCTGCTATTGTAAGCCTTGCAGATCTGAATGCAGTGTCTCCTGAAGTTATTGGACAAGCGATAACTCCAATCATTGCAAGAACAGCCCCTGCAGGTCCCAGTAAAGTATGGCATATTTCGTAAACCACGCCATTTGCAGTGTTTTGTGCTAAAGCATTTGAAAGCCCACCTGTGGACTGGTAGAATGCCACGCCGCCGGCGGCCCAAATCAAAGCGATAACTCCTTCTGCAACCATTGCTCCATAAAACACTCTCCTGCCGTCTTTTTCTCTCTTAAGGCATCTTGCCATCATTGGTGACTGTGTAGCATGAAAGCCGGAAATCGCTCCGCAGGCTACGGTTATGAACATGAACGGCCATATCGGAGTGTTTGCAGGATGCAGATTTGCGAGAGTCATCTCGGGGATTTCGTACCCTTTGACGATTATGCCACCTGCCACACCGATACACATGATTATCAGACAGACACCGAAAATCGGATAGAGCTTGCCTATTATTTTGTCGATGGGTAGAAGGGTTGCAAAGAAGTAGTACAACAAAATAATTACGAGCCATGTCAGTGCACCCATTTTAGGTACGAGCATGTGTAGAAGTGCTGCCGGACCTGTCGCGAAAACAGTTCCAACGAGTACCAAAAGAACTACTGAGAATATTCTCATAACGTTTTTCATTATGTCCCCAAGATAGTAGCCGGTTAACTCGGAAACGGATGCTCCCTTGTGTCTAACTGACAGCATCCCTGTCATAAAGTCGTGAACTCCCCCGGCAAGGATTGTCCCAAATACTATCCAGATGAATACCACAGGACCCCACTGGGCACCTGCCAGAGCTCCGAAGATCGGCCCCAGTCCTGCGATGTTAAGAAGCTGAATGAGGAAAACTCGTCCTGTTGACATGGGAACGTAATCAACGCCGTCCTCCATGCTAATGGCAGGGGTATCCTTGTTTGTTACTCCAAACACTTTCTCTACGAAGAATCCGTAGGTGAAGTAGCCTAGGATGAGCAGAGCCAGTGCAACAAAAAATGTAATCATAGAAATAAAACCTCCTAATCTGTAACCGAGAACCTAGAACCTAAAACTGAGAACATTGGCTTTTGGTATCGGTCTCGGAAACCATAAGGTATAACTAATAAGTAATGTACGTAAAATAGTACAGAAGAATTATATACGGCGGGAATGTATTTTGTCAATAAAAATGCAAAAATATTTAAAGAAAAGAATATGGCAATTTTGGTCCACTTTGCGAAGTTAACATCGGTTCGGGTTATTTATGGTATGAAAAAACGGTAAGGAGCAAACGCCTCTTACCGTATATTTATAATATATATTATGATATAGTTTGGTTTATTGCCTTCAAACTTGTCACGATTTGCCATTATCGTTTGGCATTATCGGAGAGCTGGGATTAATTACTTCCAAAGTTTTTCAGGATACAATCCCTTGTCCTTCATGGATTGCAGGGCAGAAGTTACGGAGGCCTTATCTTCTTGATAGGTCATTCCGTACCACTTATCCTGGGATGGAAGGATTTTTACTTTTGCCTCGCCATTTGTGATCATTTGATCAACAACATATGGAAGGAAGTATTCTGCCTTTAAAGGATTTTCTCTCTGAGCCTTTTCTAGAAATGCCGGGCAGCCTTTAATCATTTCTTTCATAAATTCTTGGGTGAACCCCCAGAAGTTCATTGATACTAAAGTGTCCTCAGGAAGGGGGATCCACTCACCTGAATTTTCGTCTTCATAGGCGATTTCTCCGGAGGACAGTCTCTGAATCTTAGTTCTCTCAACTATGTCTGTCAGGAAACCGTCCTTGTCCATTTGGCAGACTCCTCTGGCTACATGGCCTGATTCGGACAGCGTATTTGGCAGTCTGTAGCCTACCATTGCGAAGGTTTCTGGTACACCCTCCTTGTTGGCACCATTTTCTCCGTCTGCATCCGTTGCTCCGTCTGAACCCTCAGCCTTAGCACCCTTGACTTTGTTGGCATCATTTTCTCCGTTTGCATCCGTTGCTCCGTCTGCACCATTATCTGCAGGAAGAGATGCGAGGAATTCATGTATCTGAAGAAATGCACTTGGCCCATAGTAATCATCGGCATTGATAACGGCAAAAGGGCCTTTGACAATATCCCTTGCAGCCATTACAGCATGACAGGTTCCCCAAGGCTTGGTTCTGCCTTCAGGAACTTTGTAGCCTGAGGGGATGTCATCAAGCTCTTGGTATGCATAGTGTATGTTAAGGTGCTTGCCGGCACGGTTTTCGAGAAGTTCATCGAAGGCCTCACGGTGTTCCTTCCTTATTATAAATACTACATCCTCAAAGCCTGCCATCATAGCATCGTAAAGAGAGAAGTCCAAGAGGATTTCTCCCTGAGGCGTTACAGGGTCCATCTGCTTGAGACCGCCATAGCGGCTACCCATGCCTGCAGCCATAACCACTAGAGCCGGTTTTTCGATCTTATCGACCATAGTTACTTCCTTTCATATAAGCGCTTAGCATTTTCTTTGCACATTAGCGTTGTGATATAGCGAATTGCATTTTCATTGCTAATTATCGTTGCGATTTAGCGTTTTGTATTATCGTTGCGATTTAGCGTATTTTAAATTTTTTCTACTGGATTTTTTTCTTTATGTTCTTAATGTGACTTATGTCATTCATATACTCCCTGTTTTGGTTCGCACTGCGCATATTCTCGCCTGCCACAGAGAGCATAAGTTTGATTCTGTTGAACTGGTTTACTTCCGATGCAGAGGCGTCAAAGTCTATGGGAACGATGTTTACATTGTCATATCTTTCCCTGATAGCCTTTATTATCCCTTTGCCGGTGATGTGATTTGGTAGGCATCCAAAAGGCTGAACGCATATAATGTTCTTAACCCCGTGCTCAATTAAATCGACCATTTCACCTGTGAGGAGCCATCCCTCGCCATATTGGTTGGACAGACTGACAAAACGCTCAGCGTAGTCAGCTATTTTGTTGATGTGCTCAGGAGCCTCGTACTTGGAATCCTTCAGGCATTCCCTTAGGATTTTTCGGTAATATTCCACATAGTGGATAAGCAGGGCACAAAGCAGGGCAGGGAGTTTGGAGCTTGATAGGTCACGGCTCTTGTACTCAGGGTTTTTGAATGAGTAGAGCATGAAATCCGTCAAATCGGAGATCACCGCCTCGGCACCTTCTTCTTCCAGCTTTTCTATGAGGAAGTTGTTTGCCTCAGGTAGATATTTTACCAGAATTTCCCCTACGATACCAACCTTTGGTTTCACAATGTTCAGAGTTTCGATACCGGAGAAATCTTCAATCATGTTTTGGATGTTTGCCCTGAAATTTATGGTGCTGAAATTCTTGTCTTTGCTCAGGATGTCCAGCCATTTGTCTCGGACTATGTTAGTAGCTCCCTTTTCCTTCTCGTATGGCCTTGTGGCACAGACACACCTTTGGATCAAATCCCCATACTGAAGACTGATGATGAGGCGCTTCACTAGTTCAATGAGTTTACCCCGACTGATTTTAACTCCCGGATGGCTTTCAATACCCTGCAGGGACAGAGCTATCACAGGCACATGGCCATAACCTGCATCCGCAAGGGCTTTTCGGATAAGACCAACATAATTAGAGGCTCTACATGTGCCGCCGGTCTGGCTGATTACAAGGGAAAGATTGTCCGTATCGTACTTTCCGCTCTTCACCGCCTCCAGAAATTGCCCTACAACGAACATGGACGGATAGCATGCATCGTTATTCACATACTTTAGTCCCATATTTATAACATCAGGCCCAAGGTCGTGGAGGATCTCCAGGTTGAAGCCCAAATCCTGCACTAGGGTGGAAATCAGGCTGAAGTGTATCGGAGACATTTGTGGCATCAAAATAGTGTGGGTCTTCCTGTGTTCTTCAGTGAACAAAACAGGTTTCCTAAATTCGTCTCTCTCCTTCGGTGCAGCGTTGCGATTCTCGATGGTTTCTATGAGGGAGCGTATCCTGATTTTAACAGCTCCCAGGTTATTTACCTCGTCAATTTTCAAAACCGTATGAATCTTTCCGTAGTTGTGGAGAATTTCGTGAACCTGATCTGTGGTTATGGCATCAAGACCACAGCCGAAGGAATTCAGCTGCACCATCTCAAGGTCTTCCGTCTGTCCTACATATCTGGCTGCACGGTAAAGCCTAGCGTGGTAAGTCCATTGATCCAGCACCCTGAGTGGATTTTTCATGTCGAAATTCTCAGGGATGGCATCTTCTGTTAAGACTCCCAAGCCAAGAGAGGTTAGAAGTTCAGGGATTCCGTGGTTTATTTCTTTGTCAAGATGATATGGCCTGCCGCACAAAACAACGGCTCTATGGCCTTTTTTCCTGGTTTCTCTGAGAGCTTCTTCGGCTCTTTTTCTCATGTGTTTCCTGAATTTGTCAAGTTCTTCGTATGCTTCCCTTGAGGCCCGTTCAAGCTCCAGTCTTGGCACCAGCGGGAATACTTCCCTGAGCCTTCTTGGAAGCTTCTTCCGTTCCTTGAGGGATATGAATGGATTGAGGAAAGGAATTCCTTCGAAATCCATATTGTTTTTAATAACTTCCGAATAGCCGCATACCACAGGGCAGTTCAAGTTGTTGGTCTGCTTATCAAAATTCTTTTCCTCATAAAAAACCGCAGGGTAGAATATGAAGTCGATTTTTTCGTCCTTGTCATCTCCTACAGCTTTTTCCAGAAGATTTTCAATGTGACCGTGAACCAGTTTAGCCGGATAGCAAGCGGTTTCTGAAGGGATGGTTTCGATTCCCTTTTCGTAGGTACCCCTGGTCGTTTCGTCGGACAAAACCACCCTAAATCCCAGTGTGGTAAAAAACTTGTGCCAGAACGGGTAGTTTTCGTACATGTTCAGAACCCTTGGTATGCCCACGGTACCCCTGTGAGCTGCTTCCTTGGGAATAGACTTCCTATTAAATAGGAGGTCATATTTCTCAGCGTAAAGGTTCGGAAGATTTTCTTTGATTTCCCCGTAACGACTGTCTCCCTTTTCACAGCGGTTGCCTGTGATGAAGCGTTTGTTGTTAGGGAAAATATTTATCTTTAAACGGCAGTTGTTGCTACACCTGCCGCAGTTTGCGTCGATTCGCTTGTATGTGAAATTTTCCAGCTCCTCAAGGGACAAAATAGCTGACCTTCCGGTGGTCTTAGCGGATCGTCTTTTGGCGATTAGGGCTATGCCGAAGGCTCCCATGAGGCCTGAAATTATCGGCCTTGTAACTTCTCTGCCTGTGAGATTTTCAAATGCTCTTAGGACAGCTTCCGAGAGGAAGGTTCCACCTTGGACAACTATATGCTCACCAAGCTCTTCTGTGTTTCTGATTTTGATTACCTTTTGTATGGCATTTTTGATGACTGAATAGGCAAGGCCGGCGGCGATGTCCGATGGAGCGGCTCCTTCCTTCTGGGCTTGCTTCACGTTCGAGTTCATGAAGACCGTGCAGCGGGAGCCCAGATCCACGGGGCTTTCGGCCATGAGTGCCAGCTCCGAGAACTGCCCCGGGGAGAGACCTATGCTGCGGGAGAAGGTCTCCAGGAAGGAGCCGCAACCGGAACTGCAAGCCTCATTAAGAAGGATGGAATCAATAACACCATCCTGAATCCTCATTGACTTCATATCCTGTCCGCCGATGTCGATTACAAAATCCACAAGAGGATCGAAGTACTTGGCTGCCTCAAAATGAGCCACAGTCTCAACCTCACCGGTATCCAGGTTCAGTGCGGCCTTGATGAAATCTTCACCGTAGCCGGTAACCCCGGCGTACCTGAAGAAACTATCGGAGGCCTTTATTTTGTAAATATGTTTGATCTGCTCGATTATAACGGCTAGGGGATCTCCTCCGTTGTTTGTGTAGTGGGAATAGAGAATCTCGTTATTCTCTGAGAGGACAACAAGCTTTGAGGTTGTAGAGCCTGAATCAATTCCTAGGTACATAGGCCCATGGTAAGTGCGAATGTCCCCATAGACTACGGAGCTTTCGCTATGTCTTTTCCTGAAAGCTTCAAGTGATTCCTCATCCTTGAAAAGTGGCTTGAGAGTTTTGCTTGAAGCCTCCTCTTTGAAATCCTTGCTGACGGTTTCCTTGAGATTCACAAAATTCATCGTAGGTTGGCCGACAGAAGCAATTGCAGCACCCTTTGCAACGAAAATCTCCCCATCTTCAGGGGTTATGATTTCTCCTTCTTGAAGGTTTAGGGTTTCTATGAATCTTTTCTTAAGTTCAGGAAGGAAATGCAGAGGACCCCCTAGGAAGGCAACCGTCCCTTTGATAGGCCTGCCACAGGCAAGGTTGGATATGGTCTGGTTCACAACGGATTGCAAAACAGAAACGGATATGTCCTCTTTGCTGGCGCCCTGGTTGATTAGGGCTTGCACGTCAGTCTTTGCAAAAACACCGCAGCGGGATGCCATCGGATAGATTTTCTCCGATTTTTCTGCATACTTATTAAGCCCCACTGCATCAGTTTTCAGCAGGGAGGCCATTTGATCTATGAAAGCTCCTGTTCCCCCGGCACAAATAGAATTCATCCTGGACTCAACAGAACCTTTTAAATATATAATTTTTGAATCTTCGCCACCGAGTTCTATGGCGACATCTGTATCGGCAATGAAGGTTGAAATTCCCCTAGAAAGGGCAACTACCTCCTGTATGAAGGGTATCTCGAAATGCTTGTTTACAAATAGTCCGCCGGATCCTGTTACATTCACAGTAACCGGCACATTTCCAAGCGTGTCAAAACAATCTTCGACAACCTGTTTAACCGTGTTTTTCACATCGGACATATGTCTGCGATAAGTTTTAAATAGAATTTCGAAATCCCCGTCAAGGGCCACCAGCTTAACAGTGGTCGAGCCGACGTCTAATCCTAAATGCACAGTCATATTCAAATTCTCCTTGAGAGAACATTATACACCTTTTTTCAAAATTTTGTTAGAGAATTATATTTTTAATGTAAGAATATTTTTTCTATACAAATCATTCTGACTTTGTGATATAATTAGCACAGATGGCTATACGAAGGGAGAGTTTTATGAATAAGAAAAGAAGTTCATTGATGGCGGGCTTCCTTATCCCGTCCATCATAGGTATCATTCTCTTCATGATACCGGTTAAGAAGTCCTTTTTCGGGGCTACAGGCGAAGGAGCCAAAGACTGGACAATAATTGTTAAGATCCTTGCCGATATTATCAGTGGTGCCATTGGAAGTGCACTACCAATTGTTTGTGTTATTATTGTTACAATATCTGCAATTATGTCCATTATTGCACTACCTAGACCTAAATTTATCACAGAGCACCCTGTTCTTAAAGACACATTTACCACCACGCCTATTTGGGTTGTGATTCGTGTTTTGGGTGCTATTTTTGTTTGGCTTACTTATCTAGAAGTTCAGGCCGGTGAAAAGGACCACGGATTCATCAATTGGATCACCAATCCGGATGATGGAGGATTCGTTCTAGGGGATCTACTTACTACCCTAGTTATCATCTTTGCGATTGCCAGCTTGCTTCTGCCATTGCTACTTGACTTCGGTCTACTGGAATTTGTTGGAGCACTTCTAACTAAGGTTATGAGGCCTCTGTTTAAGATTCCGGGAAGGGCGGCAGTAGACTGCTTCACTTCATGGATCGGTGACGGTACTTTGGGAGTAATGCTTACTACAAACCAGTACGAAGGTGGCTACTACTCTGCAAGGGAAGCTTCAATTATAGCAACTACATTCTCAGCAGTATCAATCACATTCAGTATTGTAGTACTTGCTCAGGTTGACATGATGCAGTACTTTGGAATTTACTATCTGACAATCTGTCTGATCGGTATTGTTTGCGCAATCATCTGCCCAAGAATCCCACCTCTATCAATCAAGAAGGATACATATCTTGTTGAGGGAAGGGCAATGCCTGAGTCAATTCCAGAAGGATACTCCAGCTCTGCTGACTACGGTATTCACTTGGCACTGGATAGAGTTGCTGAACACAAGGGAGTAGCACAGTTCTTTGAGACAGGTCTTAAGAACATGGTTGGAATGTGGTTTGGTGTAATGCCTGTTGTAATGTGTATCGGTACACTTGCACTTGCAATTGCCAACAATACAGAAATCTTTACATGGCTTGGTAAGCCTTTCATGCCACTTCTAAACCTTCTTGACGTTCCTGAAGCTGTACACGCTTCCAAGACAATGGTAGTAGGATTTACTGATATGTTTACTCCTGCAATTATCGCTGCCGGAACTGTTAAGAGTGAGATGACTAAGTTCATAATCGCAGTTATCTCTGTAACTCAGCTGATTTATCTATCAGAGGTTGGTGGACTGATTTTGGGATCAAAGCTTCCTGTAAACATTGGAGAGCTGTTCCTGATCTTCCTAGAGAGAACTATCATCAGTCTTCTGATCGTTGCTCCAATCGCACACTTCATCTTCTAGCTTAAGCAGTTGAGATGGCTTGCTTTTAAGGAATTAAGCGATTAAGAAATTTCAACGATTAAATGGATTGATTAAGGAAATTGAATTTAAGAAAAGAATAGTAAAGAAAAAGACTAGCAATTGAAACCAAACGATATAGCCAAAAGAAACCCCGCAGATTTTGCGGGGTTTTGTGATCTCCAATATCCTCATAGAACTTATTTAAACTAAAATCAGTAAAGCCATCATAGTCACTACAGCTACTACAGTCAACATGGTAACTACAGCCACTACGGCCACCACAGTAACTACAGCAACTACAGTAACTACGGCCACCACAGCCACTACAGCAAAACAGCGCCCGGGTTTCTGTCGAAGAAGACGCTCTTAGATCCTGTGTACAGAGGAATGCCGAAGGCAATTTCTATTTCCTCCCCATCCTCTTCTCCCGCCTCAACAAAATAGTCAAGTGTCACGGCTGCTCTTCCTGCGGTGTACATTATTCGATTGTCTATATGGTGTTTGGCTGCGATTTCCACTGCAGAACCCAATGCTATTCCAAGATCCGTCACGTTGAACACGCATCTTCCATGCCCCTTTTTCATATCAGCGCATGTTGGAAAACCGCACATGCCGCATTCTTTAAGTCCGAAGGGTTTCTGTATTGAGCCTAGAACTACAACTGCATGAGCCTGATCAACATTGTTTCCATCCCTATTGAAAAAAGGCATATCATAAGTCTTTGAAAGCTCTCGCATCTTGTCCGCCAGCTTGTCTTTTTCGGCTCCTGTAACTACAAAACCTCTTATGGTGTTTTTGCCGCTTCCCTTCGGGGCCGTTTTTGCTGCAGCAAGCATCATGTCTGCAACCCTGAGTGCTGCTTCTCTTTCTCCGTCCATCATATTCTTAATCATAACTACATAGTCCTTTCCTGTGCCCTAGTTTTCCTTGCTATTTATCTGTATTATACATCACCTTGCCCTAAAGGTGTAGAGGGAATGCCTGTATAGGGGGAATGCCTGTATAGGGAGAATGCCTGCATAATCGGCTTCTTCTTACTTGCCCTAAGGGTGTAGAGGAAAATGGATATGCTCATAGGATAGTTTCCAAATTTTGTGTATGTGGTAAGAAAAATGCTCCCCAAACCCTATTTCAGGAAAGAGGAGCATATGATATACATAAAGAATGTAAAAAGAATAAAAGAGTAGAAAAGTAACGAAGCTACTTAAGAAGATCTATTTAGTTTTATTGTTTTTGATGCTCTTGAGAACAATCAGAGCCCCGACTGATATGACTAATGCACCTAATATAATAATCCACATTGTAAGGGATTGGGTATCACCTGTGTTCACTACTTTTCCCGGGTTATGGGTGATATTATGGGAGGCATTTCCTTTGCCGGAATTATCGCCGGTTAAAGTACCGTTATCATTTCCTTTGCTGGAGCTTCCACCGTTACCACTTCCATTGCCGGAGGTATCACTAGCCGAAGAACCATTCCCATTTCCCTTGTGGGGCTTGTCAAGAGCAGAACCTTTGTCATCGGTTCCTTTGTCTCCCTTATTATCACTTCCCTTGTTTCCATTGTCCACCTTGCCGGAATTTCCCTTGTTATCATCTTTCTTCGGAGTCAGCCAGCTGAGCACGAGAGCACCCTTATCTACACCATCTTCGAAACGATAGACAGCTATTTTGTCGTCTGGGATAGGGGCGCCGGCAGCTAGGGCAAAACCCTCATAGTTTCCGTTTACATTTAAATCTTTCGGCGGAGCGTAGTGAGAGCAGCCGTAGGATGCAGGCCCGGTGAAAATTATTTCTGACATTACATTTCCGTATCCGTTGTCTGCAGAGGCTCTCAGGGTGTGATCCTTTAAGCTGTAGTCAAGACCCATTACCCCACCGAGATAGGAATTGAACTCATTTATTTTTACAAATGTACCGTCCTTGTTCAAGACAAACGCATATATGTGGCCATTTTCCTCAAGGCCTACAAAGAAGATTCCCCCTGAAACAGCGTAGGGAACCCATTCGATTGCCTCGATTCCCATATTTGCACCAACTTTCGGAAGGGCACCGGTGATGTCCCACTCTGTGTCGGCTACCACGGATTCTCCGGGGGAATTGATGTTAACCCTTAGAATTTTGTTTTGATTGACTTTTTTGTTTGAGTTGTCACGTTCTGATGCGATGTAGACAAAGCCCTCTCCGTCCACGGTAATTCCTTCTGCATCAGGACCTTTGGCCTTAGGACTATCAGCATCTTTTTGAAAGCGAACTTGCTTGCCTTTTTCGAAACCTTTGACCATTTCCACTGTGCCGTCACCATTAACATTCATTACCCACACCTTAGCAGTGCCGTTGTCAACTGCGTAGAGCTTGCCATTAGCGTAGTCAAGGCCTGAAGAGTCTGAGAGAAATGTAGGGGTTTTGTCTAGAACGGTTGCCGTAGCGGGGCCTTCCCATGGAAGCTTAGGTAGCTCCGGGAATGACTGATCTTTTTTAGTATCCCCTTTGTCGCTAGGATTCTTGCCATTGTTGTTACCGGTGGTCGTTTCATCAGACGGTTTTTTGTTGTCCTGCACATCCCCTTTGTCCCCCTTGTTTGGCTTTTCTTCATTTTTATCGGTTTTATCGGTGGCGTCGAGATCCTTGTTAGGCTTACCAGGAGTTGGCATCAAAACTTTAAATTCCCCTGTGCCATCAGGTAGCCTGCCGTAACTTGCCTTTGAAGGGTCACCGTCTTTTTGAGCGTGGCTCTCCCATTTGTAACTGTCAAGGAGTTTTCCATCCTTATCGTAAAGCCTGATGGTGTCACCTTTGCCGAGACCGAAACTGTCTGCGAATGTGCCATCTACGAAAGATTTAGCATGCTTATCGTAAACTTCCAGAGCAGTGGAACTGTCAACAAGTAAAATGTCATTCCCTTTCAGTACTGTCCCGTCCTTTAGCTTAACCCTGTGATCATCAGCATTATCCCGGATCTCAAAACCGGAAACATCCATGGGATCCCCTGAAGTGTTTATGATTTCAAACCAATCATCCGGTTGAGAATCCACTTCGTTTATTCGTATGTTAGAGATAGGATTAGAGGTGACAGCCTTGTCGTCCGCTCCATGGGAAATGTAATGGGTGCTTTCTTCCGAAGGCAACAAAACAGCCATGCTCAGGGTGATCATTGCAGCTAGGCATGTCACCAGCAACGGTTTGTTCCTCCGATTGTTGGTGTGCTTAAAGCTTGGTGCAGCTTTTGAATTTGTTTGTGTTCTTAACATTAAATCCTCCTTGATTTGTTAATGAGTTTTGATTTGAGTGGTTAATGTGTCTAGACTTGACTTTGTAGTTAGTTTCAGATGGTGCAACAATTGACCTTAAGTGAAAACCTCTCACAGTTAAAATATATCAAAGTGTTGAAGGTGGGGACACCGGGGCCGATTAAAGGATTTGCAAAATTGGTGTAAAATAAGTTATACAGAGAATATTAGGATAAGAGGGGACTTGTTAATAAATGACTACCAGTTTCAAGGTAGAAAAAACACCTCCAAATTGCTATAATATAAATGATGTGACGATAATTATTAGGAGAATTAAGGTGACGATTAAAAATCAGGATTATATAAAAAATTTAGTTATAGAGTTGATTTCTTTGCCAAGTGAAACAGAATGGGTTGAATTTAAGCACAATAATGATGACCCTCGAATGATAAATCCGAAGACAGATTTTAGATTTTATAAAACAGAAATCAATGAAAAAAATGTTGTCTTGTTAGAAATACCATGTGCAGAAAAAGAACCAATTAAGTTTTCTGGTGAAGAGTACATTAGGATTGGAACAAATAAGAAGAAGTTGAAAGAGTACCCGAATAAAGAGAGAGCTCTATGGGCAGCTTTTGATACAACCCCCTTTGAATTACGAAATGCAAAAAATGATGTTCCACTCAATGAGGTGATAAATTTACTGAGTGCATCAGGATATTATGAAAAAATGGGGATTGTTTTACCACAGAATAGCAACAAGATATTAGATGATTTTATTAATGAGAAATTTATAAAAAGGAATGATGCAGGGAATTACGATATTTCTAATTTGGGTGCACTACTTGTTGCAAAAGATTTAAACAACTTCGAGAGACTAGCCCATAAAGAATTAAGAGTAATCTGGTATAAAGATAACAACAAGCTTAATACGGTAAGAGAAAAAGTATTTAGTGAAGGTTATGCTATTTCGTATGAAAAAATCATAGATTACGTTTTAACTATCATTCCGCAGGAAGAAATTATTGAAGATTCTATAAGACAAACAAAGTTGGGATACCCAGAGATAGCTATTCGTGAGTTAATTGCCAATATCATGATTCATCAGGCTATTGAGCAAAGGGGCACAAGTCCAATGGTTGAACTATTCAAAGATAGGATAGAATTTTCAAATGCAGGTTCTCCGCTTATTTCAATAGACCGAATTGTGGATACGGTTCCGAGATATATGAAATACATTCCTTTTTGGGCTTAAGTTAAGTTGCAGTAAGTTGCAAAATCATGATTCAGGTAAGTGCGGTTGAGACATAAACACAGCAAAACAGGGTTTTTTACTAAGTTATAATAAGGGATTTAAGTTGCGGCAAGTTGTAAAACGACATGGATCACATAGTGAAGCAAAGCATCTAAGCTCTCCATGAGGGAAGAAAAGATACCTAAATACTTAAAATTTAGGGGTTGATTTATCCCCACTAGCTGTGATAATATATTAGGGCTATCGAAGAGATGATAGGTTATAGGCAATTGTGTTTATAACTGGAAAAACTTGGGTATAAGCAATTATGCAGAGGGTACCTGTAGGCACCTGAGCAGGAAAGAGGTGAATAAACATGAAGGAAGGAATCCATCCTGATTATAAGGAATGTAAAGTAACTTGCGCATGTGGTAACGAATTCGTTACTAAATCTACCGAGTCTGAGATTAGACTAGACGTTTGCTCAGCATGCCACCCGTTCTTTACAGGTCAGCAGAAATTCGTCAACCGTGGCGGACGTGTTGAAAAGTTCAAGAACAAGTACCACATTGACTAATAACAAGACCAATAATCAGAAGACATTTAAGACCGCAATTTGTTTGCGGTCTTTTTCAAAGGCAAAATAGACAGGTAATTGAACCATGTGATATAATAATAAGTCAAAGAAGTTAAGCGATATGCTATTTATGTAATGCTAAGCGTAGCAGGGATAACCAGGTTTAGAAAATAGCGATAGGAAGAACGTACGTCAAGAAGAATGTACCGGGAGTAGAAATGTTCGATAAACTAGATTTTATATTAGAAAAATACGAGGAACTGTCAAAGAAGGTGAGCGATCCTGATGTGATAGCAGACCAGCCCCTTTGGCAGAAGCATATTAAAGAAATGGGTGAAATGGAGCCCATCGTAAAGAAATACAAGGAGTACAAGAAGGCTAAAGAGGGAGTATCAGAAGCTAAGGAAATTCTCGAACTTGAGGACGATGCCGAGCTAAGAGAAATGGCGAAGATGGAGCTTTCAGAACTTGAGGAAGGCATAGAGAAAATGGAGGATGAACTCAAGGTTCTTCTTCTACCTAAGGACCCTAATGATGAGAAGAACGTAATCCTCGAAGTCAGGGCAGGAACCGGAGGAGACGAAGCTGCTCTGTTCGGGCAAGACCTTCTCAGAATGTATATGAGGTACGCTGAGAGGAACAGGTGGAAGGCAGAGGTTCTTGAGATAAATGATACAGGAATAGGCGGTATCAAAGAGGCAGTTGTGCTGATTAAAGGTAAAGGAGCCTATTCAAGACTCAAGTTTGAAAGCGGAACCCACAGAGTTCAGCGTGTGCCGGAAACTGAATCATCAGGGAGAATTCACACATCAGCTGCGACAGTAGCTGTGCTACCTGAGGTTGATGATGTGGATGTTGAGGTAAACCCTAACGATGTAAGGGTAGATGTGTACCGTGCGTCAGGAAACGGTGGACAGTGTGTAAATACAACGGACTCCGCAGTCAGATTAACACACATTCCAACAGGACTTGTAGTCACTTGTCAGGATGAGAAGTCACAGATCAAGAACAAGGAAAAGGCATTCAAGGTTCTAAGGGCAAGGCTTTATGATCTGATGATGCAAAAGCAGAACGAGGAGATATCAGCAGAGCGTAAGAGTCAGGTGGGTTCAGGAGACCGTTCCGAGCGAATCAGGACATATAACTTCCCACAGGGCAGGGTTACAGACCATAGAATCGGGCTGACTCTGTATAAGCTTGAGGCTATACTTGACGGAGAAATCGATGAGATAATCGATGCTATGACTACCCATGAGCAGGCTGAGAAGATGAAGAATTTCTGATTTTAACAATTAGCATTTTGAAATAAGACTTACAATTAAATCATCACCTCAAATTTTAATCATTAATTAAAATGAAGACAAAGATTTTTAAAGATACAAAAGAAGACATAGAAGAAGCAGGTAAAGTGCTTGCATCCGGTGGACTTGTGGCATTTCCTACTGAAACGGTGTACGGCTTAGGAGCCAACGCTCTGGATGCCTCTGCGGTTTCAAAGGTTTACAAGGCCAAGGGAAGACCCAGCGACAATCCCATGATTGTCCATATATCGGATATAGGCGATTTGCAGGATATTGCAAGGGTTTCAGAGGATAAACTTCCAAGGGAAGCCGTGGATAATATTCACAAGGCTGCAGAGATGTTTTGGCCCGGACCGTTGACAATGGTTCTTCCCAAATCAGCTAAGGTTCCGGAAGTTACGACCGGGGGACTTGATACGGTGGCAGTTCGGTTTCCGGCAAATCCCACCGCACAACTTCTCATAGAAAAGGCAGGGTGTCCCATAGCAGCACCAAGTGCCAACTTATCCGGCAAGCCGAGCCCCACAACAGCGGCACATACACTAGATGATATGGATGGAAGAATAGACGGTTTGGTCTGGGGCGAGGACTGCGAAGTAGGAATTGAATCCACAGTTGTGGATATGAGAAAACCGACCCCTGTAATATTGAGACCCGGCAAAATCACCAAAGAGGATCTTGAGAAGGCCTTGGGAGTGAAAGTGAGCCTTCATTCCATTCTGGAAGAGCCCACCGTAGCTTCTACAGAAGGAGATACAGAGGGTCAATCTAAAAATGGAAAACAATCTAAGCCGAGAAGGGAAGAGGACATTGTGCCCATATCCCCGGGAATGAAGTATAAGCACTATGCACCAGAAGCAGCTATGACAGTATTCCTCGGACCGAGGCAAAAGGCTCGGAAAGCCGCAGAAGAAGAGGCTAATCGTCTAAAGGCGATAGGACATAAAGTTCAGATTCTTGTTTTTGACGATCCAAATGCAGCAGCCCATGACCTATTCCGAAAACTCAGGGAAGCCGACAAAGCAGGCTGTGACGATATTTTGGCGGTTGGAGTGCAGGAACAAGGCAAGGAAGGCGGAATCGCCTTCTCCGTTATGAACAGGATGTTAAAATCAGCAGGACACAATATAAGGGAAGTTTAGAGGTGAGGACATGATAATAGCAATGGCAGCCGATCACGGCGGCTTTGAACTGAAAAACAATGTTAAAGAGTATCTGGGAACTTTGAAGGACAAGGATGGCAAGGGTTACAAAATAGTGGACCTGGGCACTAATGCCCCGGAATCTGTTGACTACCCAATATACGGCAAAGCCTGTGCCCAGGCCGTCGCCGATGGAAAAGCGCAACTAGGCCTTGTATTCTGTGGTTCCGGTATCGGCATTTCCATTGCCGCAAATAGAATCAAGGGAGTGCGATGCGCCCTTGTGAATTCGGTGGAGCTTGCTAAACTGGCCAAGAAACACAACAATGCCAACATGCTGGCAATGGGGGGAAGGTTCACCTCGCCGGATCTTGCAAGGGAGATGGTGGACGCTTGGCTGAATGAGGAGTATGAAGGGGGAAGACACGATAGAAGAGTGGCCCTTCTGGACGAATAGAATAGGCTAAATGTAAGGCTTTAACGCAAAAATCTTACTAAAGCAATTGCTCAAAAGCAGCTAAAACCAAGCACATAAACGCAGCTCAAAAGCAAGCGCAAAGAGCAATCGCAAAATCAAAAGACAAAAGCAACAAAACAAGATAAAACTAAATTTAAATTAAAATTAAACAACCGGAGGAACAATTATGGGAAAGGTATATGTATTTGACCATCCGTTGATTCAACACAAAGTATCTCTGATGAGGGACAAAAACACCACAGTTAAAGAGTTCAGGGAACTTGCTACGGAGATTTCAACCCTGATGGGCTATGAGGCAACCAGAGATCTCCCCCTTGAAGAGGTGGAAGTAGAAACCCCTATCAGTAAGACGAAAACCATGTTGTTAAAGGGACAGGACATCGCTATAGTTCCGATTCTAAGGGCAGGCCTTGGATTCGTTGACGGAATGATGAACCTTGTGCCTAACGCAAAGATCGGTCACGTGGGACTTTACCGAGACCCTGACACACACCTTCCTGTGGAATATTACTGCAAACTTCCGGTGGATATTGAAAACAGGCAAACCTTCGTTGTGGACCCAATGCTGGCAACTGGAGGTTCCGCCGTGGCAGCCATTGATTTCATCAAGCAGAGAGGTGGGAAGAAAATTACTTTCATGTGCCTAATCGCAGCCCCTGAAGGAATCGAAACCCTTCAAAAGGCTCACCCTGATGTGGATATCTACATCGCATGCAAGGATGAGAGGCTGAACGAACACGCATACATCGTTCCCGGCCTTGGGGATGCAGGTGACAGGCTCTACGGCACAAAATAGCATGATGTTCGAAGTGTGAGCATGACTCATGGCGTGCAATGCGTAACGAAGAAAAGTATTTTGTGGATAGTGTATAAAAATTATAAGTATTAATGCATATAGATCATAGGAGAGATGAAAAATGAAGAATTTAATTCCGGATAACGTGAGCGACAAGACAAATGTCTTCGACGTGCTCAAAGAAAGGGGTTTCATCGAGCAGGTAACTGACGAAGAGGCCGTTCGAGAACTCCTGGAAAAAGAGAAAATCAAATTTTATATCGGCTTTGACCCAACTGCAGACTGCCTTCATGTGGGGC
This sequence comes from Anaerovoracaceae bacterium, assembly GCA_029983755.1. Taxonomy (GTDB): domain Bacteria; phylum Bacillota; class Clostridia; order Peptostreptococcales; family Anaerovoracaceae; genus S5-A14a. The sequence continues at coordinate 79,487 of JASBYX010000002.1, forward strand.
ACTTCATGCAAGTTATAATTATGATGTATATGCAGAAGTATGGGCACACACCGGTTGTGCTCATCGGTGGCGGAACCGGAATGGTTGGTGACCCTTCAGGGCGAACCGATATGAGAAAGATGATGACTCCTGAAACTATCGAGGAGAACTGTCGTGCCTTCGAGAGACTTTTCGTGAAATTCCTAGATTTCGACCACCAGTGGAAGTATGAGGGAAATGAGGGAGTTTACACCCCGGGACACGAGAACAAAACCCCTGAAGCGGGCAAGGCTGTTTCTGTAAACAATGCTTCTTGGCTGTTGCCACTTAACTACATAGAGTTTGTCAGAAAGATAGGCACACATTTCAATGTTAACACAATGCTCAGAGCTGAGTGCTTCAAGCAGAGAATGGTTCAGGGGCTATCCTTCTTTGAGTTTAACTACATGCTGATGCAGTCTTACGACTTCATGGTTATGGCAAGGGATTTCGACGTTAAGATGCAGTTCGGCGGAAACGACCAGTGGTCAAACATAATCGGCGGCGTTGACCTCACGAGAAAGGAAGTCGGCAAAAAAGTTTACGGCATGACATTCAGCCTTCTCACAACCAGCGAAGGCAAGAAGATGGGCAAGACACAGAAAGGTGCTTTGTGGCTTGATGCTGACAGGACTTCCCCATACGAATTCTTCCAGTACTGGAGAAATGTGGCGGATGCGGATGTGAATAAGTGCCTTAGAATGTTGACTTTCTTGCCTATGGATGAGGTGGATAGGCTCTCCAGCTTGGAAGGTGCGGAGATAAATAGGGCGAAGGAGATTTTGGCATTCGAAATCACCAAACTGGTTCACGGTGAAGAAGAGGCTCAGAAGGCTCTCGATGCGGCAAGGGCTGCCTTTGCAGGTGGTGCAGGAGCTTCCGGGGCGGCTATGGCTGATATTCCGACGACTGAACTTCCTGCCACTGACTTTGACGGGGAAGGAAAAGGCCTTGTAAGCCTCCTCAAGGATTTGAATCTGGTTCAGTCCAACAGCGACGGTTTCAGAACGATCGAGCAAGGGGGAGTTTCTCTTAACGGCAACAAAATAGCTGACAAGCGTTACCAGGTGACTTCGGCTGACTTTGAGGATGGCCAGCTTGTTATCAAAAAGGGAAAGAAAAAGTATCACAAAGTAGTGATAAAGTAAGGCTCTAGTTTGGGCACCCGCTATAACAGTCCGATAATCCGACGACCCGATAGCCCGACAGCCAAGCGGCTTGAGAGCTCGACAGCCAAGCGGCCTGATAGCCCGACAGCCAAAAAGCCCGATAGATAAAAGCAAAAATATAAGAGCGCTATATCAGTTGAAATTTCAAATGATATAGCGCCTTTTTAAATCACATTGCCAAGGAGCAGATTTCATAGATGAATATGAACCACAAGGGGCAGCGAACCTGCAGGAATCACATTGCCAAATAGCAAACTGCAAAGAAGAACAGCATAATCAGGATGGCAGGAATTTGAATACTCATTGCCATGAACCCCACTAGAAACCGCCTTCGCTTTATAAGGTATACAAAGGAAATAATTAGAAAAATCATTTCCAAAACTGCTGCAATTCCAGATATTATCGCTGCCGGATAAACGCCGGTAATCCAGTGACTCCCACCATTACCATATACCACATAGGAGATATATAGAGCCATTACCAAAAACGAAGCGAACAACGTTACTTTTTCAATCATAAAATCTCCATTTCCACGAAACTACCTATTTCTTCAAAAGACTGCCGAGGAGATTTCGGGCAAGCTCCCTGCCTACAGTTCTGGTAACAGTTCCAACCAGTGAATCTATGCCCTTGTCCATTGCGGACTTCCTGCGTCTGTCAACTTTTGCCGCAGCCCTCTCGGCAGCTTTTCTTGTTTCAGCCTCAGCCCGCTCCCTTTCCTTTTCCAGCTTGGCAAGAGCTTTCTGATGTTCCAGCTCCATCTTTTCAAGCTCTTTTTGGCGAGCCTCCGCAAGTCGCTGATTTTCAAGATCCATTTCCGCCTGAGCAGCCCTTGCATTGAGCATTTCATATGCACTCTCCCTGTCCACTGACTGCATATATTTGCCGTTAAGGGTTGAATTTTTAACGATACCATCCATTGCCATGCTGTCAAGTGCCGTAAAGGTGGACTTCGGTGGCATGATGAGAGCCTTTTGGCAGATGGAAGGTGAACCGTCATCGGTTAGGAAGGACACAATAGCTTCACCGGTTTTCAGCTGTAAAATTTCGCTATAGGTGTCCAGCTGGGGGTTTGCCCTGAAAGTGTCCGCAACAGTTTTCACAGCCTTCTCGTCCTTAGGTGAAAAGGCCCTTAGCTGATGAACAACCCTGTTTCCAAGCTGGGACGAAATTGCATCCGGGATGTCCAGAGGATTCTGAGTGATGAAGAAAATGCCAACACCTTTGGAACGAATCAGCCTTACGATCTGCAGAATCTTTTGTTCAAGAGTGGAAGAGATTCCGTTAAATAAAAGGTGAGCCTCATCGAAGAAGAACACCAGCTTCGGTTTGTCCAGGTTTCCAACCTCAGGCAATGCCTCGTAAATCTCGGAGATCATCCAAAGTAGGAAGGTGGCATATAGAGTAGGGCTTTGCACCAGCCTGTTAGCCTGAATAATATTCACAATACCCTTGCCATCGGAACTTGTCTTCATCATATCTTCAATGGAGAGAGCCGGCTCCCCGAGAAAAATATCTCCACCTTCATCTTCGATGGTAAGGAGAGCTCTCAAAATTGATTGAACACTCTGAGCTGAAATATTCCCATACTCCTTGGACAATTCCTGCCTCTTATCAATCATGTAATTTAAAGCACTTCTCAGATCCTTTAAATCCAGAAGCAACAGACCCTCTTTGTCTGTCATCTTAAACAAAATATTCAAAATACCTGACTGTACTTCATTAAGGTTAAGAATTTGTGACAGGAGTGTAGGCCCAAGCTCACTTACAGTAACCCTCAAGGGAAGACCCGCCGCACCAAAAACATCCCAAAGCTCAACGGGAAAGCCATCGAACTTAAAGTCAGAAACCCCGAGGGTTTCAAGACGGGAAGCCAGCTTGTCGTTCATCTCCCCGGGAACAGAAATGTTAGAAAGATCACCCTTAACATCCTGAATAATTGTAGGAACCCCCATAGCTGATAGGTTCTCAGCAATAACCTTCAAAGTAACTGTCTTACCACTGCCTGTGGCACCTGCAATCAGACCGTGCTGATTGACCTTATCTGATAGAAGAACAGCCTCTCCTGTTCCTCGTCCAATTAGCATCTTTTCCATACTTGCCTCCTGTGTGGGAATAGTTTCACCATTATGATACATCGAAAAAAACCATTCTTCAACTTTATTTCTGCAATGTAATTAGCCCTTTACAAAATTGTTGTTTTGTGATAAATTGGATTACAAATTTTGTTTAAAATAACAAAATTTAGGACAACCAATTATTTTTATTCAGGAGGAATTTATCATGAAAGAAAGAAGTATTTTTAAGAGCAAGTGGGGGTTTATTCTCACGGCAGTCGGATCAGCGGTGGGAATGGCAAATGTTTGGGGATTCCCATTCAAACTCACAACAAACGGTGGTGGGGCATTTCTTGTTATCTACCTTGTTTTCATCGTGATATTTTCCTATATCGGGTTGTCCGCCGAATATGCAATAGGAAGAAGAGCCAAAACCGGAACCCTTGGAGCCTACCAATACGCTTGGGAAACCCGGGGCATGGGGAAGGTGGGGAAATTCCTCGGCTATCTCCCCCTGACAGGATCCCTTTGCATAGCAATAGGTTACGCTGTGATAATCTCATACGTACTAAAATCCCTCGTGCAAGCAGTCACAGGAAGCCTTATGACTGTAAACACAGACACTTGGTTTGAGAGTTTTGCATTCAAAGACTTCAGCGTGGTGCCGTTTCATGTTGTGGTAATTGCCCTTACCCTGCTGACCTGCATCACAGGCGCCCGTTCCATAGAGCGAGCCAACAAAATAATGATGCCTCTCTTCTTCGTGCTCTTCGTTGTTTTGGCCGTAAGGGTGGCATTCCTTCCGGGAGCCATGGAGGGGTACAAGTTCATTTTTTCACCAGATTGGTCCCATCTGAAGGACCCAAAGGTCATCGTGGGTGCCATGGGTCAGGCATTTTTCTCCCTCTCCATAACAGGCAGCGGCATGATCGTCTGCGGAGCATATTTAAATAAGAAGGAAAACATCGTCTACGGCGCAAAACAGACAGGTCTCTTTGATACTATTGCTGCCATGGTTGCGGCCCTTGTCATCGTTCCGGCGGTATTCTCATACAACATGGAGCAGGCAGGAGGCCCCGGGCTATTGTTTGTGACATTGCCTCGGATTCTACAAGAAATGCAGGGCGGGCGAATCTTCGCTGTTCTGCTGTTTCTCGCAGTTTTCTTCGGGGGAATCACATCCCTTCAGAACATGTTTGAAGTGGTTTGCGAATCTGTTTTGCACAAAATACCTCGCTTCGGTAGGCGATGGGTTCTCCTAGGGATTGGTCTTGTAACTTTCATTCCGGGGGTGTTCATGGAAGCCATTTTAAAATGGGGGCCGTGGATGGACCTTGTTTCCATATACATCATACCTATCGGCGCCACACTTGGAGCGATTTCGTGGTTTTGGATTATGGATAAGAAGGAGCTAATGGAGGAAATCAATACCTTCGAAGGAGGAGGTAAGAAATATGGCAATCTTTGGCATTCTCTGGGAAGATACCTCTACACACCTATGGCAATTGTGATTTGCATCGTCGCCCTTGTGTTCAAGGTAGCGTTCTAGCAATCTATGTCTTGATAACTAGTGCTCGCAATACATGTCTTGACAGCTGAGGCCGGAAATCTATGTTTTGACAAGTAAGGCCGGCAATCTATGTCTTGACAAGTAAGGCCGGCAATCTATGTCTTGACAACTAAGAATTGGCGACAAAAGTCCTAAATTTTGGGGCTGTCAAGCGCAAATGAAAATGTCCTAACTTTTTTCAAACATAAGCACTGATT
>JASBYX010000003.1 GCA_029983755.1 Anaerovoracaceae bacterium
AAATTATTGTGCAAATGTTTTCGTTAAACCATTGACAAAATTTACTAAAGTAGTAGAATGAAGGTGCAGTTTTATTCAATTTTATTTTATAGGAGGTATAAACAATGAAACTCGCAGGAAAGAGGATTGTTTTGGGAGCTGCTTTCCTGTTGGCAATCGTTTTCATGAGCTATCTCATGGTATTCGCTGCTGACGGGAAGGACTACAAACCGGCGATGTATTCCACTTTCTGGTCATTGGTTCCACCGATCGTTGCTATCGGTCTTGCTTTGATCACTAAGGAAGTATACAGCTCGCTGTTCTTAGGTATCGTTATCGGAGGTTTGTTCTATTCAAACTTCAGCTTCGAGGGTACTGTTAACCACGTAATGCAAGATGGTATCGTTTCTGTACTGTCTGACTCATATAACGTTGGTATTCTGGTATTCCTAGTTGTTCTAGGTGTTATGGTTGCAATGATGAATGCAACAGGTGGTTCGGCCGCCTTTGGTAGATGGGCTGAGAACAGGATTAAGACAAGGGTTGGAGCACAGCTTGCTACTGTTGCCCTTGGTGTACTGATCTTCGTAGACGACTACTTCAACTGCTTGACAGTAGGAAGCGTTATGAGACCTATCACTGATAAGCACAAGGTTTCTCGTGCAAAGCTATCATATCTAATTGATGCTACAGCTGCCCCAGTTTGTATTATCGCACCTATTTCTTCATGGGCTGCTGCAGTTACAGGATTTGTATCTGGTGAAGACGGATTTTCCGTATTCCTAAATGCAATTCCTTACAACTACTACGCACTACTTACTATTTTCACAATGGTTCTCGTAACGGTTATGAAGTTTGACTTCGGCCCTATGAGAAAGCATGAGGACAATGCTATCAATGGAGATATTTATACTACTCCTGACAGACCATATGCTAACGTTCAGAACGAAGAGATTAAGGGCAATGGTTCTCTTATCGATCTAGTTCTTCCAGTTGTTGTACTTATCATCCTTTGTGCACTTGGAATGCTATATACAGGCGGATTCTTCTCAGGTGAGAACTTTGTAACTGCATTCTCCAAGTCAGACGCTTCTGTTGGTCTATCCTCAGGTAGCGTAATCGCTTTGATCCTTGCAGTTGCATTCTATTCACTCAGAAGAGTAATAAGCTTCACAGATTGCATGGCTTGTATTCCTGAAGGATTCAAGGCAATGGTTCCTCCAATTCTAATCCTGACATTTGCTTGGACTTTGAAAGCAATGACAGATAGCCTTGGAGCTGCTCCATATGTTGCTAACTTCGTAGAGAAGAGTGCAGGATCTTTCGTAAACTTCCTGCCTGGTATCATCTTTCTTATCGGTGTTGCTCTTGCATTTGCAACAGGAACATCTTGGGGAACATTCGGTATCCTAATTCCTATCGTTGTAGCTATCTTTGAGCACACTGACCACACAATGATGATTATATCTATTTCAGCTTGTATGGCTGGTGCTGTTTGCGGAGACCACTGCTCACCAATTTCTGATACAACAATCATGGCTTCAGCAGGTGCTCAGTGTAACCACATCAACCACGTTAATACCCAGCTGCCATATGCAATGACAGTTGCCGGCGTTTCTTTCGTAAGCTACATAATCGCAGGATTTGTAAAGACTATAGCTATCGCTCTTCCTGTTGCATTCGTACTTATGTTTGCTGCTCTTTTCCTACTGAGAATGATGTACGGAAAGGAAAAGGAATAAGCTCGTCAGAGTTAATTCAAAGAAATTATCCCGGGATATGATGTAGTCTAGGGCATTTAGAAATTAATAAGTTAAGTAAAAACCACCGAAGCGTCTTACAATTGATTTAGACGCAGTCGGTGGTTTTGATTTACAATTTGTATGGGAGATATTCCATATAAGGAGAATTACACGTGGTTCTGAATGCTACCATTCTGTTCTGTGCTCATCGATAATGTCAAAGGAGCTAGGGTCTACCAGATAAAAGCCGATGATTTCTGCATTATCAATGCTGAAGCTACCTGTGGAGTTTTCAGGTTTTGTCATCTTCATGAGGACGAATTCGTCCATGGCTTTCCCACTAATTTTCTTCGTGCCGTTATGTCTGATTTCCCACATAACATCAACTACGTGGCTTCCTTGAGATTCTTTATTACCTTTTAATTCAACAGATAATTCCCCGTGGGATGTAGCAGTAAGCTCGAATTCGTCCCCGGGAACAAGCCTTTGTTCATATAAATATTTTCCGAGCCTTAGCATTTCATTCTGTAGTGTCAATCCGCCGGTAGGCTCATTCCCGTATGACTGAGCCGAATTTTGACTTTCAGAATTCTCCATTGAAGGGGATGCGGATGAAGAGGTAGGCTTCTTTTGGTCTATCGGTGAATCTTTGCTATTTGCTTCCGGGTTCTTAGTTTTATACCTACCTGTGGAAACCAGTTTTTTCTTTATGGAATCAGGGAGTTTCAAACCTGATACCTGATCCGAACGAATGCCCTTGGGCGGTTTTTCTTCCCTAGCTATTACAGGGTTTATGAGCTTATACCATTTGGTTTCTGTGTGATTTTTAGTGGTAACTTCTATGTTGTAATATATATCTCCGTTATAGGTAACAGGTCTATTGACCCCCGGATCGAAAGCCAAATTTACAATAGTAGGAACACCAAATATGAAAAGGATGAAAAGTATCAGAATGAAAATACTACCCGAAAAAACCGTGATACATTTGAAAGTGAAGTATTTTGTGAAATACGTCGGATTTCGTTTAAATAATTTGGTACAGAATGCAAAGTAGAGGGCAATGGCTATGAGGAAGTACATCATAGTCGCTAGAAACAGGTGGCAATAAATGGAGAGCGTGTAGCCATGGGGCAAAGTCTTTGAGAGTATTACCGTAATAAGCAGGACATAGAGGGCAAGCATGGTTTGAGAAAGTCCCATTGCAGCGGCTATCTGATGAGCCGATTTTGAGTTACCTTCTGACGCATTTAAGCCCTTGCGTAGCAGGAGACCTATTCTGAAAAAAACAAGGGATAGGGCGAGAAAAATAGAAGAGCCCGATAGGTTCAGGATTGCTGCAAGGGGGATATAATTAGTGTAAATCCCCAGTACTATGTTTATCACTGTGATAAGTATAATTGTAGTGAAGAATAAGGCAGTGCATTGGAGAAAGACCCTTTTTATCAACTGCAGCTTTGGGTTTTTTGTTGTATCAGAAACTTTAGAGGTCATAAACTTCCTCCTTAACTATAAGCCAATTTGATCTAAAGTATCTATCGGTTGTGTAATCATTAGGCGATGCTCCCTTAAAGTAATAACGGTAATTCCCGTCTTTCCCAATAAACTCGTCAGATTTGTCCCCAAAGTTTGATCCGGTACTCAAAACCGATAAGAGCATGAGGATACCGGCGAAAGCTATTGCTATGGAAATCACAATAGATGTTAGAACAACACTGATTTTAATGCCGCTTTTGACTCTTTCTTTTAACCCACTTAAGTCCTTTAGAATCCCTTTGAAAAAACTAATTACACTGACAAAGGCTGAGATGCTCCCTAGGGGTATCAACACCGTAAGAATCATTGTGTTCCACCACGCAAAGGAGTCTTTTAGATAGAACCCTGAAAGGAGGCTTTTTGAAATCGTTATATAAAAAATAGCGTAGGCATATATTAAAAAATTTAAAAATATGATTACCGGGCGGATTAAAGAGGAAGCATTTGTTGCCCCACCTGAGGTGAATGAATCTGAACTTTCCTGCATATTCACAGGAGTGATTGTAGCAATAGGCCTTGGGGTAATTCCGTGAAAATAGTCTTCCGTAGCTAACCTTGCACCCAGATAAAAGATAATGAAGGGAATCACAACAAAACACCACATTCCCCGATTAAAGTAGGGGGCGGTGAAAAACCATTCCAGCGTGATACATGATGAAAAAACACCTAAACACAGAGCTATCAAGTTGAGCAATTTGAGTATACGTACCTGTCTAGTCATAACATTCAACCTAATGATGGGCCACATCTCTGCTCTTTAGCATTATGACCGTATCCCCTTCCTTGATGCTAGCCTCCCCGCTTGGAATCACTATCTGCCCCTCCTTACTCTGAATCATGACGATAAGGGAATCCGACTCAAGATTCAGCTCGCTGAGCTTAGACCCCAGCCAAGGATGCCTAGGAGAAATTTTCAGCTCCACAAGATCTTGCCCAATAGGGTCAAAATACGACTCGCCACCTACAACGATAGTGTCACCGGCCAAGAGAACCGTATCACCACGGGGTATGATTGTTTTGTTCCCGCGGATAATCTTGGCAATGATGAAATCAAACGCCAGATTCATATCCCGAATTCTCTTTCCCACAAGAATGCTGCTTTCCGGAATCGTAGAAGTGATGAAACCCACATCGGACTTGTCCTGATAATAATTGAATGTCTTTAGAACCGTGTCGTTTTCGTCTACCATGTCAAGTTTTTTACAAAATAGTGGCAGCAGCCCTCCCTGAATCAGCTGGGATAGCAGACAAATTCCAAAGACTATGTGAAATATATCAGCAGTGATGGGCGCCCCGGAGTTTACAACAACGATTGCAAAGGCGATGGCTGCTGCTCCTCGAAGTCCCGCAAGGGAAAGGACGAAAATCTGGGCGAGGTTTGACCTAAATGGTCTCACCAGAAGAAAAACTGCCAGAGGTCGTGCCACAACGGTCAGGAAAATCGCTGCAATAACTGACATGGACATAGCTCCTTTTAAACCACCAAGATCTGAAAGTAACCCTAGAAGATAAAACATCCCAATCTGCATGAGGTTTGTGAAGCCGTCAAAGAAGAATACGATGTCCCTCTTGCCGATGAATTCCTGATTGCCCACGTATATTCCTAATATATATACAGTAAGGTAGCCGTTTCCTCCAAGGAGTGTGGAAATGGCAAATGCTAGGCAAACTACAGCAAGAATAAAGACTGTGAAAAGCCCATCCTGTGAAAAGCTGAAGAAATTTATTACCTGTTTAACTAGATAGCCCGCAAGGAAACCTATTGCTACACCGAATACGACCTGAGTGAGTATGAGAAGGGGGATGGACATGGAGCTTTTGGAAAGCATGGTTATGAATATAATAGTCATGGTGTAGGCTGTGGGGTCGTTTGAGCCTGATTCCAGCTCAAGAATTGGCGCCGTCTGGTGCTTAAGATTAAGGTTCTTCGACCTGAGAATAGATGAAACTGATGCGTAATCAGTGGATGCAACCACAGAAGCTAGCAACATACCCTCGATCCAGCTCAGGTGGAAAACGTAATGAAAGAAAACACCACAAAATCCGGCCGTCAGAACTACCCCGAGACTAGCTAGAAGGGCACTTTCCTTGAAAGCCGGTCTTGCCATCTTCCAGTTGGTACCGAAACCACCATAAAACATTATAATCATCAGTGCTACTGTGGCGAAGTGCTCCACGATTCTGTAATTATCAAACTGATATCCTGAAGCGGTTGTAATCATCCCCATTACTATGAAAAGCAGCAGAGAGGGCAGACCTATTTTGTCGGAAAACCTTACAGCTACAAGGGCCATGAGAAGAACCAAAGACACTAAGAGTAGAATCATTTAACCTATGTCATCCTTTCCAAATCAAATGGGGAAATACTAAAAAATCCCCATATCCTTTCCAAATTTCACAATATATTTAAAGTATAAACCATATCAACGGGAGACTCAAGTGTGGTATAATAGAGACATGAATACACTTACCAAGGACTTTACCAAGGGAGATATAGCAAGACCCCTGATCACATTTTCTCTCCCTCTGATTTTCGGAAACCTTTTGCAACAACTATACAACGTGGCAGACACCCTCATCGTGGGCAGAACCATAGGCAAGAGCGCTCTAGTTGCAGTGGGTTCATCCTTCACACTAATGATACTTTTGACCAGCATAATACTGGGTCTATGTATGGGAACATCTGTGGTGTTCTCAAATTTTTATGGTGCGGGAAATTACAAGCTATTCAGGCATTCGATCTTCAATTCATTCGCATTCATAATGGGGGTGTCCGTCATAGTGAACATAGTATCCTTCCTTCTGGTGGAGGTTTTCATCAAACTTCTGCAGATCCCTCCTGAGGCAGCCGGGGATACTAGGGACTATTTAAATGTCATCCTCATCGGCATGACCTTTGTGACGATTTACAACTTCGTGGTGGCGATTTTAAGGAGCCTTGGGAACACGATTGTTCCCCTTATATTTCTTGCCATATCCACGATTCTCAACATCATTCTTGATCTTCTATTCATTTTGAAATTCGGCATGGGTGTCAAAGGGGCAGCGTGGGCAACGGTTACAGCTCAGATGACATCCTGTGTGGGCATCACCGTATATTATTTTGTTGCAACAAAACAGTTCATTCCCAAGGGTGACGAGCTTCGTTTTGACAAGGAAATTCTAAAGTTGGTGTTCGAAAATTCTATTCTAACATCCATTCAACAGTCAGTGATGAATTTTGGTATCCTCATGGTTCAAGGGCTTGTGAACAGCTTTGGGGTCTATGTTGCTGCCGCATTTGCCGCTGTCACCAAGATTGACGGATTTTTCTACATGCCTTCTCAGGAGTTCGGCAACGCCTTCAGCATATTCGTTGCCCAAAACTACGGAGCAAGAGATGTGGGAAGAGTTAGGGCAAGTCTCAAGCAGGCTCTGATGATTTCAGGGGTTTTCTGCATGGTGGCATCGGCTTTCGTCTGGATTTTTGCAGGTCATCTGATGAGATTCTTCGTAGATGGGGAACAAGAAATTATTAGAATCGGAGTCAGTTACTTGAGAATTGAGGGTGCCTTTTATATTGGTATTGGGTTCCTCTTCCTTCTGTACGGACTTTACAGGGGGATTCTCAAACCGCAGATGTCAATCGTACTGACGGTTTTGTCACTGGGGCTTAGGGTTGCCCTTGCCTATATCATGAGCTCATTTATGGGAGTGGAAGGGATTTGGTATTCCATTCCGATAGGATGGGCAGTGGCAGATGCCGTGGGACTTTTGTATTTTGTGAAAATTAGAGACAAAATTTAATACGGAGATCTAATAGGGCTGGCTCATAATTTCAAAATCCTGATATCCGAGTTTTTAAATAAATCTAGCCTTCTGAACTCGTGAGTTCAATACGAATTGAATTTTTAAATGTCTATAAATCCGGGTATATATTATCTATATAATAGTTATATATACAGTCCAAGTTAATACAGGTTTTCCGTCCTTGGGTACAAGGTGAATGGCTACAAGGATGAAGACCGATATCGGTGTCACAGGAGGATTTGCAAGATGAAAATTACAGCAGCACAAGGATTATTGAGAGAGCTTAGGGCATGGGGAATCGATCATGTCTATGGGATTCCGGGAAGCTCACTTAACGGTATGATGGACGCCCTCAGAAAGGAAGAAGATAAGGTAAAATATATTCAGGTCAGGCAGGAAGGGGCAGGAGCCATGGCTGCAACCGCTGAGACTAAGTACACAGGTAAGATAGCCGTTGCATTCGGTTCCGGTGGCCCAGGTGCAAGCAACCTGATCAACGGGCTTTACGATGCGAAGATGGACAATGTCCCTTTGCTTGCCCTCGTTGCACAGAGTGAGTCGGATAATCAGAACAGACACTCATTCCAGGAAACCGAGGTTTTGCCACTCTATGAGAATGTTGGCGTATATAACAGAAAAGTTATGGGGCCTCAGCAGCTCATCTACGTGATAAACGATGCGATAAGGCATGCATATGAGAGAAAAGGTCCTGCAATAGTAATACTTCACAATGACTTTATGACGGCTGAAATCGACTATGAAGAAACTGTGGAGGAAAAATTCATCCCCGTTGAACCGAAGAGAGCAATTCCTAAGGAGAAGATCGACAAAGCCTTGGAAATGATCATGTCAGCAGAGCGACCTGTTTTGTACATGGGCAAGGGCGTGAGGGAATGCATGGAAAAGGCTGTGGAGTTTTCGGAGAAATTTGCACTACCTGCAATGACTACAGCTCCGTCTTCAGGATACTCATTTCCTAGAAATCACAAGAACTATATGGGGACATTTGGGCGATTGGGAACAAAACCCGGTTTTGATATTACTGAGGACATGGATCTTCTCATTTTCGTGGGGAGCAACTTCCCATTTGCAAGATTCTGGAGGAAGGATATACAGATTATTCAGGTGAACAACTCGTTTAAGGATATAGGTGCCCAGCTTCATTCCGACTTGAGCATTCACGGGGATTCTGCGGATTTCTTCCAGGCGCTTTTGGATAGCGGAAAGGGTAGAGAAGAGGATGACAGGCTTAGAGCTGCAAGAATAAATATGAAAAACTGGGATGCTTGGCTGGACGCCACCGCATCAGACGATTCCAAGGGATTGAATCCTGAATCCGTTATCCGAAAAATTGGTGAATTTTCAAAACCCGATGCACTCTATGGCTTGGGCGTGGGTAATAATACAATGTATTCAGTCAGGCAGCTGCCTCTTTACGGAGAACATAGGCACGTTATGAGTGGCTGGTTTGCAACGCTAGGTTACGGATTACCTGCGGGAATCGGTCTAAAGCTTTCAAATCCTGACAAGCAGGTCTTCACCATTTCGGGGGACGGTGGATATGCAATGAATATGCAAGAGATTCTCACCCAGACAAGGTATGGGCTTCCAATTATAAATATCGTTTTCACAGATAAGTCCTTCGGTTTTATCGAACACTCTCAGAAAGAAGCTCTGGACGAGACTTATGGGATTAAGATTTCCGGTGCTGATTGGGCTAAGACTGCCGAGGGTATGGGGGCGATTGCTTTCACAGTAACCAATCTCAAGGAGCTTGACGATGCTTTTGAGGAAATTGGAAAACTTGAAGAGGACGGCAACAAAAGACCTGTCTTCGTTGAGGCGAAGGTGAGATATAAGGACCCTATCGATACAGCAAGGATGATGCTCAATCCGGAGAAGTATTCGGAGGAGGAAATCGAAAACTTCAAGAAAGAGTACGAAATTTTTGATATGCCTCATCTAAGTGAAATCTTAAAAAACATGAAATAAGGGGATCTTGAAAGACTTTGAAATTTAAGCTCAAACTTCATAAAACTTGTGGAATCTCAAAATATATAAAATAAATGTTTGCAATCCCTAACTTGTGGTAGTAAAATATAAGTAAGCCATAGTTAACTAAGTCGATTATGAAATCGATTTAACACTTATATTAATAACAAGAGAAAGGAATGCAAATATGGAGAATATCAAAAAGTTACACAAAGATTTCAATAAGCATCTGTCAAATCTGGCAGTGGCTAATTTCAAGCTGCACAATGTGCACTGGAATGTTGCCGGTCCAAATTTCATCGCAATCCACGAGTTCACAGAGAAACTTTACGATGAAGTATTCGAAAACTTCGATCAGGTGGCAGAACATCAGAAGATGTACGAGGCTTTGCCCTTTGTTAAAATGAGTGAATACCTTGAAAATGCAACAATCAAGGAGATTAATTCAAAGCCTTTCAACACTAAGGAAGCTCTGGATACTGTGAAGGAAATACTCGATGTCCTGAGAGAGGATGCTACCGAACTTAGAAATGAGTGCGATGAAGCCGGATGGTTTTCAGCAGTGGGTATGCTTGAAGGACATATAGAAAGCTATAATAAGCATATCTGGATGATCAGGCAGATGGGAGAATAGGGAACCGCTTCTGAGTACAACCGGGCAATTCACAAAAGAATAGATTTAAGAAAATCATAAGAAAACCACAAGAAAACAATAATAAAAATTAAATAACGATAAGGGATAAGAAACAGGATGCCAAGCTGGGGAGCAGGGCATCCTGTTTTTAAACGTGTTCAATTAGTTGACTTAAATTTCCATCTCAAGTAGAGCCATTGATAAGCTTTTCCCATGCTTATCTAGAGAAAGGGATCTGGTTACTCCACCGCCAAGAGTTTTATCCAAAACAAAATTCATAGCATACAATGAATCGATTTCGTATCTAATGACTTCACCATTGCAGATTTCCCCAAAGTATTCTTTGACTATCTCTGGAGTGACCTTTTCTTTAAGAATGGCGTAATCCTCTACATTATATGCTATTAGAGATATATTTGATATATCTCCCTTGTCTCCAGTCCTTGAGTGGGCAATTTCTTTCAATTTCATTTTAAACCTCCAAATAATTGACTTTTACATTGACTGCACTGCGTGGCACAAATATGGAGCAAATAGACACTATGTTGGATGTCTTCTTGGTTGCTCCTCCGCCACCAGCAGGACCGTTAGTATATAGAGCTTCAACTTCGTTGCCTATTTGGTTTGCATTTCTTTGATCCCTTGTCCTTGCTGCAACTCTAAGGCGAATTTCCGGAAAACAAGAAGATGCAAACCCTGAAGATATTTTGTCGCCGTAAAGGGAATTGAAACCTATGTATTCAATCTTTAATTCATTGAACTCGCAGCCAATGATTTTAAGCCTTTTTTCGATGATTTCAGCTGCTAATTTAGCTCTCTCAATGGCATTGCTTCCACCATATGAAATTTCACCTTCACCTATGTAGCAGTCTTTGTAGCCGATACTTACCTTGTAGGTATCCGGACGTCCATGGGAAGACGCGTTGCTAGCTTTAACAATATCTTTATCTATTTCCTTAAATTTAACTTTTGAAAAATCAGCAATTACATCAGGTGTCAAATATGATTCTGGATTATGAATCTCATAAATTGTTTGTTCCTTCAAAGTGTCCTCAGTGACAAGTCCACCTGCATCAGGGACCTTAGTCACAAAGAACTCTCCATCCTCTCCAATTTCTACGATAGGAAAACCTAGCCTTTCAAGACATGGGACCTCCTTGTAACCGGGATCGGCAAAATATCCGCCTGTAGCTTGTCCACCACATTCCAAGAGATGGCCGGCAAGGGTTGCTTGACCCATTTCATAGATATTTTTATCAGCGTTCCAACCGAATTCGTAACATAGAGGACCAATTGTCAGTGCAGGATCTGAGACCCTACCTGTTATAACAATATCTGCACCATTTTCCAGAGCCTCTACGATTCCTTCACAGCCCATGTAAACATTAGCAGATATAATTTTTTCTTTGATTTTACTCAGTTTAGAGCCAAGTTCAAGGACATCATTGTTGTAGTAATCAGATATGTTTTCAGAGATGTCATCTCCTGTAACATAGGCTATCTTCAGTCCGGTTATGTTTGCCTCCGACGCAAGTTTAGCAGTTACCCTAGCCGCCTCCACAGGGTTAGCTGCCCCCATATTTGTAATTACATTAATTTTATTTTTGCTTAAAATTGGAAGTATTTTTCCCATACGATATTCGAGCAGCTGATTGTAGCCTTTTTTAGGATCTTTTAACTTATCCATTTGACCTATTGCAATTGTGCGTTCTGCTAGACACTCAAAAATGATATAATCTAAATTTCCCTTTTCCATCAATTCAACTGCAGGTTCAATTCTATCTCCAGCATAGCCGGCACCGCTACCAATTCTTATTTTTTTCATGTATACACCTCATAAATATAAAGATTATTTTTCTACAAAACAATTGCACCTACCAAGATTCCCACAACAAGCATCACTATAGTAGTTAGAAATGCAAAAGGAAGGGTGCTTTTTTGATGTTCTCCCAGGTCAACTCCAGCTAGTCCTGTTAATAGGAAAGTGGCGCCAGTAAGAGGGCTGATAGGAAAACCTGTGGTCATTTGTCCAATTATGGAAGCTCTTGCCACCATTACAGGCTCTATCCCAAATGAATGTGCAGCTGTGGAAATGACAGGAAGCACTCCATAATAATATGAATCCGGGTCGAAAACGAGAGACAGAGGCATTGAGAGAATCCCTGTAACTAGCGGTATCTTAGTCCCAAGTGACTGCGGAATCAGTGAAACAAGGCCTTGGGCCATTGAATCAAGCATTCCTGATCCCTTTATAATACCGGTAAAAGCTCCTGCTGCAAAAAGCATGCTGGCCATCATCAATGCAGAGGGAGCATGCTTATCTACAAGTTTTCTCTGCAATTCAATATTTGGATAATTACATATCATAGCTATGACAGTAGAAATCATAAAAACTACTTCCGGTGGAAGGATTCCCCTGACCAAGACATATACGGATACGACTATTAGAGTGATATTAAGCCAAAACATTTTTGGCCTTTTCATTGCCTCAATTTCTGCTTTTGAATCGTCCTCGTGAATCATGTTAATATTTGGCTCTATATCTAGCTTGCCTATACGTTTCTTTTCTTTGTTTCCAAGATATATGGCTGTAAGTATTATGATCAAAAGCCCAACTCCTAAGGATGGTAACATTGGAGTAAAAATCTCACTGGAAGAAGATTCAAGTGCAGTGATTGCTCTGATGGTCGGGCCACCCCAAGGAACCATATTCATAGTTCCTGCACCGAGGGCAGCACATGTAGCTAAAACAGTTTTTTTCATTCCCAATGATTCATAGAGAGGAAGCATTGCAGGTATGACAATTAAAAAAGTAACTGCGCCGGAGCCATCTAGGTGGACTAGGGAAGCCAGAACGACAGTCCCAATACAAATCTTGACAGGATTGTTACCTACAATTTTTAAAGTTTTTTTGATAATAGGATCAAAAGTTCCCGCATCTGTAAGGATGCCGAAAAACAAAATAGCGAATATGAACATCACTCCGGTAGGGGCAATGTTCTTTATTCCATCAGTAATCAACTTTCCGAGTCCAACGTTCTCCCCAGAAAGAAGGTTTAGACTTTTCGCAGCAAAGTAGCCAAGTATCGGCACGATAATTAGTGCCAGCAGTGTTGATAGTTTCTTTGACATTATCAGACCAAGCATAATCACAATGGTCAACAAACCTATAAGTCCTAAGCTCATAAGTACCTCCTTAAAGTTAAATATTAAATGATCTTAATAACGGTAATAGAAGCAAACAGCATGCCAAAGGATAAATGTTAAATTTTCAACAAAATAATAACACTCCGATGCAAATGGTTCTAAAATTTTAGAATCATGATACACCAGAGTGCATGTAAAACAATAATATATGTCTTAAGCTCCATAATTTACAGGGAATTGAGTTGATTTTAAATATTTATAAAAATTTAGAAACTAATTCTGAGACTTTTCTAAATTTTTATAAAGGTTTATTTTGTTGTAGAGAGATGCGAGTGATATTCCGAGAATCTCCGCTACTTTGACTTTGTTTTGATCATTTTTATCCAGCTCCTTGATAATTTCCATCCCTTCAAACTCTATAGTTCTGTTTTTTAAGGTAGAAGTTTCTGATGAAACATTCGACGATTCTACAATCTTTGGAGGAAAGTTATCGGTATCAAGGATATCATCATCGCTCATCACTGCAGAAAATTCAATGACATTTTTAAGTTCTCTAATGTTTCCGGGCCATGCGTAACATCCAATCAATAATTTTGATCTTTCAGATAGCGAAAAATTTCTCTTAAGCCTTGTTCTTAAAGAATTTATGAAAATTGAAGAAAGTTCCAGTATATCTTCTTTTCTCTCTCTGAGTGGAGCTATCTTAATAGGTATGGTGGATATCCTATAGAACAAATCGTCACGGAATTTACCTTTTTCTATATATTCGCTTAAATTAACGTTACATGCACTGATAACGCGAACATTTATCGGGATTTCCTTATGTCCTCCAACCCTTCTAATTTTTCTTTCCTGCAAAACCCGAAGAAGTTTTGATTGAAGATTTATATTCATCTCAGAGATTTCATCGAGAAAGATAGTCCCACCTTCTGCAGCCTCAAAAAGTCCAATTTTGCCCCCTTTAATTGCACCTGTGAAGGCTCCGTCCTCATACCCAAAAAGCTCGGATTCAAGAATATCTCTTGAAAAGGTCGAGCAGTTAATTGCCACGAAAGGATACATATTCCTTTTTGACTCGTTGTGTATGGACTGAGCATAAAGTTCTTTGCCCGTACCACTTTCTCCTTGAATGAGCACATCAACATCGGAGGTAGCTATTTTTTTAGCAAATTCTTTAGTAGCTTTTGAAACTTCAGAAACTGCCACAATGTCTTCAAAAGTGTAGTGAGCACCGTTGGACTCTTTGATTCTTTGAGCTAAAAATCGTCTTTGTCGATCAAGGTCTTCTAGGGTGTCTTTCACGACTCTAGCATCATTTAAGAAAGTTACTATAGAAATTGCACCGGATATCTGATTGCTATCAACTATGGGATATATGTTAACAAAATACTCTTGTGAACCTTCCTTTCTCAGCAGTCCAAATACTGGTTTACCGGTTTCTATAACCTGTGGCAACCTCGCACCGGGTCTGAACTCATATATAGGCTTCCTGTCTACTTCATCAAATTTCTTATCAATGAAATTCAAATAGCTGTCGTTGCAATAAACTATATTGGAAAATTTATCTGTAATTAGAATTCCCTCATGTAGATACTGAAAAAGCTTGTGATAAAGGTCCATTATCTCTCCTCAACTAAAAATCTAAATGCTAATCTTTCGAGAAATATGATAAATCGAATCGAAGTATAACGTTAAAACGGAATCCCTACACCTAAACCAAATGCAAAATCGAAGATGCCAGTCTGAAGTAAATCATCAGTGCGCCGGCATCCACTATGGTGGTGATAAGCGGACCTGCCATGATTGCAGGGTCAAGTTTCAGCTTTTCGGCAATGATTGGGAGCATGCTCCCCACCATCTTAGCCATGAGAACAGTACAGATCAAAGTAGCGGAAACTGCAAAAGCGATAGGCGTAGCAAGGTGATTGATGAGCACAAGCCTAGCGAAATTAACCGTGGCAAGGATAACGCCACAGATCACCGCAACCCTAGCCTCCTTCCACATAACCTTCAGAAAGTCTCTAGTTTCAATATCTCCCGTGGCAAGTCCACGGATAATCAGCGTTGATGACTGAGAACCGGCGTTACCGCCTGTGTCCATCAGCATAGGTATGAATGCTGACAAAATAGTCAACTTATCTAAGGTATGCTGATACCCTTCGATGATCGCTCCGGTGAAGGTTGCTGATACCATAAGGATCAACAGCCACAAAACCCTGTGTTTTGCCAAGGCAAAGACAGATAGATCAAGATAGACTTCTTCGGAAGGTGTCATTGCAGCCATCTTCTGGAAGTCCTCTGTTGCCTCGTCCTCAATTACATCAATGATATCGTCAAAGGTTACGATACCTGTTAGCCTGTAGTTGTTGTCAACAACAGGAAGAGCCAAGTATCCATATCGCTTCAAGGTGTCAGCAACGTCCTCCTGGTCGTCATGGGTGTTCACTGTAATAACATCATCATCCATGAGATCCCCAACCTTAGCATCAAGGTCAGCAGTCACAAGCTCCCTTAGAGAAACGATGCCGAGAAGCTTTTTTGTTTGAGTAATAACATAGCATGTGTAGACGGTTTCCTTGGAAAGCCCCACCTCTCTAACGTGCTCGATGGCCTCCCTCACGGTCATGTTTGGGGAGAGTTCCACAAATTCTATGGTCATCAGTGCTCCTGCAGAGTGCGGAGGATATGCGAGGAATTCGTTTATCAGCTTTCTCTGCTCAGGCTCGATGTTTTGGAGCACATCGGAAACGATTTCTGCTGGCATCTCTTCAAGAAGGTCGATCATGTCGTCAAAGTAAAGGTCTGCAACAAGTTCGTTAAGTTCCTTCACAGTTATGAGCTGAGCAATACGCTTTTGCCTTTCACTTTCAAAATACGGCATTACTTCAACGGCAAGCTCCTTAGGTAGGAGTCTGAACACGACAAGGGCCTCTGGTTCCTCAAGCTCATCTATTATATCCGCAATGTCCACAGGCTTGAGGTCTATCAAAAGTTCTTTGAGCTGGGACATTTTCTTTTCCTCAATAAGTCGGAGGATTTCCTGCATTTTGCTTTCAAGATTGATGTTCATTTGTCTCCCCTTTCTGCTTCTTCAAATTTTTACTATTATCTTTGGTACACGGGACTTTAAGTTTAGTTCTACATTTGTGAAGAAATAGTGGATATTAATTATGTATTCATCACAGTCCGAAAATTGCCCAATACATTGTAACACGAAAAATACCCCGTTACAAACGATACTGCTTTCGGTTTTGTAAGTCTTTGCACAGGACGATGAAAGAAACATTTAGGATAGTCCCAAGAGGGTACAAATGGTAAAACAGTTATTTCGTTACAAATCAATAAAGGGAGCCAATACTTAATTATTTAAAACAGATTCTAAAAGAGGGATTAATTATTTTGTCTGAAAATTTTAGGATCTCGATATTTCAGGAAATGGCCTTTGAAATCCATTGGGCAGAGTGCTATAAAGTTACATATATATTTAATAAAAATGCGTATTTACAACATATTGTTAAGTGAGGGTGTATTATGGAGGTACAAAGACCAAGATATTTAAATAAACTTATCGATAAAAGGCATAATGGAAGAGTCAAGATTATTACAGGTATAAGGAGATGTGGGAAATCCTATCTTTTGTTTGGACTATATAGAAAGTATTTGCTTTCAAGTGGAGTGAAAAGCAATCAAATAATAGCGCTTGCTTTGGATAGTTTGAAGAATATAAAATACAGAAATCCAATAGAACTTGATAAGTATTTGAGAGCTAAAATTCAGAGCGAAGAACTTCAGTACTATATTTTCATTGATGAGATTCAATTTGTAGAAGAAATACCCAATCCATATTTAGAAGGTGCAGACTAGAAAATAACTTTTATAGATTTGGTACTAGGACTTATGAAAATCCCAAATGTAGATTTATATGTTACCGGGAGCAATTCAAGGATATTTTCATGTCAGAGAAAAAGATAAAAATATCACAGTTCACAGTAAGCAACTATTTGGATTATTTTATAGAAGCATTTTTAATTGAAAAAGCTAGAAGATATGATGTGAAGGGAAGACAATACATTTCATCTCCATATAAATACTATTTTTCAGATGTTGGACTTAGAAATGCTAGATTGAATTTTAGACAGAACGAACCGTCCCATATTATGGAGAATATAATTTATAATGAGCTCAGAATGAGGGGGCTCAATGTAGATGTGGGTGTTGTAGAATATAACTATAAGGATGAGAATAAAAAAACAGCAAGAAAATATTTAGAAGTAGATTTTGTTATAAATCGGGGAAGTAACAGGTATTATATTCAGTCGGCACTCAACGTTGATACCAAAGAAAAACAGTTCCAAGAAACAGAATCTTTAAGAAGAACGGGAGATTCATTTAGGAAAATAGTCATAGTCAGAAATAATATTGTACCAAGATTTGATGACGACGGTATTTTATACATAGGAGTAGAGGACTTTCTTTTAGATGAAAAAATATTAGAGCTATAGACCCATCTATGTTGGCTTAAACATGATTTAAAATGTATTAAAAACCCCCTTGACTACGCTAAACAGATGTGTAATAATATAAACAAAAGATTAGGGATTACCTTAGAACCTGAGAGGAGGTTTCGGAAGTCATGGTGACAGATAGAGAGCAAGAGATCCTAAAGTTGGTAAAGCAAAATCCTATGATCTCCCAGCAGGAACTTGCAGAGGAACTTGGAATTACAAGATCCTCTGTAGCAGTTCACATTTCCAATCTCATGAAAAAGGGAGAGATCCAAGGGAAGGGTTATGTTATCGGGAGCAATTCCTATGTTGTGGTAGTCGGTGGACTCACCAGAGATGTGGGTGGCAAGCCATTTTCAAAGCTGATTATGGAAGATTCAAATCCCGGTACCGTGAAGACAACCCTAGGTGGTGTCGGCAGAAATATTGCCCACAATATCAGCCTTCTGGGAATTGAAACTAAAATGCTGACGGCTGTTGGAAGCGACCAGATGGGAAAGACTATCAGAGATCACAGCCCCCATGAGAAGATGGATTTTAGTCACATTCTCGGGGTAGATGGCCAAGAGACTGCTACGTACTTATACATTGCAGATCAGAAAGGGGATATGGTTTCGGCTATTGCAGACATGCAGGTATTCGATCACATTTCTCCTGAATACGTGGAGAGCAAAAGGTCCCTAATAGGAAAATCAAAGGCTGTGGTTGTGGATGCAAACATTCCTTTTGAGACTATGGAGAAGATTGCAAGCATATTCAAGGGGCCGATATTTGTGGATCCTGTTTCCACAGAGAAGGGAAAAAGGCTCAAGTCATTTTTAAAGCATATACATACTCTAAAGCCCAACAAGATGGAAGCCGAAATGCTAAGCGGAGTGACCATAGTAGACGAAAAAACGCTGAAAGAAGCTGCCGATGTTTTGTTGAAAAAGGGTGTAAAGAGGGTATTTATAAGTTTAGGAAGAGACGGAGTCTATGCAGCCAGTGGAATGGAAAGAATTTTGGCACCTACTCTGCCGGTGAAACTTGCAAATGTCACCGGTGGTGGAGACTGCTTCATGGCGGGGCTTGTTTACAGCTATTTGAATGACTTTAGTCTCAAAGACACTGTTAAGCTTTCCCTTGCGGCTTCGGCCATGGCGGTTGAAGGGGATCAGACGATAAATGAGGAAATTACTATCGAAAAGGTTATCGCAAGGGCGGGCCTTGGATGATAGCAAGGAGCTCGGGAAAATATTCTATAATGTAATCAATATAGTTAAACGAAAAATGCATGATGAAGAAAATGCAAAATGAAGAAAATGCATGATGAAAATGAAAGGTGAATTTGATGATTAAAATGGAGGGAAATAAAATGGAAAGCAAATATTTGGAAATCGCACCTGAGGTGCAGAAAGCTCTAGCAGATGGTACGCCGGTTGTGGCTCTTGAGTCTACAATCATTTCCCACGGAATGCCTTATCCGCAGAATGTGGAGACAGCGCTTAAGGTAGAAGAAATCGTTAGAGAAAACGGTGCAGTCCCTGCAACCACAGCCATTATTGGGGGCAAGCTCAAGTGTGGTCTAAAGAAGGAAGAAATCGAATATCTAGGCAAGAAAGGCCTTGAGGTTACAAAGTGCTCAAGACGTGATATTCCAATGGCAATCGCAAGGGGGTTTGACGGAGCAACTACTGTAGCGACAACAATGATCATCGCA
This sequence comes from Anaerovoracaceae bacterium, assembly GCA_029983755.1. GTDB lineage: Bacteria > Bacillota > Clostridia > Peptostreptococcales > Anaerovoracaceae > S5-A14a. The sequence goes on from JASBYX010000003.1 coordinate 19,021, forward strand.
AACATGGCGGGAGTCTCAATTTTCGCAACAGGAGGAATCGGTGGTGTTCACAGAGGTGCACAGGAGACAATGGATATTTCTGCAGACCTTGAGGAGCTTGCAAACACACCGGTGATGGTTGTTTGTGCCGGAGCTAAAGCTATTTTAGACATTCCGCTAACCCTTGAATATCTTGAAACTAAGGGTGTTCCTGTTATCGGTTACGGAACTGATAACCTGCCTGCTTTCTACACGAGAGGAAGCCAGTTCAAGGTTGATTACAGAGTTGATTCTCCGGAAGAAGCCGCAAAGGCTTTCGAGGCTCAGAGAGGAGCCGGTTTGCACACAGGCATGCTCTTGACCAACCCAATTCCTGAGGAGTTTTCAATGGATGAGGATACAATCAATGGAGCTATCGAGTCTGCTGTGAAAGAGGCGGAAGAGAAGGGAATCAAGGGTAAGGAATCCACTCCGTTCCTCCTTGCGAAGGTCAAGGATATAACTGCCGGAAGCAGTCTTGATGCTAATATTCAGCTCGTGTTCAACAATGCAAAGGTTGCTGCTCAAATCGCAAAGGCATACTGCGAAGGTAAATAAAGGAGTTTTTCTATGAAACTTGTTTCTTGGAATGTTAACGGTCTCAGAGCTGCACTGAAAAAGGGCTTCGTGGAGTCCATGAGGGAGCTTGATCCTGATATTTTGGGCATACAGGAGACCAAGATGCAGCCGGGTCAGGCCGAGGTTGATCTTCCGGAGTATGAGGAGTATTTTAACAGTGCTATCAGGAAGGGTTATTCAGGTACTGCCGTTTTCACAAAACAGCAGCCTCTGAGTGTGACTTTCAATTTTGATGGACACGACGACGAAGGCAGAACGATCGTTTGCGAGTACGAAGACTTCTATTTTGTGACGGTCTATACGCCCAATTCCAAAAATGAGCTTGCAAGGCTTGACTACAGAATGGAGTGGGAGGATGCTTTCAAAGAGTACATGCTTGAGCTGGATAAGAAAAAGCCGGTGATAATTTGCGGAGACTTGAACGTTGCCCACAATGAGATCGATCTGAAAAATCCTAAGACTAATCGCAGGAATGCAGGATTTACCGACGAGGAAAGGGGCAAGTTCGGCACTCTTCTGGATGCGGGGTTCACTGATACTTTCAGACATCTATACCCTGATCAAGAGGGAATTTACAGCTGGTGGTCCTACCGTTTCAACGCCAGAAAGAACAACGCCGGTTGGCGTATTGACTATTTTCTGGTGTCTGACCGTATTGCAGATAAAATCAAGGAGGCCACAATTCACACGGATATTTTTGGCAGCGACCACTGCCCTGTCAGCTTGGAGATAGATCTGTGATGGATGAGAAGTTTTCCAAATCATCAAGGCTCGACTCCGCCTATGATTCTGATCCTACTTCTGTGCCTGCAACTACATCTGCACCGGATTATGCTTCTGCTCCTGAGTTTGGAGGCCTTGGTAGGAAAGTCGGCTCCATATGGCCCGGGAACAGAATACTTGTAACTTCAAGCTATTCGGTTCCTTTGGGGGAGTACCGCAGAATGGGAGAATCTCTAGGTCAATTTGGTGATGAGGATTCATGGGATAGATCGCCAAGGCCTAGTAGAGGTTCACTGGATGAGTTAAGGGAGCAATGGAGAGAGAGTCGAGGTCGACTTTATGAGTCCCGAAAACCACTGGGAATTCGAATTGTTCATTTATCGGATCTCCAGGGAGCATGCTTTGGGGCTGAAAATACAGAACTTCTTGAGAGGGTTGCAGAGTGCGACCCTCATTTTGTAGTGGTTACAGGAGATCTTGTGGATCGAAGGATGGCTGGGTTGAATGATTTCGAGCCGTCAATTAGATTTATGGGGAAGCTTCAGAAGATCGCTCCTACTTTTTTTACATACGGTAATCACGAGAGAGCTTTTCATCCTTCCGTGGTGGATGAGCTTAGAATGAGGATTGAAAATCTCGGGGTTACTGTGCTTGACGGTGAGAGTACCACACTGGAGCTCTTAAATGATGAGAGGGATAAGATAAATATTTTCATTGCAGGTCTTGAAGAAGAATTGCTCATGGTTGAAGGGAAAAATCGAACTAAGAAAAACTCTGATGTGGATGTTTTGAGTGTAAAAAAATCCCTAGAGTCAATGGTTTGTGAGGCAGAAGGCAAGGAGTTTAATGCGAAAATTCTCATGGCTCATGAGCCGCAGTTTATAAAGGAGTATTCAACATATGATTTTGACCTTATATTCTCAGGGCACGCCCACGGAGGACAGATAAGACTGCCCGGAGTAGGAGGACTCTTTTCACCGGGACAAGGAATCTTGCCGAAGCTCACATCAGGAGTTCATCCGGCAGGGGAGGGAAAGATGATAATTTCACGTGGCCTTGGGAACAGCAGCTTTCCCTTTAGATTTTTCAACAGACCGGAGATAGTTGTGGTGAATATCTGACATTTACGTTTTCATTCTCAACCAATAAAATAGAATTTTCAAGCTATTAATTTAAAATGTATCAATTAGTGCACTTTATGTTGACAAATCCGCAAGAATGGTGTATCATTACATTGCTGAGAGGTGACGTAATGAATCCGCATTATAATCAAAATTATACTGAAGAAGATATAAGGAAGATTTTAAAAACAATTAAGAACTGTATCCGCAACAACAACTACACCATTGCTATGAATGAGAATAGACAGGAAAATATAGATTTTATTAACGAATATAATGTTCGTAGTGAAAAGGCGAAGAACATTCTTTTGCAACTTAGTACGAAAGATTTCTGTCATACACTTAAAAATACAAAAATCGGATATGAACATGAAGTCTTATATGTTTTCGTTCCACAGGCCAGATTATTCATGGCTGATGGTAAGGGATCGACTGTGGATATTTATATTAAGATTAACGTTATTGATACTGCAAGTGGAAGTAGAGCTATAGTAATTTCATTCCATAAACGCAACAAACCAATAGATTATTTATTTAGATAGTCTATTACTGAAAGGATGTATTGTTATGAAGAATAGAAAAGTTTTTTGTGAAGATTGCAGAAGAGATGTTGATTTTAAAGTTAAAGATATACGAATGGAAGGCACAATCAAAGGAGAAAAATATAATTATAATGGAAAAGTTGCTCACTGCAGCGACTGCAATTCTGAGATTTATGTGGATGAGGTTAATGACTTTAATTTGAAAGCCCTCTATGATGAGTACAGGAAAAAGAATAACATTATTTCGTTGGAGGAAATATCAGAGATATGTTCAAAGTATGGGATTGGTAAACGTCCACTATCGCTACTGCTGGGATGGGGTGAACAAACATTTTCTCGCTATTGCGATGGGGATATTCCTTCAAAACAATATTCGGACGTATTAAAAAAAATATATGATGATCCATTTTACTATAACGAAATGCTGGAGAAGAATAAAAACAATTTAAAAAGCGAGTCGGCATATAAGAAAAGTAAAATTACTGTTGAGCAACTTATTGGTGGAGAAATAAGCGAAAAGTCAAAAATTAACAGAGTCATTGAGTATTTGTTGGAGCAATGCGAAGATATTACACCATTAGCATTGCAAAAGTCATTGTATTATGTTCAGGGATTTTACTACGCATTCTATAAGAAATTTCTGTTTACCGAAGATTGTCAGGCTTGGGTGCATGGACCTGTTTATCCGGACGTTTACCGCAGGTATAGAGATTATAGATTTGATCCAATTGAAAACAACGTAAAAATTGATAGCTCCACTTTTACATCATCTGAAATAGCAATTCTTGATAGCGTTGCCCAAAATCTTAGCTGCTATAGCGGAAAGGTTTTAGAGAGATTCACTCACTCAGAAACTCCATGGTTGTTTGCAAGGGCTGACCTTACAGAAGACGAACTTTCCGATCGTATAATTCCTAAGGAAGAAATTGGAGAATATTTTGAAAGTGTGAAAGACAAATATAATATGATCAATCCCAATGACATTGAAGCGTATGCTCGAACAATGTTCGAGCATATTTAGTGGGGTACATGATTGCAGCTTTAGCTGATTTGCGAACCTCACTTTTCAAGGCTCTCAAATTCTAGGCTTTCTGTAAAATCTTCCCCCGAGATGCTCAGTCTTCATTACATTTACGAAGGCCTTGGGATCAACCTCCTTGATCGCATTTAAGACAGCGTCCACCTCATCGCTTCCAACAACGGAGTAAATCATCCTCCTCTGACTTCCTTGGTACATGCCAACGCCCATGAAAAGAGTCGCATCGTGGTGGGTGATAGTCTTGATTCTGCCGTAAACCGAGGCAGGTTCGTTAGTAATTATGAGCAGTGTGTGCTTACGGTATTGCTTGAATAAATTCTGTATAACTTGAGTGGTGCAGAATTGAAAAATTATGGAGTACATAGCCTTGTCAAGACCGAACAAAATACCTGCTACGGTCAGGACTATCACATTCCCCATAAGTATGTAGTTCCATGCATCTTTGCCTTTCATTTCGGAGAAATATATGGATATGAAGTCTGTTCCACCGGCACTTGCCCCAACAAGGAGACAGATCCAAATGGCAACCCCGTTGATAATTCCCCCAAAGATAGCTATCAGAAGTATGTCGTATGTAAGAACAATGTCCGGCAGCAGATCCACCACTATCGAGCTTAGGATTATCACATATAGTGAGTATATGGTAAAGTTTCTTCCAAGCCACTTGATTCCAATGTAAATAGGTATCAAATTAAGAGGAATATATATCATTGTATAAGAAATCTTGATGTTTAGAAAGGTATCAAGACTTCGCTGAATCAAAAGCGTTATTCCGGCAAAACCGCCCGGGAACAGACCACCTGTCCTTACGAAACTCTTGATATTGAATCCGATTATGCAAGCTCCGATGGTACAAAACAGTATTCGTTTTAAAATAGGCTTGAATTTGCTCTCTTTCTCGTATAAGGAAGACATCTCTGTATTAACTTACTCCTTCTCACGTCTAATCATAAATTAATAATGAATTCAATGTATAAAACCCAATAAAATTATGAAAAATAACAAAAAATATATTAAATTTTGATTGACAATCACATTTTAATAGCGTATTCTATTGCTATTATTATTTTTCTTTTCTGTTTATTCTATAGTTCTTAGCAGATGTTATTATATCACAAATAACAACGGCCTTATATAGATTGACAAAAATTATATTAAAACATTAATTCGAATAATTTTTCGTTTTTTTATTGACTATTGCTGTGAGAGTGCTATACTCAGATTAGAAAATAATGATTAATTCATTAAAGAGAGGAGGCACACTTTATGGAAAGTAAAGGTAAGTTCAAGTCAAACTTCGGATTCCTTATGGCGACCATAGGATCTGCAGTTGGACTTGGCAACATTTGGGGATTCCCATTCAAGATGGGAAAGAACGGCGGATTTGCTTTTTTAATTATTTACATCGTGCTTGCTGTAGTTATTGGTTATTGCATTATGCTTGGTGAGATCGCCTTTGGACGTAAACAACAGAGGGCGGCAATCGAAGCATATAGGAAGCTGGGGCAAAAGTTTACTTTTAACGGCTGGATCAACACCTTGACGCCATTATTCTTACTTTGCTTCTATTGTACACTTGGTGGATACTGCTTGAAGTACACTATTGCCAACTTTGGTAACATCTTCAATGCCAGCTGGGGAACAGCAGGAGTTGAGAGCGGCGATTTCTTCGGAGCGTTTATCACCGACACAGTGCCGGCTGTTTTGTTCGGCTTGATATTCCTCGCATTGACAATGATAGTTGTCGTTGGTGGAGTTCAAGGAGGCATTGAGAGGTTTTCGGTTATCGCCATGCCTGCACTGTTTGTAATGCTATTAATAATAGTAATCAGAAGTATTACCTTGCCGGGAGCTGCAGATGGCCTTGCGTTCATGTTCAAACCTGACTGGTCTGTTTTTCATGGCACAGGTTGGATCAGCGTGCTTGCTTCAGCAGGAGGTCAGATGTTCTTCTCTCTGTCAATCTGTTCAGGTTGTATAATCGCTTACGGTTCCTACCTTGAAAAAAATGAAAACCTTGAGAAGAATGCTGTTATTGTAATAGCTGCAGATACTATCGTGGCAATACTTGCCGGAATTGCAGTAATGCCTGCAGTGTTTGCTTTCGGGCTCAAGCCGGATGCAGGTCCAAGCCTGCTATTTGTAACCCTACAGACAGTATTTAATTCCATGGGCGGCTTCGGTGCAATCTTCGGATTCATTTTTTACTTCCTGGTATTGATAGCAGCTCTAACTTCTTCTGTTGCAATGATCGAAGGAGCAATTTCATCATTCCTTGATGAGCAAGAAAGAAGGGGAAAGAAGCCGTCAAGAGTTTTCGTTACTTGTTCAATTGGCGTACTTGCAGCCGTAGGTTCCACTATCGTTTCTGCGGATGCTCTGGGAAGCGGAGGCCTTCCACATCTATTTGGATTCAGCACATGGATCGATACATTCGATCTCTTTGCAGAAGGATTCATGATGCCACTTGGAGGTTTCTTCATGGTAATAATTTTAGGATGGTTCAAACCGGGATTTATCGATGATGAGGTTAGACTGAGCTCATCCTTTGGAAGCAAGGGATTCACCTATTTCTGCATGAAGTTCCTGGCACCTATATTCCTAATATTTATCCTGATAGGTCAGCTCAACGGATTCTTCGGATGGAACCTGTTCTAGCTATATTCTAAGGCTTTATCGGAGCAACAAAATAAAGGCGCAATGCCTATGATTTAGCATTGCTTTGAGGCGAGCACGTTTCGGCTCTCTTATGCTTGTCAAACCATTTTGAAAAGGAGTGGATTGCAAGGTAAGCGGAATCGTTAAATGCTCGCCTTTTATATTGTGTATTAAAATTCGTACAGCTCCTCCGAAGCAGGTATTTTGTGATAAAAAACAAAAAATAAGAAAATTATATATTTTTGTTGACAAATAAAATCAGATGTGTATAATAGGGATATCACAATTTTTACGAAAAGTAGGAGGTAGTTCAAATGGAACAACACAAGAAAGGACAATGGGGGAACCAGTTCGGCTTTCTGATGGCCGCTGTAGGTTCTGCCGTAGGACTTGGTAATCTTTGGGCATTCCCATATAAGATGGGAAAGAATGGCGGATTTGCGTTTTTATTCATTTATTTGATTTTGGTTGTTTTCGTTGGAATTATCATCACTATTACAGAGCTGAGTATTGGTAGGAAAACCGGAAAAGGTGTCGTAGGAGCTTATCGTGATTTGGGTAAGCGGTATGCACCTATAGGATGGTTTGGAGTTATATCTCCATTCCTGATCATGTCTTTTTACACCATGCTAGGTGGATACACTTTGAAGTATATGGTTGCCAATTTGGGTGACATATTCGGTGCTTCTTGGGGGTATCAGGGTTCTGGAATGGCCACTGGTGATTATTTCCAAAGTTTTTACAGCGACCAGCTGCAGACGTGCATTTATACAGCAATATTCGTTATACTGACAGCAGCAGTTGTTAGAGGGGGAGTTTCACAAGGTATAGAGAAGTTTTCCAAGGTAGCAATGCCGGCACTTTTCTTCATGCTCCTTGCAGTAATCGTTAGAAGCGTAACTCTTCCCGGTGCAGGTGAGGGTCTGAGATTCGTATTTGAACCTAATTTTGAAGTATTTAAGGGTTCCGGTTGGGTAAACGTATTTGCAGCAGCCGGCGGACAGGCTTTCTTCTCACTGTCACTTGGTATGGGAATCATGGTAACCTACGGTTCATACCTTAAGAAGGATGAGGATTTGAAGGTTAACTCAATTGTAATTCCTGTTGCTGACACAATCATCGCAGTTCTCGCAGGTGTAGCAATAATGCCGGCAGTATTTGCAGGAGGTCTTGAGCCTGCTGCAGGTCCTGGGCTTCTGTTCGTAACACTACAGACAGTATTTTCATCTATGGGTGCAGGGGGTCCAATATTTGGATTCGTAATGTACTTCTTAGTATTCATAGCTGCTATAACTTCATCAATCTCACTACTTGAGACAGTTGTTTCTGTAGTCGTAGACATAAAGATGGAGAAGAGCAAGACCAAGTCATTTGACAAGAAGAAGATCACATTCTGGTGTGCTGCAGCAGTTTTGGCAGAGGCAATCTTTGTATCGCTAGACGGACTTGGAAGCCACGGTTTCCCACAGATATTCGGACAGTCCACATGGCTTGATTCTATGGATCTTGTTTCTGAGGGTGTGTTGATGCCACTTAGTGCACTGCTCACCGCAATAATCTGCGGATGGCTTATGCCTAGATTCGTTCCTGAGGAAGTGGAACGCAACGGTAATTTCACATGGGAGAAGTTCTACATGTTCTGCATAAGATTCGTAGTTCCGCCGGTTATGGTACTGGTTCTTGTGGGGCAGCTAGACTCCTTCTTCAAGCTAGGAATCTTCGGCTAGAAAGTTCAAAGGATTTGTTTAGAAAAATAAGTCCGATGAATCAAAAGGACAAATAAGTAAATCAACAAAATATCATAATTCGTTATACAGCTTAAGCAATCAACTTGTACTCAAGCTCGTATAAATTGTCAAAGCAGACATCTCTTCGGAGGTGTCTGTTTTGCTTTATGGCAACCGAATTTTGAGGAACTGAAAAAACTCTTTCAAAATGATAGCTCAACCTTACAAAAATATGTTGACAAACCCTAACAATTAGCGTATCCTAACTAATAGAAAAGTTAGTTAAGGCTATCACAATTATATTTTAATTTAACTTTAACTTATCGTTTTAATAAATGAGAAGGAGAGGTGGCAATGAAGATGGATATTAGGAAACGATGGAGTTCTGCTCTTTGTGCACTTGTGCTTGCAGTAACTCTGATGATGCCGGGAATTGGAGGAATTCAATCATTTGCAGCAGAAGAACCCGCTTCTGATACAGCCCTGGATTCAATATTTAAGGTAGAGCCGGACGGGAACTTGGAGGACGGGGTTTATTCCATGCCAGTAGTTCTTTGGAATATGTATCAGGATAAGGCTTCCATGGGCAACCCTGCAATTAACGGTAACATACTCGTTAAGAAGGAGAATGGAAAGTATGAGTACTATCTGAGAATGAAAGGCCTTTCCTTCATGGGTCTTTTTGGTCATCTTTGGGATATTAATACTGTCAAAAAAGATGCCGAAGGAGAACTTACAGAGAATCCGGATGTTACTTCATGGATAAATAAGACCTTTATAGACAAAGATCTAGAAAAGAAGGACAGGGAATTTCCTGAAGTCATCAAATTCACTTCAGGGACTCCGGAGAGAGTAATTAATGTGCAGGTTCAAGTTGACGCAATGGATGCCATAGCCAGCGATAGCGCAACCAAATACGAACAGGTAGTTAAGGGTAAGGGCAAGCAGCCTGCTAGAATAATTATGAGCTGGAAGGCACCACAGCCTGCAACTGTACAGGAGATGTCCGATTATGATGTTTTGCCTGTATTTAAAAAAGAAGATGGAAAAGCTGACAAATCTCTGCTTATTGAAGCAATATCCACAGGAAAAGAATGGCTTGGTTCTGCTTTGACAGATACAGACAGCAAAAATGTGGATAAGGGCGTTAAGTGGACTACGGCAGCGGCTAAAGAGGAACTATCAAAAGTTATAGCTGATGCTAAAGCTGTGGTTTTTCAAGACTTGAGTGAAGATCAGCAAGATACCGTAAACGAAGCCATTAATAGCATTACAAAGGCGGTGGAAGTTTACCAAGGCAAAATTTATGAGGGAACAAAAGGATCTGTTAACACAGATGAAAACTCAGGCGATAAGAAAAGCAAAACTGAACAGAAAAAAGATGAAAAGCCTGTCACTCTGGATTATAGGAATTTAAAAGACGGAGTCTACTCTCTTAATGGGGAGATGTGGAAGGCCAACAAGGCAGAGTACTCTATGGCAAATAATGCTCTGGATAAGGTGATAAAGCTCACTGTCAAAGATGGTAAATACTATATTCAGGCGAGGATCAAAGGTGTGAATATGCTGTCTAAGCATGGATACATGAAGTCTATGGCATATTTCGATACAGGCTATACAAAGGATGCATATAACTTCCCAAGTGGTAAGACAATACCTACAACAGTTATATCCTACCATATGGATGCACAAGGCAATAAACTGGTAGATGAATATGGAACAGACTATCCCGAATATGTTGAATTCCCGTTAATAGCAGAAGCTCTTAACGACGGCTATGTACCCCTTCAGGTTTTTGTACCTGTTATGGAACAGATAGGTGTGGATGGCGGAAACCCCGGTATGGGAACACAGAAATGCTATATGAAGCTTGACTGGTCTTCCCTAAAGGCTATGGATGACACTTGGACCCCTGAGAAAGAAAAGGATGTTCCCCTTGAGAGCTCAAGACCAAAGCTTTTAGGCGGTGCTAAGGGTCTCAAGAAGGGTGGACTCAAGAAAGGTCCTAGAACAGGCGATGAAAATGGCCTTACACTTGCAGGCTATGGAACAGCAGTTACATTGGTTAGCCTTGCTGCATACAGTTTAAGAAGAAAAAGCAAGGAAGAAATTTAATAAGTTGAGATATAACCAAATGGCCTCCTACCCTCATATTTTCTGTGGGAGGGGGCTAATTTTTTACAGGAGGATAGTTGAAACTTAAGAAAGTAATTTTCGGCACAGTAGGGCTCATATTCTTTGGACTCGGTATATTGGGAATCTACCTTCCTCTACTTCCTGCTACACCCTTTATGATACTTGCGGCAGCTTGTTTTGCTCGAAGCTCAGAACGGTTTAATAATTGGTTCCAGGGAACCAAATTTTTCAAAGAAAATGTTCGCCCTATAATTAAAAAAGAGGGCATGACTAAGAAAAGAAAGCTAAAAATATTGACAGTAATTACAATATTTTTCGGCATATCATTTTTTGTTATGCACAACATGTATGGAAGAATTGTAATAATATTCATCCTTCTCGGGCATTATATTTATTTTTACAAAGGAATTAAGACAATTGATTGAAAAAAGATTATTAGCAGAAATGAGATCTGACAGGCATTTGCTCTACGGCACAATCAGTCTGAAGCTGCTATCTATGGCGTCTTCGGTACTCATCGTGCTGTCTATTGGGCAGTTTCTTCAGGAGCTTATTTATGACCCCGGGACTCTATCTCAGAACTTCTACTACAGGACGGGGATAACGATAATAGTATGCATAATTATCAAAGTTTTGGCTATGAGATGGGAGGTGATTCTTGCATCGGATATTTCCCTGAGGGTTAAATCTAGGCTTAGGACTAAGCTATTCAACAAAATATATAGCTTCGGTATGACTTACTCAAAGCGCGTAAACCCATCTGAAATTGTGCAGCTATCCGTTGAGGGTGTCGAGCAGCTTCAAATCTACTATAGTTTGTTCTTACCTCAACTAGTCTACTCAGTACTTTCACCTCTTATGATTTTCGTAATTCTGGCAACGATCAATTGGAAAATCGCATTATTCTTAATACTGCCTTTGCCAATAATTCCGGTAGCCATAGTATTCATACAGAAACTTGCAAAGCAGGTTATGAAAAGATATTGGGGGAGTTTTGTCGATTTATCCGATAAGTTTTTGGATTTGTTAAAGGGAATGACAATCCTCAAAACCTATGGGGCTGTTGATGATAAGGCAAAAGAGATGGGAGCTGCTTCTGAAGATTTTCGAGTAAAAACCATGAGAGTACTTGCTCTGCAGCTTCACAATATTACAGTAATGGATCTCGGTGCATATGGGGGAGCAGCCCTTGGAATTTTTGCCTCATTGTATTTCTTCATGAAAGGAGAAATAGGCCTTGGAAGTGCAGTTGTTTTTATACTGCTCTCTTCGGAATTCTTTCTCCCCCTTAGACTTTTAGGCTCATTTTTTCATGTAGCCATGAACGGTCTTGCGGCAGCAGATAAGATTTTCAGTATTTTGGAAATGCCTGACATTGAGGATGATGGTGAGACCTTCCCGAGAAAACCGGTGGACATAGAGCTTGTGGATATCAGCTTTGCCTACGAAGGGAGAGATGTTTTGCTCAAAAATCTTTCCATGAAATTTGAAAAAGAAAAGGTGACAGCCGTTGTGGGGGAATCCGGCTGCGGTAAATCGACCGTTGCGGCTTTGATACTGGGGGTTATGCCACCTACCCATGGTGAAATTGCCTTCGATGGGATAAGCAATGTGTCAATGGATAGTAGACTTAAAAATATCACCCTGATGGATAATGCGCCATTTATTTTTAACGAGTCCGTTGAGTATAACCTTAAGATGGGCCTTGAAAATGTAAAGGAATCCACCCTAGTTAAAGTTTTGGAAGAAATGAACCTTGACGGTGAGCTGTCTGACCAAAATGAGGATGTTTTGAGGCTCAAGTTAGTGGAGGGAGGAAACAACCTGTCAGGTGGACAGAAGCAAAGGCTATCCATGGCAAGAGCATATATCAAAAATTCCCCAATACAGGTTTTCGATGAAGCCACTTCCAACATAGATTTGGAAAGTGAAGAATCCATAATGAAGACTATTCTCAAAGAAAAGGGAAAGCATACCACTGTGATAATATCCCACAGACTTGAAAACGCTAGGAAGTGCGACTACATTTACTTCATGGAAAAGGGAAGGGTAACGGAAGAAGGCACTTTTGAAGAAATCATGGAGCAAAAAGGCAATTTCAGAAAAATGTATGAAGAACAGCATAGAATCGAAGAATGGGGGATGTAAATGGATAAAAGCAATAAACAAGGCCTTATAGTATTCAGACTCATTGGCCTCATCGGCTCAATAAAATTCATCCTCATACTTGCAGTGCTATTTGGAAGCCTGGGGCATATAATTGCAACTCTAATCCCCGGGGCTGGAGCCTATGTTATCTCTAAGGCAGCCATGGGAAGTAATCTACAATTAGGGTGGACCATAGGAATTCTTTTAGCCTTTGCTGTGCTCAGATCCCTTCTAAGATATGGGGAACAGTTGGCAAACCACTATGTTGCATTTAAAACCTTGCACATAATAAGGGATAGGGTTTACGAAGCTGTTGCTAGGATTTCTCCTGCTAAACTCGAAGTGAAAGACAAGGGGGAGATGCTCGCAGTAATTTCTTCAGACATCGAGCTCCTTGAAGTGTTTTTCGCCCATACCATATCCCCTGTACTAATTGCAATAGTCCACACCTCAACAATGGCTATTTTGCTGTGGCAGTTTGATTACCGTTATACAATTTTGCTTTTGGTAGCGCATCTGATAATGGGGACGATGGTTCCATATATCACCTATGTTTATGGGCGTGAAGCGGGCAGTGAGAACAGGAAACAGGTTGCCCTCTTAAACAGCAAAATACTTGAAACTTTTGAAGGAATTAGGGAGAGTATTCAATTTGGAAGCGGCCCCAAGAGACTCCTTGAAGTTAATGATGAAACAGAGAAAATGGGAAAGGTCGCAAGAAAGCTTGCAGCTATTTCCGGAAACAACGGCGCACTGACAAACGCAGTGATTCTGCTGGCAGGAGGAGTATCCGTAGCAGTTGCTGCTATTTTGTACCGGAATGGATATGTTGACCCTGTAGGAGTTGTGGTGCCTGTGGTTATAATCTGGAGTTCATTCGGGCCGGTGGCTGCACTGTCGGCTCTTGCCAACAACCTAATATTGACCTTCGCCTGTGGGAGACGGGTTCTGGGGCTTTTAGATGAGGACCCTATGGTGGAGCCCAACATGGATGGGTTACAGGTGGATTTTGAAACTCTATCCGGGGAAGACGTGGAATTTTCCTATGGGGACGGCTCCATGATGAAGTTTGAGGATTTCACAGTGAAAAAGGGTGAGATTGTGGGAATCCACGGAAAGAGCGGAAGTGGCAAGTCGACTCTTTTGAAACTAATAATGAGGTTTTACGATGTATCCGAGGGAAAAATAGCGGTGAATGGCGTGGACATTCGGGACATAAACGAAGAAAGCCTGAGGGAGAACCAGAGCTACATGACCCAGAACGCATATTTATTCAAAGGGACTATAAGAGATAACCTTCTCATAGGCAACGCAAAGGCAACGGAAAAAGATCTCGAGGAGGCTTGCCGCAAGGCATCTATTGACAAATTTATTGATAGGCTTGAAGAAGGCTATGACACCCACATAGACAAGCTGAAAAGCTCACTGTCCACAGGGGAGGCCCAGAGGATATCCCTTGCCAGGGCTTTTCTTCACGGGGGCGACTTGATGATTTTGGACGAACCCACCTCAAACATCGACAGTTTGAACGAAGGTATAATCCTAAGAGCCCTGAGCAGGGAACGACAGGGTAAGGCAATTATAATTGTAAGCCACAAGAAATCGACTCTTCGCATATGCGACAAGATTATTGAAAGGAATTAAGTGTATGATTATGCAACAAAACAGAGTAATGAGAAAGGCTTTCACTGTCCTTCTCAGTTTAGCGATTATTCTAAGTTTTTCGATTCTATTTAGCAAAAATGAAGCTAGGGCCTTCTCTCAGGGGACATACCTGGGAAGCACAGAGACCTACTATAGAAATCCTGTTACTGGAGTTATCGAAGATCAAGGTGGTGAACAGAGCATTGCAATTGGGGAAGGTATGGTGAGAAGCTGTGTGCATCCAACGGCCCTTCTTGAAGTAGATGCAGAGGGGAACCACTATTTGACAGCGAGACTCCACATGGCTGATAGCATTGAAGGTATTAATTTTATGCTGTCCGATGGAGGGGAGTTCTATCAGGCAGATATGACTGTAACTCAAGAAGGAAACAACATTATTGATATCAGATTTCCTGTTACAGATGAAAATACGATTGTAAGGGGAACAATGTATGTGGTTCCGATGGGTCGTGATGTGGTGTACTTCTTTAAGGTTAAGGGATTCGTAGAAGGTAGTGGCGACTTCAATGCAGAGATCGATACAGGTGGAGTTACAGGGGAAAGTGCAGAGGCAGCTTCCTTAACTGATAGTGCAAGATCTGCAGCAGAAAAGGCTGAGAGCGGTATGCAGAAATCTGTAGATGCGAAGAACAAGAAAGATCAAGAGAAAAAAGATAAAGATAAGGATAGCAAAGATAAGAAAGACAAAAACAAGAAAGATAAGAAAGACAAATCCTCCAAAAATAATGATAAGGGGTCTGAGAAAAAGAGCTCCGGAAATAGCACCACCTATATAATCGGTGGGATTGTCATTGTAGCAGTTGTCGCAGGCGTTGGATACGCTATCTTTAGAAAGAAGCGAGGATAGTATAGGAATGAGGAGGATGTTAAGACGAAAAAAGATTCCGGTGGCATTGTATCTGATAATGGCATTAGTTTTCCAAGTTGTTATTCTTTCAGGATGTGTAGATCAGCATCAAAAAAAGGCAAATACTGATAAGGGAACG
This sequence comes from Anaerovoracaceae bacterium, assembly GCA_029983755.1. Taxonomy (GTDB): domain Bacteria; phylum Bacillota; class Clostridia; order Peptostreptococcales; family Anaerovoracaceae; genus S5-A14a. The sequence continues at coordinate 34,363 of JASBYX010000003.1, forward strand.
GATGCAAGATTAATTGCCACATCCTTTGCTACTGCCCAGCTTTGTGACAAGATGGACATGGATCTTGTGGGAGTTTGTGATACATATCAAAACCTACCTAAACGCTACAAAGACCTACCTAAGGTTGGAATGGCAATGGGCCCTGATTTGGAGAAAATCAAGGAACTTAAGGCAGACTATGTCATGGGGCCAAACACACTGGAGGAAGGTCTCTCCCCTAAGTATGAGTCTATCAACCAAAAGGCCCTCTTCCTTAATCTAAAAAGTGTAGACGGCCTCTATGAATCTGCAACGATTCTCGGAGACAAGTTTGGCAAAAAAGAGACGGCTGCACAGTTAAATGAGGAATATAGCCAGTACAAAAAATCCCTTAAGGATAAGTACAAGGGTAAAAAGAAACCTAAGGTTTTGATTCTAATGGGATTTCCTAATTCATATGTTGTAGCAACAGACACAAGCTACGTGGGGAGCCTTGTCAAGGAGCTGGGAGCAGAAAATGTGTACTCAGATCAAAAACTGGATTTTATAATTGCCAACACGGAGGACATGAACAGCAAGGATGCAGATATAATTCTAAGGTGTGCCCATGTGTTTCCTGATGATGTGGCAAAGATGTTCGCCGAGGAGTTTAAAACTAATGATATATGGAAACATTTTAAGGCTGTTAAAGAGGATAAGGTGTACGACCTCGACCCGGATCTTTTTGGAATGAGTGCTAAGTTCAACTACCCTAAGGCATATAAGCAACTTGGAGAGATGCTGTATGGGGACAAGTAGTAAAGTAATCAAAGTATTTCTGTGGATTCTGACAGTTGCAGCTTTATTCATAACCGTTATTTGGGCGGTAAGGGTTGGAAGTACCAAAGTAACACTTCCGCAGCTGTACAGAGGTCTCTTTGTGGAATACGACGAAAATGTGGCAATAATTTACGATTTAAGGTTCCCGAGGATATGCATTGCAATCTTTGGAGGGGCGGCAATGGCTGTTTCGGGGCTACTTCTTCAGGCTGTAATGAGAAATCCGCTGGCAGATCCCGGCGTTCTTGGAATCAGCTCAGGGGCAGGGGTTGTGGCTTCGGCGATACTGCTGTTTGTACCCAAACTATTTTTCTTCACTCCCATACTTTCATTTATAGGTGGTATGGTGACGTTTTTCCTGGTCTACATGCTCGCTTGGCATAAGGGAGGTTTATCTCCTCTGAGAATAATTCTTGTGGGTATCGCCATAAATGCCATGAACATGGGCTTTATGACAGCTCTTGATGCAATGACAGCGGCAAATGGTGTGAAACCCCCTATGGGAATAAGCATGAAGACCTGGGATGATTTCTATGTGATGATAGGCTATATAATCGCCGGGCTAGTCTTGGCAATAATCCTATCAGGTCGCTGCAATCTTCTAGCTCTTGAGGACAAAACAGTAGCCTCTCTTGGTCTTAACACTACGGCAAACCGTATCGCCATCTCGGCTGTAGCTGTTTTGTTGGCTTCCATATGTACAGCTGTGACAGGTCCAATCAGTTTCCTGGGACTTATAGTTCCCCATATTGCAAGGCTGATTATTGGTAGCAACCACAGGGAACTTGCACCATATTCAATAATTTTGGGAGCGCTGGTATTCCTCCTTGCAGATACTTTGGGGAGAACCATAATGCCTCCTATGGAAATAAGTGCGGCAATTATAATGGCAATTGTAGGAGGTCCATTCTTTATATTCCTCCTGAAGAAGACGGGGAAGAACTATGGATAAAGATACAAGATATATTCACGGGACGAACCATGAAGTTTCCCTTAGAGGAAAGTCAATTAGGGGAAAGTCGATTAATTTATATGAGCTTAAGAATGTTAAGTTTGCATACGAAAAGGAACTGACTGTGGACATAGATTCTCTCCAGGTGACTAAGGGAAAAATTACAACGATTATCGGCCCAAATGGGAGTGGGAAATCGACACTTTTGAATCTTTTGTCGAAGAACCTTAAGCCTAATGAAGGGGAAATTTCCCTTGAAGGTATGGATATTTCCAAGATCAGCAGGAAGGAATTTGCGAGAAGGGTTTCAATGGTACACCAAAACAACACCGCTCCTAGTGACATAACTGTTGAGAAGTTGGTTCAATATGGTAGAACTCCTTATAAAAGTCTATACAGCTTGGGGATGAATCAGGAGGATAGGGAGAAGGTGGAATGGGCAATGGAAGTGACGGATGTTACCTGTCATAGAGACAAACCCATAAGTAATCTCTCCGGAGGTGAAAGGCAGAGGGTTTGGATTGCAATGGCACTTGCTCAGGCTACGGATACAATTTTTCTTGATGAGCCAACTACCTTTCTCGACATTAAATTTCAGCTTGAAATTCTCGGACTTGCGAGAAGCCTCAATTGTGAGTATGGAATGACGGTTGTAATGGTTCTTCATGACATAAATCAGGCCCTTCATTACAGCCATGAACTAGTGGCTCTAAAGGACGGAAAACTCCTTGAAAAGGGGGAACCTTCATGCATAGTTCGGCCGGAAATCATGAGGGAACTTTACGATGTGGATCTTGAGATTGCCGATGTTTGTGGAAATCCATTTGTTTTAACTGTTTGATTTTTGTTAGAATATGTTGACAAGAATTAGGCACAAGCAGTATACTTAATTTACGATTGTTAGCTATAGCTAATGGTATTTATTTAGAAAGGAGCAGTTTTAACTGCAAAGGTAATTTTATGAAGATAGCGAAACGCTTTTTAACAGGTATTTTTGCATTTATGCTTGTGGTTTCTTTCATGACTCCGTTCAGAGTAGACAAAGCTCATGGGGCAGATACTCCTGCAAAGCCACCGGTTTACGTGCCAAACGAAACCTATTTGACAGATGTTAAGACGGATCTACCGGATGGCGTGTACTCCATGCCTGCAAGGCTACACCATTCCTACCAGAAACAGTTTTCAATGGGCAATGGTGCCATCGATGGAAATATGTTGGTGCAGAAAGATGGGAATAAATATACATACTACCTTAGAATGCAAGGCCTAAAGTTTATGGGTCTTTATGGTCATCTATGGAATGTGTTGCCGCCTACAAAGGAACAGGTTGAGAATGTCGCAAATTATAATGCAGGAATAAAGTACGATAACCAGAAAAATATGACAATGTCCATAAGCAAAAAATTCATGGACACAGACCTGGAAAAGAAGCAGAGGGAATTCCCTAGGGTTATAAAGTTTGAAGGAGATAGACCACTTAATCAAATTGTCATCACAGTTTGGGTAGATGCTATGGACGCTATAGCTTCAGGAGGAAGTGTCGGATACGATTCAATTGTTAAGGGTAAGGGTGATCAGAGAGGTATAATCCAGATTGACTGGCACAATCCAACAAACAAAGCTACCCCAGAAGAGATAAGTGATTACGGAGTGGTTATACCACCTGCTGAAAAGATGAAGCTCAACGAAGTCATAACAGCGGCAGAGAAAGCTAAGGAAGGTGTTGAAGTAAGCGCAGACGGTACCGACAAGGCCAAAGAAGTTAAGTGGGTAACTGAGGCTGAAATGAAGTCACTTGACGAGGCAATTAAGACAGCTAAGGGTGTTCAGAAAGAAGATCTAACAAAGGATCAGCAGAAGAAGGTTAACGATGCAGTAGCAGCACTAAATGCAGCTAAGGATAAGTTCGAAGCAGCAAAGAAAGCCGGCACTAAGAAGCCGGACAAAGCTAACAAAGGGGATTCCGACAAGCCTGGCAATGAGAATAGTGGCAAGATGGATAACGGTAAACAAAAACCCGGTAAGTCCGATTCAGGTAAATCCGATTCAGGTAAGTCCGGAAACACCGGTAAAACTACTAATGAGCTTAACAAAAAACCGGGCGTAAAACCTGCTAAACCGAGCAATCTTAAGAAACCTGTAAAGACAGGAGACAGCTCAATGCTGGCGGGATACGCTATGCTAATCGTAAGCCTTGCCGGAGCAACGTATTTTGTAGCGAGAAAGAAAAACGAGAAATAAGGAATCCGTCAATTATGGCGTATTAGGAAAAAGCGGGATTTACCTGCTTTTTTCTTGCAATTTTGTCCTATAACTTAGGATAAAATTAATCTGATATTTTATCGAATTAATGTATTGACAAAGTATCGCATGCCTGTTAGAATTGATTTTAAGTTTTAACGAATTAAAGAAATGAGGTAAGCGATATGAAGAAAAGACTTTTAGCTGTTTTGACATTGGGAATTCTTCTTACATCAATGGTTGCGTTGACCGCATGTGGAGGAAAAGACGAAGGGAAAAAGGCGGATGACAAGGACCTTGATCTTGGTACGGAGGGAACCTTCACAGTTGGGCTTGATGACACTTTTGCTCCTATGGGGTTTAGAGACAAGGACGGAAACCTTGTTGGTTTTGACATAGATTTGGCTACTGAGGTTGCTAAGGACATGGGTCTAAAGGTTGAATTTAAGCCTATCAATTGGGATGCTAAGGATATGGAGCTCAAGGCGAAGAACATAGACTGCGTGTGGAACGGAATGTCACAGACACCTGAGCGAGAGAAGGCTATGGCTCTTTCCAAGAAGTACCTTAATAACAAAATTATTTTGATGACAAATAAAGATGATGTGAAAGTCGACTCTGCGGAGGATTTGAAGGGCTTGAACATTGGTACACAGGCTGACTCCTCCGCACTTGAGATGTTGAAAAAGAACGACATGTATGAGGAAATTAAGGACAAAATAACTGAGTACACCTCCTACGATGATGCTATTTTGGACATGAAGGCAGGTAGAATAGATGTGCTAGCCATAGACCAAGTTTTGGGAGAGTACAAGAATAACAATATGGGTGAAAAGATGCGTGCTCTGAAATACGATCTTGGGGACGACTTCTATGTTATCGGATTCAGGAAGGACGATAAGGCGTTGAGAGACAGAGTGAATACTGCAATTAAGAACGTAATTGAAAGCGGTAAAGCAGCGGAAATCAGCAAGGATTGGTTTGGGAAAGATATCGTAGTATTTGAATAATTCGTAATAATTGAATGACCTGAGGAAGATATTTCATCGATAAGTCAAAGAAAGACATTTGAGCAATTAGAGAAAGAGGACCCAATGATTTTACAACCTTTGATAGAAAACTGGCAGCTTCTCCTCGAGGGAACATGGATGGTCATAAAACTCTTCACAGTAACCCTGCTGTTCGCACTACCTCTAGGGCTTCCCATAGCCCTAGGGGCAAACAGCAGGATTTTTCCCTTAAGGTTTCTGTGTCAGACATATGTATGGATATTCAGAGGAACCCCACTGCTGATGCAGATGTTCTTCTTTTATTTTTTTATTCCGATTAATATCGGAGTAGCGCCTACTCTGTTCACCACAATCGCATTTACATTCGCATTGAATTATGCTGCATATTTTGCAGAAATATACAGAGGCGGAATCAACAGCATCGACAGGGGTCAGTTCGAAGCAGCCCATTCCTTGGGCCTTTCCAAGTGGCAGACAACGAAGGATATAGTTTTGCCCCAGACCATGAAAGCTATTTTGCCGTCAATTTTCAACGAAGTCATAACACTTGTGAAGGACACGGCTTTGGCTCAGACCCTAGGGATGATGGAGCTTATGAAAGTCACTTACGGCATTGTAAACAGAACCTCCGTGACGACGATATTTCTCTACACAGCGATAATATACCTGGTTCTCAACCTGCTGATAACCTTAGTGGCAAACAGGCTTGAAGGACATTTTAAGAGATATGATGCGAAGGAGGAGTTTTGATGAGTGTTGATATCAACAAAATACCCAAAGAAGAGTTACAGGGCGGTATGCCGATGTTTATGGACAGAGACAGGGTGCTGGAGATGAAGGGAATCGTTAAGGAATATGGCGAGTTCAAAGCCCTAAAGGGAGTAGATTTCTCTGTGGAAAGAGGGGAGATTGTGACAATCATAGGTCCCTCCGGGTCAGGAAAGAGCACGCTGCTCAGATGCATAAACGGTCTCACAATCCCCACCAGCGGGACCGTAGATCTTCACGGAAGAACGAGCATGGTGTTTCAGCATTTCAATCTCTTTCCTCACATGACTTGTCTTGAGAACATAATCTATGCTCCGGTAAAGGTTCTGAAAGTCCCTAAAGGGGAGGCAGAAACAAATGCGAAGCAGCTTCTTGAGATGGTTGGGTTGTCCGACAAGGCAGATGCTTATCCGGCACAGATTTCCGGGGGACAGAAGCAGAGAATAGCAATTGCAAGGAGCCTTGCCATGAAGCCTGATCTTATGCTTTTTGACGAGCCTACTTCCGCCCTTGATCCTGAAATAATAGGTTCCGTTCTAGGCGTAATGAAGGAGCTGGCTTCAGAGCATATGACAATGGTAGTGGTTACCCACGAAATGGGATTTGCAAGGGATGTTTCGGATAGAACTGTTTTCATGGCAGATGGAGAGAAACTGGAGGAAGGTACCCCTGAAGAGATTTTTGAAAACCCAAAGGCTGAACGCCTGAAGACTTTCTTGGCATCTTTCTGATTACTATTTAAAAAACATCATATTTGGGTAATATATTACACATGGATAGAAAAAGAAAGAAGCAAGTGATAATAATCATAGGGGCTTTATTCATTCTTGGAATAATTATGCTCCTCATACAGTCAGGGATATTTAAGTCTTCTGAGGATTACTTAAGGGAAGGCAATTACCAGAAAGCCTATGATAAGGCTAAAGACGAAAAACAGAAAGAAAATATCCTAAGGGAAAATACGACGGCAGTTTTGCTGGTGAAGATTTCTCGCAAAGTGGATACCCCAAAGACTTTGAAGCTTAGGAATGCATACGAAGCAGATGGAGCAAGAGGAAAAACTGCCGGAGAGTATTTTGTTGTGTACGTGGACGGGGGAGATACGTTAGGAAACGTAGCCGGGAACTATTATGTATACAGGTCTGACGGGAAAAATGGAAGCTGGAAGCTTCTGGATAAGGTTGTGACCTTAGAGTACGAATCCATGAGGAAACTGGATAAATATGCAGAGAAAATCTTTGGGAAATTCAAGAATAATAAGAAAGAAAAGCATAGAGAAAAGCCTAGAGACATTATTCTGAGGGCGAAAAAAGCCGGTCAGTCTTTGGACAAGGGCAGTGTCCAAAGGATAAATGAGTTTTTCCAAGAGGGCAAGCTTGATGAAGTTAAGGCTATCTCCGTCGATTGACAGGGAATTTGAACAGATTTTAAGGATATTTTGATGTGGCGATTCTTGAAAAATTCCGGATAATATTATATAATATCTTGGAATAATTGTAAGCGAGGAATGGCTATGAATATCTTTGGAAAATTTGGACAGTTCATTGTGAATAACCAGGAAATTGTGCAGAATATTGCAATACTCATCGTTGTGTTGCTATGCGTTATTTTCCTGGTATTTTTGTATAAGAAAGCGAGTAAGGCTTCTAAGAAGAAGGCGGAATCATTTACGAAAATAGAGGGAATTCTGGAAGATATAAATGGCAACATATCTCAGCTGAGAAAGCAAGGAGACTTTATTTATATTGACAATTCTTCAAAAAAGGATCATGAGCAGGAGGCTTTGGAGGAAGCCATGGTGCTGGCCAAATCAGGGAAAAGCAAGGGGCAAGACGTTGGAACTGTTACAGATGCCGGAGGCCTTGATTTTCTTGAAAGAGGCAGAGGTGCTGAAAGTTCTGAGGAGTCGCATTTAGATGAGCAAAGTACACCTGGGTGCAGCGATGAGGATGATAGCCCTGCATCGAAGGCTGATGTTTTGCGGGAGTCCATGATTGAGAAGATCCTGGTATCTTCCGGGCGTGGGGAAGTCTTGGAAAGTCCGGGGAAGGCTAAGAGGAAGTTCAGCGGTAGAACCGATGGAACAGATAAGTTCGGCAGAGAATATAACGTAGAAGAAATTGAGAAACAAATTAGGGATTAGAAAGGTGAGGAAATGTTTTGTAAGGAATGTGGAAAATCAATAAGCGACGATTCAAAGTTTTGCAGCTATTGTGGAAGCAAGGTTGAACCCATAGAGTCTTCAGACAGGCCCAAGCCTTCTACAGCTGAGACTGTTGATACAAATCAGGGATTTACAGGCGTTTCAGCTCCCATGGCTGAGAGCAGCCGCGAGGGAAGCGATAACCTCAAGAAGATAAATTTAAAAAGGACAGCTAATTTTAACTGGGATCTGGATGGGTTCCCATCGGAGGATAACAAGAAGGGCAAGAAGGTGAATCTTCAGTGGGATGATGTTCTCATGCAAGGCAGCAAGAAGCGAAGTTCTATGGCAGGGGATGTACATGGGACGGAAGATGCTTCCGGCTTGAGAACTACAGGAAGGTTTTCTTTCAACGGAGAATCTGCCTACGGGGATGAATCTGGGTCTGCAGGAATGATGGACTCTGACGAGGATGATGATAGTCTTCACAGGATGATTTTTGGATATGGTCCAAATGAGAGCAGACCCTCTAGAGAAAATCCAGGAGGATCCGGTGAAAGCGCAAGTGCTAATTCTATGGATTCTAACAGGGTTAACAAGTTTTACACTTTTAATAAAAAGAATGAGGAATTCCAGCGACTGCTTGATAGGGAGTACGAGAAGCTAAAGCTTGATGAAAACTATGAGAGCACCGAGGATGAGACAGATGAGGTATCCCCCAGTAATACTAAGGTCCAAGTCCAAGATAACAAGTCAGGAGAAGTCTCAAAGCCTGCAGGAGAAGCAACTTCTGAATCAGGAGCCTCAATATCCGGAGCCTCAATGGTCTCAGGATCATCAGAGGTGTCAGAACCGGAAGCAGAAAGTGCAGAAGTTGGGGGAGAGCTCCAAGCTGATGGAGGAGGAACTCCCGGGAACTCTGAAACCGATTTGGGATTGCTGGAGCAGGAAGGAAACTCTGAGGAACTTCTGGGTGATGACACCGAAGCTGAAAAGGAAGAAATATCGGCTGCAGTGGCGTCAGGTTCAGGAGAATCCATGGGAGGACTCACATCGAAAGATGCAGCAGGAGGAGCAGCAGCTCTTTCCGCCGCAGGAGATGGAGAGCTTGAGCTTCAAGAAATCGTTGCCGCAGGTGAGTCTGCAGGATCAGGATCTTCTCCAGGGGCAGACACAGGAGCAGCCCAAGGTGAAGTCACAGGTGCAGCCGCAGGAGCAGCCGCAGGAGCAGAAAGTGGAGCCAGCCTTGGAGAACTTGCAGGAAGTGGAAACTCACAAGGGAATACTCAAGGTAGAAAAAGGCGTGGAAGAGCAGACAACAGAAAGAAAACCAAGTTCAACTTCCAAGCAATATTTGATGACGAAGATGCTACTTCTGGCAGTGATAGTGGGGAGCAGGTACAAGCCGGTCAAGAGAATTCTGAGACTACCTTGAAGGAAGGTAAGGTTTCAGAGGAAAAAGTATCTCCGGAAGGCCTTGTAGCTACAGAAGATTTAAATGAAGAAAAGGAAATCGACAAAACCAACGATAGGGATGCTGTAATAGGGGAAGTAGACGATGAGTATGAGGAAGAAGAAAGAAAGCCTAGGTCCAAGGCACTTCACGCTCTCAGCATTTTGTTCTATACCATATTAGTGATCGTCATTGTTATATTGGGGATCAAGCTAATTGCACCTGACAGCTCACTTGCTGTGAAAATCGACAGAACATATGACAGCATAATTCACGGAATAACCGGCAAGAGTTCGACGACCAACCCGGTAGAGAATCCTGAGGAGATGAAGACTGTAGATGATTGGATTGCTGATTCGGCTTCGGCAAACCAAAACATCGGAAAAGTCCAGTCCGATCCCGAGCTCAAAGTCGATATAACAAACAAAGACTTTAAAGGAGTAGACGCCAGCAAGCCATTCAGCGACAGCACATGGTACACAGATGATGACGGCAAGAACATCTATTACGGTCCCAATATCGTAAAAACTGTAATAGCCTACTATTCTGACCTCAACTCAGCTGAGGGAGGAGTGAATGGAGAAAAAGTCCAAAACCTTAAAATCGGAGAGATACGCACCGGAGAATTTGGCTTTTTTGTTGCGACATCTGTAAATGGCAAAAAGGACTCGGAGAGCAAATATACAGTCTATGTGGAGCCGGAAGGCACTTCGATGAAGGTCTCCGATGTAGCTAACGCTGAGAAGAACGAATAACTATATGGAAGGACAAATTGAATAGATGAAGAAGATCGGAAAAGCGACTAGCTTCAATAAGCAAAGACGAAAAAGAATCATCGCAGCAGCGATTATTATCGTGCCCGTTATTTTTATGGCACTCATAGATTTCATAGTTGACTGGCTATGGTTTGGGGAACTGGGGTATGTGGCTGTGTTTTTTACCAAGCTCTTTACGCAGATCAAAATCGGGCTTCCGGTTTTCGTGATAATTTCCCTCATAGTCAACTTCTACCTGCATAAGGTAAGAAAGGGTTACTTTACTAAAATTGTTTCTTCGGAGGAGACGGATTTAAAGAGGCTCAGGATTTATACCAGCCTCTTATCTGTGAGTTTTGGGGCTTTTGCAGCACTTTTTGCAATGAAGATACTATGGTTTCCCCTACTTCAATTCGTCCACAGCACTGATTTTAAAATCAAAGATCCTATCTTCGGGATGGACGTCTCCTTCTACGTGTTTAAGCTGGAGTTTTTGCAAACCATCAATCAACTTGTGATCGCTCTGACAATCATAATTATTGTGGTGACGGTTATCTATTACCTAATTCTGCTCACCATGAGGACGCCTGATCCTCTCCCCGGAGAAGAAGGCGAAAACGACTATGCGTACGTTGACGAGAGTGACTATGGGGACTTTAGTGACTTGAACGGAGTTATTGGAGAACTCTTCAAGCGTATTTTTGTGGCGAAGAAAAATCCGGGAGTCAATCGCAGGGCTGCAACTCCGGGCAGGGCGTATTTCAACAAAATAGTTGACATCGCAAGGCATCAGTTCATGGCTCTGGGGGTTTTCTTCTTCCTTATGCTGGCTCTGAACTTCTTCTTGCAACAGTTTGAACTTCTCCATACCCACAGGGGTGTCGTGTATGGGGCAGGATTTACGGATCTCAATATAACCCTTTGGGTTTACAGAATTCTAATGGTTGTAGCAATTGTTGGGGCTATCCTTGTAATTCCAATGATCAAGAGGAAAAATTACAAGAGAATTCTTGCAATACCTGCAGCTATGATCGTGATAGGTCTTGCAGGGGCTGGGATTGCTGCAGCAGTACAGAATTTTGTGGTATCCCCTGACGAGATAAATAAGGAGAGCAAATACCTAAAGAGAAATATAGAGTTCACTCAATATGCGTACGATCTTGATAATGTTGACGTGAAGTCCTTCCCTGCTGAAAACTCTCTGACAGCTGATGATATTAAGAACAACAATCAGACAATTAGTAACATTAGGATAAACGACTACAAGCCTGTGAAAACTTTTTACAATCAGACCCAGAGCATAAGGCAGTACTACACCTTTAACGATGTGGATGTTGACAGGTATCACATAGATGACGAGATCACTCAGACCTATATGTCTGTCAGGGAAATCGATGAGGAAAAAATCAACGATACTTGGCTTAATAGGCATCTTAAGTACACCCATGGATACGGGGCGACTTTGTCAAGAGTTGATACTGTAACTCCTAGTGGACAGCCATCTGTCATGATTAAGAATATTCCTCCTGAAACGGATAAGGAGGAGCTAAAAATATCTAGGCCTGAGGTTTACTTCGGGGAGCTTTCCAATGACTATATCCTCGTGGATACAAAGGAAGATGAGTTCGACTATCCTGACGGAAACGACAACAAGTACACAAGGTATAAGGGTACTGCAGGAATCAAGCTTAATCCTTTCAATAGGCTATTGTTCTCCATCAAAGAAGGAAGTCTGAAACTTCTGGTTTCATCAAATATAAAGGGAGATTCACGAATCGTCATTAACAGGAACGTAGTGGACAGAATAAGAAAGATAATGCCATATCTCACCTATGAGGAGGATCCTTATGCTGTAAACTTAAACGGGGAACTTTACTGGATGATGGATGCCTATACAACCAGTAGCCAATACCCTTATTCTGAACCTTTTGTCAGCGAGAAGGCTAAGGCCTCCGGAAACTACATCCGAAATTCCATAAAGGTTGTGGTGGATGCGTATAACGGAGATACGAATTTCTACGTTGTGGATAAGAATGATCCTCTGGCTAGAACCTACCAGAAAGTTTTCCCATCTCTGTTTAAGGACATTGAGAAGATGCCTGCGGGCATGAGAGATCATATGAGATATCCACACGCAATGTTCAAGATACAAAGCGAGATATACTCGAGATACCACATGAACGATGTGAAGGTTTTCTATCAGAAAGAGGATCTTTGGGACGTGGCAAAGCAGATATACGGAACCGAAGAGATCACCATGGAACCAAACTATTTTGTTGCAAAACTCCCAGGGGAGAAGGACGCCGAGTTTATCAGCACACTGCCGTTCACTCCTAAGGGCAAGAACAACATGACGGCTTTGATGGTGGCGAGAAACGACGGGAAAGACTATGGAAACCTTGTGGTTTACCAGTTCCCTAAGAGCAAAACAGTGTACGGCCCTATGCAGATTGAGGCGCAAATTGACCAGAACACGGAAATTTCCCAGGACTTCTCACTGTGGAATTCTGCAGGATCGAAATACAGCAGAGGGAACCTCTTCGTTGTACCTATTGAGTCATCCCTTCTGTACGTTGAACCTGTTTATCTAGAGGCTAGCAACTCTGCAATTCCTGAAGTTAAGAGGGTTATCATAGCCTATGGGGACAAAATTGCTTACGAGGCTACACTTAAAGAGGCTTTGCAGTCTCTCTTCGGAGACCAGGCGGGAGAAGCCTATACCCAAGGAATCACGACTGAAGGCGGAGGGCAAGACAATGGAAATTCTAAGGATGAGGAAAACGCCGGGGATTCTTCCAAGGACAGTCAAGATAGCATGGCGACTCTGATAGATAAGGCCAATAAGGCATTCGAAGATGGTCAAAAATCTCTAAAAGACGGTGATTGGAAGGGATATGGAGATCACATGAAGGAGCTTTCAGATCTTCTAAAGAAGCTGAAAGACAAGTAGTTTGCTGAATTGTTGAATTTAAGAAAACTGTAGGTCAAAAGTTTACAGTGTCAAAATAACAGAAAGTCAATATGGTTTAGAAATCAGAAAACCATTAGAAAAAAGAGGTGCATATGGAGAGAATACACAAATTGAATTTGGATTTAAATAGAATGCTGTTTACTATTCCGGCAAAGCTGCATGGAGAGCACGATATACGGAGAATACTTGAGGAACATCCCGAGGTGAGATTTGTTTCTTTGGTTGGAATCGATATGGGTGGACATGATACAGATGAGAAGATACCTGTAGGGGCTTTTCTGGATGACCTTGAAAAGTTCCTCGCCCATGGCGTTCAGACTGATGGCTCAAGCGTTGCTCTTCCTAAAATTGCGGACTTGAATAATGCGAAGATTGACATAATACCGGATCTGGATGTGAACTGGTATGTGGATCATAATTTTAGACACATAGATCAGTATACCGGACTTCCCGTGGGGACATTGAGAATCCCTTCTTTCCTCGTACACAACGAGAATTTCGAGTGCGGCTCGAGAGTTGTTTTGAGGGATGCTCTTAAGTATTTTAAAAAGATGATCATGGAGGAGCTTAGGGAGAATCCTTATGTTTTCCAATACATGGACGGGGTTTCAGGTGTCGATGACATCGAAGAACTTCTTTTGACAAGTGCAACAGAGCTTGAGTTTTGGGTCAAAACACCTGATGATAAAGGAGATCGAGAGCAACTTTTCACATCTCAGGTTTTGAAGGAGCAGTACTGGAAGAGAACTTACGGTCAGGTTAGAACAGCTCTGGAAGAAGTTATGACCATTCTCGACTGCTACGGCCTCGAAATGGAAATGGGACATAAGGAAGTTGGAGGCGTTCAGGCTAACCTTGGAAACGAAGGTCACTACAATCACATCATGGAGCAGCTTGAAATCGACTGGAAATACTCTGATGCTATGCAGACTGCGGATAATGAGAACCATGTCAAGTATGTAGTCAGAGATATCTTCACAATGCATGGGCTGGATGTAACATTTATGGCAAAGCCTGTCAGGGGAGTGGCAGGTTCAGGTGAACATACCCATCTTGGACTTGGGGCAAAGCTGAAAAACGGTAGAGTTGTCAGCCTCTTTGCTCCGGAAAAGTGGGATGAAGAGTTTTTGAGCCCTGTGGGATTTGGAGCGCTCATGGGTCTTCTCAGAAACTATGAACTCATAAATCCATTCGTAAGTACCAATAACGATGCTTTCAACCGTCTGAAACCGGGATATGAGGCTCCGGTTTGTACTGTAACTTCTCTGGGAAGGTCTGTGAAGGAGCCATCGAGAAACAGAACGGTTCTTGCAGGTCTAATCAGGGATGTCCACAATCCGGCCGGAACCAGATTTGAGCTAAGGTCACCTAATCCTAAGAGCAACACCTATTTGGTTTTAGCCTCATCATATCTTTCCATGCTGGATGGAATCAGTGCAGCCCTTACCGAGAAGAAAACTCCTAAGGAGCTTGAGGCTTCCATTTCCAAGAAACATGGCGAAGAAGATTTTTATCTTGAAAAAGATAGGGAATACAGAAGCGAAGAAAACGTCTTCACAAATTATTCCGAGGAGGAGAGACAAAAGCTCTTCGGTAAGGCCCCTGCAACGGTTTGGGAAAATCTGATGAACTTTGAAAATCATAAGGATAGATTGGATATTTTCTACAGGGGTGGAGTGATGACACCGATTGTGATCGACTCATATGTTGAGCAGACACTATCCCATTGGAAAACAGAACTTCACGATAGGATAATTCCTGCAACGATGAATTTCGTCAGGGATTGTAAGAAGATTCACGATGACAGAGAGTTTACCGACATGGACATCAAGCTGTGGTTGTCAATCGACAAGTTAAGGCATGAGATTGCAAAGGATGCTCTCAACGATTTCTGCCTTTTGACTCAGGTTAAGAATGCCCTTGATAGCGAGGATTACCAGCTGGCGTCAGACCTTCAGCTCAAGGTTCAGAGCAAGGTGAACGCCCTGAGCGAAATTTACAGTCTTTATGTGCACAACGTGCTCTGATGAGATGTGCTAGTATAAGGAAATTTCGCGACAAAATATTTTGTTGAAGAGAGATAACAGCCGTAAGCATAAAAAATAGGAGAAGAGATATGTTAGATGTTAAGCGAATAAGGAAAAATTACGAAGAGGTAATGGAGAGGGTTTTGTTCCGCGGGAAGGGGGATTTCGGCCTTTCAGAGCTTAAGGAACTTGACGAGAAGAGAAGGGAGATCCTTTCTGAAGTTGAGTCCATGAAGAATAGGCAAAATACTGTTTCCAGGCAGATTCCGGTTCTTAAGAAAGAAGGCAAGGATACAAGTGTGATCATGTCGGAAATGAAGAAACTCTCCAGGGATATTAAGGAGCTTGGTGGAAAGCTTGATGAGATAGAAGCAAAATATAGACAGACTCTTCTGTCCATACCAAACACGCCTAACGAGAAGGTGCCTTATGGGGTGGACGACAGCGACAATGAGGTAATGAGGGTCGTGGGCGAGCCTAGAGATTTCGGATTTGAGCCGAAGGCCCATTGGGATATCGGAGAAGACCTTGATATTTTGGACTTTGAGCGTGCTGCTAAGATTGCCGGTGCAAGGTTTACTGTGTACAAGGGGCTGGGAGCAAGACTGGAAAGGGCTATTACTAACTTCATGCTGGATCTCCACACAAGGGAGCAGGATTATGTTGAGATTTTGCCGCCATTCATGGTTAATAGAAATTCCATGACAGGGACAGGACAGCTCCCTAAGTTTGAAGAGGATATGTTTTATGTGCCGCAGAAGGATTTTTTCCTTATTCCTACTGCAGAGGTTCCTGTTACAAATCTCAGAGGGGACGAAATTATGAAGCAGGAAGAGCTGCCGATTTATTATACAGCTTATACACCATGCTTCAGGGCGGAAGCCGGCTCTGCAGGTAGAGATACAAGGGGTCTGATTCGTCAGCATCAGTTTAACAAGGTTGAGCTTGTGAAGTTCGTGGAGCCGGAAGGTTCGTATGACGAGCTTGAAAAGCTTACAGCAGATGCTGAAGCGGTTTTGCAGATTTTGGGGATACCATACAGAGTTGTGAGACTTTGCTCAGGGGATCTTGGTTTCTCATCTGCAATGACTTATGATATTGAGGTTTGGATGCCAAGCTATGGAAGATATGTTGAAATATCTTCTTGCTCAAACTTTGAGGACTTCCAGGCAAGACGTGCAAACATCAGATATAGGGATAAGGAGACCGGCAAGGCTAGGTTTGTTCATACTCTAAACGGTTCCGGTCTAGCTGTGGGCAGAACTACAGCTGCTGTTTTGGAGAATTTCCAGAGGGAAGATGGTTCTGTGGAAATTCCTGAAGCTTTACGCAAATACATGGGTGTGGATGAGATTAGATAGTTTGTGTTTCTGAAGGCTGCTAAAGACAGCGTGTTGAGTAGCCAATCAAAAGGCAGTTTATTGAAAGGTAGTGTACAGGTAGTGTACAGAAAAGTAGTGTATTGCTAAGATAGAAGGGGAGGTATGATGTTAAAGCTAAAAAACCTATCAAAGTTCTATTACAGCAAAGGGATAATAGCTAGTGGACTAAACAGGGTTAATTTGGAGCTTTTTCCCGGGGAGTTTGTTGTAATAACAGGGGAATCAGGATCAGGCAAATCCACCTTGATAAATGTTATATCGGGGCTTGATTCTTATGAAGAAGGAGAAATGTATATTGATGGCAAGGAAACGAGCCACTATACAGTTAACGATTTTGAAAACTACAGGCGAAGCTATATAGCAAACATTTTTCAAAGCTTTAATTTGGTTTCCAGCTATACAGTATTTCAGAATGTGGAACTTGTTCTTCTGGTGGAGGGTCGGAGCAGGAAGGATGTCAAAGACAAGGTCGATGCTATAATCGATAAGGTTGGACTGTCATCCTTCAGAAATACGAAGGTTTCGAAGCTTTCCGGCGGCCAGAAACAGAGGGTTGCAATCGCCAGAGCACTGGCAAAGGAAACCCCGATAATCGTTGCGGATGAGCCTACAGGAAATTTAGATAGCAAATCTGCCCTTGGAATCGTTGAGCTTTTGAAAAATGTAGCAGAGGATCACCTTGTAATCGTAGTAACTCACAATTACGATCAATTTGAAGATTGTGCAACAAGAAGAATCAAGCTCTCAGATGGTAGGATAATCGAAGATGAAGTTCTCGTACCAAGGAAGGAAGCTAAAGAGATAGAGGCGGTCAAGACTACCCCAATGAGCTGGAGCAACAAATTACAGCTAGGATTTCGTAACACCTTTAACATAATACCTAAGTTCTTGCTTTTGCTCCTTGTATTTCTGTTCCTAAGCGGATCTGTAATAATGCAGTATGCGGGAATCAAGGCAAACAACGATGCCTTTGAAGGATGGGGCTACAACAGTTTCTTCCAAAATAACAACGATAGGCGTGTAGTCGTTAAGCATTCAGATAATTCCGAGATGCAGGAGGAAGACTACGAGAAGCTGAAGAAAACCCCTCACTTTAGGTCTCTATTCAAGGACGATATCATTCTCGACCTGTCTTTTGTTACTGATAACTCTTCGAATCTCGAGAGCAATGAAGGACCTAAGTCTATCTATATCGATGCTCACCCTGCTCCAATGGAGGAGATGCCAAAGAAGCTGCTGATGGGCGAAAGGCCAAAGGCTGATGACGAGGCGGTAATAGGTGTGTATAGCATGATGGTCAGCGAAGATGAACTCAAGTATCAGCTGGGTAAGACAATGGATATTACGGACCAGTCCGGTGTGAAGTACAAAATAAAAATTACTGGTGCATACTATATCGATAAGCAGAAGAATGGGCAGGATGCAGGAACTGCAGATTTGACAGGAGCAGGCAAGATTTTTCTAAGCGATGCAGTCCTTAGTAGAGCCAGGACTGCTCAGATTAACAGTATCTCAAGAACCGAAGTGCTCATAAATGGAAAGAAGTACCCACTGATGTCATCGGCTTCGGGGGGAGGCGGCCAATTCTCCCTGTATTCCTCTGACAGCGTGTCTGAGGGTTACGCAATTGTTCCTGAGGAGGTTGATTCTCTCTATGAGAGTGGATCAAGTAGATGGAAGAACTTGGTTTTCAGCACTAAGAACATTTACTTCTCCGACTCAGTAACTCTCACAAGCATTGATACATATACAAAGAATAATTATAAGAAGAAGTTGGATACCGAGGAACCTTTCGAAGATGTATCCGGTAGAATATATGTGAACCCTAAGGATTTCGATACTCTTTTCCTGAAGGGTAATTTCCAGTCCACTGTTTATATAGATGAAAGAAAGAATGCGGATGAAGCGGTTTCTTGGCTCAAAAAGAACGGCTACACTGTTGTTTCCCTAGCAAAGGCAAAGGCGCAGTTCATAGATACGGACATTATGAATATCATTACAGTACCTTTGAATCTAGTTGTGGTTATAGGAATATTCTTCATATGCTATTTTGTGATAAGACTCATACTCAGGTCAAGGAGCACATACTTCTCAACGCTGAGACTTCTTTGCCTTGATATGAAAAGCATCAAGCAGATACTGGATGTGGAGCTGATATTCATCATCAATCTTGCGTACTTTATACTGATTGCATTTATAAGGGCTGTGGCAACGGACCTGATACACATTTCCTTCCTAAAACCGATATTTGAATTCCTGAAACTCAGCGACTATATTGTTTTGTACGTGATAATGGTTATCCTTGCATATATAATTTCTAGAAAATTCTCTAAGAAATTATTCAAGAAATCAGCTATGAGTACATTCAGGGAGGAGGTATAGACATGATTAGATTAGAGAATGTAAACAAGTACTTTAACAGACTCAAGAAGAATGAAATCCATGTAATAAACAACACCTCCCTGGAGATAGATGGGCCGGGGCTTGTTGCGATTCTTGGGCCATCAGGGTGTGGAAAAACCACGCTTCTAAATGCAATAGGTGGTCTGGATAATGTCAGCACAGGAAAAATATTTGTAAATGGCCAGAAGCTGACAGGAAGAACCGTATGGAAGAAAGATAAGATAAGGAATCTGAACATAGGATATATCTTCCAAAACTATAATCTTGTAGACAATATGAGTGTCTTTGACAATGTGGCACTTGTGCTTAGGATGCAGGGTGTTAAGGATAAGGAAGAAATAAAGGAAAAGGTTCACTATGCCCTTGAAATGGTGGGTATGTACAGGTATAGAAATAGATACGCTGACATGCTCTCAGGAGGTGAGCGCCAGAGAGTTGGCATAGCCAGGGCGATAGTCAAAAATCCTGCCATCGTAATAGCTGATGAGCCTACAGGAAACCTCGATAGCAGGAACACTCTGGAAGTCATGAATATTATCAAGACTATATCAAGGACTAAGTTGGTTCTGATGGTAACCCACGAAGAAAAGCTGGCTAACTTCTACGCTTCCAGGATAATTAAGCTTCAGGACGGTAGCGTTGTTTCTGATGAGATAAACACCAATGAGAGCGACCTTGACTACCGAATTGACGACAAAATATATCTAGGTGACGTGAAAAACCATCAAGAGGTTTCCGTATACGGCTCGAAAGTCAACATATATCAAGAAGATGAGCAAATCGCAGACATGGACATTGTAATTAAGAACGGCAATGTCTATGTGAGGGTAAAGGATGATAACCTGAGAACAGAAATAGTCGATGAGCACTCCAGCGTTGAGTTTGTTGAAGACAAGTATAGGGAGATTTCCAAAGACGACTACATGGACGCAGGCTACGATATGGCAAAGCTTGAAGCGAAAAAACCTCCAAGAAATGCGTCCATAATAAATCTGTGGACCATGATAGTAAAGGGGTTTTCTCAGGTTGCCAACTACCCTATAATGAAAAAGATACTTCTGCTGGGGTTCTTCATTTCTTCCATGTTCATAATGTATTCCATATCAAACACAGCGGCGGTTCTCAACACACCGGATGAGAGGTTTGTGGATACCAACCACCACTATCTCATAGTTAAGAATAAGGGAATGTCAGCGGATGAATATAAGAAATTGGAATCAATAGCAGCCGAAAGAGAGGGCTATGTAATACCGGGAAAATCTGTCATCGTATTACCTGTTATATATAAGAACTATCTGCAGACAGGTGTAAATACGGGCGAGAAGATATCGGTTTCCATGACAGATATTAACTCCATTAAGTCCAAGAACCTCATTGCAGGAACAATGCCTAAGGCTTCAAATGAGGTTGTCATGGATAAACTCGCTTTTAAAAAGCTCTTTGAAGATGAGGGTAATGCCACCCAAGCAGGACTTTTCAAAGCGGAAGATTTTATTGGGCTTACATTTAATTTAGATGAATATGTCAACCTAAAAATTACCGGAATAGTTGACAAATCGTCCCCATCAATGTATGTGGATTTAGGTCAAGCAGATAATATTTTGTTTGCGCTTAAGAATTCCACGAAAAGAACTGACATGGGAGGTGCACCGAGCACAAATAATGAAGATACAGTTATCACCAAAGAGCTCGCAGATAATTCGGCACCTGATAGCCTTGCTCTTAAGAGTGGAAGATGGCCGGAGGCGGATTACGAAGTTGCGATTTCTTATGACAAGCGATTTGACTATGGAATCGGTGCTCTAGTGACACCTAAGGTCAACCAGCAGAAGCTTAAGGTGGTTGGCTATTATACAGATGAATACAATCGTGGCCTTGCCGTTGTAACACCAAGCACCCTGAAAATGCAGGTCAGAAATGACGAAACAGGAGCGGCTGTTTTTGTGCCAAAACTATCTGATAAGGGCATCGTCATGAAGCAACTCCATGATGAGGGATTCGAATCTTATGATGCATATGAAAATGCAAAGGATAAATATACTGACGATATAAGAAAGACGATGAAAACCGTCCTTATCATGGGATTCGTGATCTTGGCAATATCTCTCATCGAGATTTATCTGATGATGAGAGCATCATTTTTATCTAGAATCAAAGAAGTCGGCGTATTCAGAGCAATCGGTGTTAAGAAAACGGACATTTACAAGATGTTCCTAGGAGAGGTCATTGCTATTACCACAATGGCAGGTATACCGGGATTTGTCCTAATGGGCTACATTGTCTACAAACTCAGCCAGATTAACACATTCCAGTATACATTCCTGATGAATCCAACTGTAGCGCTGATAGCCATTGGGATAATATATGCCGCAAATATTTTGTTTGGGCTCTTGCCTGTGGTACTGGTGCTTCTCAAAACACCTGCAGCGATACTGGCAAGAACCGATGTAGATTAAAAAAATACATGAAAAAGGAGGTAATATGGAATTTAGTGAAGAGCGAGCGGTTGCCCGCGCATACGAACTTCTATCTGTGGAGGAAGCATGCAAAGGGCAGGCACAGCATCTGAGAATCATTAAGGAGAAACTGGAAAAAGAGACTTTAACCCTATCTATTATAGGTCAATTTAAAAGAGGAAAAAGTACATTAGCAAATGCCATACTGGGAGATGATATTCTCCCGGTGGGCATTGTTCCCATAACTTCAGCAGTTACAAGGGTTTATTACGGCCCCAGGTCAGCGGAAGTTCATTTTTTCAATGGGGACATTCAGCCAATCCAATTCGAAAAGCTATCTGAGTATATAAGTGAGCAGGAAAACAGCAACAACAAGCTGGGCGTGGCTTCTGTAGCAATCAAAACTCCTTCGAAATTCCTGAAAAATGGCATAGAGTTCGTGGATACACCGGGAGTTGGCTCCTTCCACAAAAATAACACAGAGGTTGCATATCAGTACATGAAGGAAAGTGACGGCGTGATTTTTCTTCTGTCAGTGGACAGCCCCATAAATGAGATAGAAATCGAGTTTCTAAAGGCAACAAAAGAGTTTGCTTCGAAGTTTTATTTTGCTGTTAACAAGGCAGATCTGGTGTCTGAGGTGGAACTGGCACAATACATAGGATATTGTCAGGGAGTACTCCAGCAGATTATGGGAATGGATACAATACCTGTGAAGATCTTTCCCGTTTCAGCGAAGACCGGAGCAGGAATCAAGGAGCTTACAAGCTCAGTAAGCAAAGATCTCAAAAAGAACGCCAAAGCGATTCTTAAGCGTTCATCAATTTTAAAGCTGAGAGACATTATAGACGATTCAATCAATCAGCTCAGATTCTACTGGAAAGCCATGAACATGGAATACAAAGCCCTAGATAGAGCCTTTGCTGCAATAGATGAGTATATTGATGTTCTCAAGAAGGAATCCGAAAGCATGGAGTCCGATTTTGAAATAAAATTTAACGAAATCAAGATTGCATTGTCAGAAAAAGTCAAAGAAATATTCGGAATGGAGTATGTGTACGAGATCGAGGAAAGTTCACCATTCCAAAGAACTATGACCAAGGAAGAATTCCAGGAGAAGGTTGAGCTTCTGTTGTCGGATTTGAGGCAGACCCTTGACAGTATACTTCTCTATAGAGAGGACAATGCATACCTTGTTGTAAGAAGAATCGGAAACATTAATCTTCTCGCAAACCGCCTCAGAGAGATAAAGAGGCAGATAAATCGCCATTTGGAGGAAAATGACGGATAGGCAATTGATGAAAAAAGATCGAGCATATCATAATGAAATGTTAGAGAGTATGAGGGGATAGCTATGAAAAATAATCTCAAGACGCTTTTAAGAATCTTAAGTTCAATTTTGATTTTTACCGTAATGCTCACAGGGATATCGATTTATAACTTTACAGGGGGATCACCTGTAAAGGAGGTCTACGCAAAGGACAATAGCTTGTCAAAAATCGGTGCTGACAAAAGAGATGTATTCAAGAATCCCTTTGCCGGTTTACACAGTGCGCTCCTCGGAAACCCCGACACGGGAGAAATATATTTTGCTGATTCAATAGACGATGCTGTTCCAATGGCCAGCCTCACGAAACTTATGACCTATCTTATCGTCAAAGAAGCAATCGATAGAGGTGATATCAAGGCTGGAGATAAGGTCAAAATATCCAAGGAAGCTGAGGATGTAACATATCTTTATGGAAAAATATGGCTAAAAGAAGGGCAGAGGGTACCGTTAAAAGACCTTATGAAGGCGATGATTGTGGTGTCAAGCAACGAGTCCGCTGTGGCTCTTGCATGTCATGTTGCCGGAAGTGAAAGTGCATTTACAGATTTGATGAACAAACGAGCTAAGGAACTTGGACTTGAAAGCGCAGTTTTCTTAAATTCCAGCGGATTGCCAAAGGATGAGGCTGTGTCAGAAGGTGTCGAAGCACTACAAAATCCCGTAGCCACAGATGAGGCAAAAAAAGAAGATATCAATTCTCAAAACAGGATGAGTGCAAGGGATCTATTCGTTCTTGGAAGCTATATTTTGAGAAAGTACCCCGAAATCACAAAACTTTCATCTGTGAAGAAAATTTCTCTTGATCAATTTAGCTATGAGGATGAGAACACAAATAGTCTTCTAAAAAAATTCAAAAGTGTGGATGGACTGAAGACCGGTTACACCGATGCGGCAGGAAGATGTATAATGACAAGCCAGACAGAAAATTTCAAAGGAGAGAAAAAGAGGGTAATTGGAATTGTCTTGGGTGCGGATACCGTGAAGGAAAGAAACAAAGATGCTGAGATCCTATACCACATGGGCAAAGAAAATCTGGAATCTTCTTTTTTGTACAACACACATGCTCTTTTCAGAGTTTCCATACCTGACAAAAATTCTATGACAAAGGCTCCGGAGGAAAAAGAGTCTAAAGGGTTTATAGAGAAGTTCAAAGATCAAAAGTTCATCTTCAAGGTGGTGGAGCTTGGAGCCTTCGGAATCCTGGTTTTGATTATCATCATCACTATAATTATAAGAGCTTTTAAGCGTAAGAAACGCAGGTATAGAAATATTATGGGTGGAGGCCGTAGAAACAAGAGAAGGAGAATAATGTGGTAAATGCCACTCTTTTCACGACAACCTATATATTTTGCTGAATTTTCAACAAAATAAACACCTTCGTGACACAGAATTTACCATAGAATGGTAGATTTTTATCAAAAGAATTGATATAATAGAAACAGATTTACTTAATTTTACCGTTAAAATTATGATAGAAAGGTGATTTCGAAAATGATTAACAAAATTATGACTGCGGACGAAGCGGTTGCAGGCGTTCAGGACGGCATGACCATTATGGTCGGCGGATTCCTGGCAACCGGTTCTCCTGAGATCCTGATGGATGCACTAGTAAGAAAGGGTGTTAAGCACCTGACTGTAATTGCAAATGATGGTGGCCTTGATATAGGTCAGTACGGTGCAAGGACAGCTAGAGGTGTTGGTAAGCTTCTTGAGAACCATATGGTTGACCATATCATAGCTTCTCACCTTGGAGTTAACCCAAAGCTGAACGAGCAATTTGCAGAAGGAACTCTTAAATATACTCTAGTTCCACAGGGAACACTTGCTGAGAAGATCAGAGCTGCAAACTATGGTCTTGGTGGTGTCATCACTCCAACCGGAGTAGGAACTCCTATGGAATTTGAGAAGGATGAGCTTGGAAGAGACAAGATCACTATGGAGATCGACGGAGTTAAGTATCTGGTAGAGAGACCTCTAAAAGCGGATTATGCTTTCATAAGAGCTTCCGTTTGTGATAAATTCGGAAACTTCATGTGTGCCAAGGCAACTAAGAACTTCAACTATGTAATGGCCGGAGCAGCTGACAAGGTAATCGTTGCAACTGAAGAACTCGTAGAAATCGGATCAGGCGATCCTGATAAGTTTACAGTTGCAGGTGTTCTGGTTGATGGAATTGTGGAAGGAGAAAAGAAATGGCAGATATAAAGGAAAGAATTGCCAGAAGAACAGCTAAGGAGCTGAGAGATGGCGAATTGGTTAACCTGGGAATCGGTCTTCCAACAATGGTTGGATCATTTGTTCCTGAAGATATTATCATTACACTTCACTCTGAAAACGGATTTGCAGGACTTGATTCAGTTCCTGAGCCGGGTGAAGAGGATGTAGATATTATAAACTCCGGTGGACAGTACGTTACAGTACTTCCAAGAGTTAACTACTTCGATACTGCTACAAGCTTTGGTATCGTAAGAGGTGGTCACGTTGACGTAACAGTACTTGGTGCTATGCAGGTTGCTGAGAACGGAGACCTTGCAAACTGGATTATTCCTGGCAAGAAGGTTGCCGGAATGGGCGGAGCTATGGATCTTGTGGTAGGAGCAAGGGAAGTAATTATCGCTATGACTCACACTCAGAAGGGAAATCACAAGATTTTGAAGGAGTGTACACTCCCTTTGACTGCTGAGAAATGTGTAGACATGATAATCACAGAGATGGCAGTTATGAAGGTTACTGATAAGGGTATTGAAGTTATCGAGCTTCACCCTGACTTCACTAAGGAAGAAGTTCAGGAAGCTACAGGATGTGAACTCATCTGGAGCCCTGATCTGAAGCCTTATCAGGAAGATTAATATATAGTGCTAAATTCATTTTAGTATAATGGCTGTATTTGGATTACAGATTGAGAGTACGGCAAAATTTAATTAAATGAAAATTAAGCCTTCTGTGGTGGAGTACGCCATAGAGGGTTTTTTTGAGCCAGTATATATTAAGATAATTGAAATAGATTTTAAATTACAATCTTTACGGCTTAAGAAAAAATATAAAAAGATAGGAAAATAGAGGGTTTGTGTGCTTATCTTCCTAAGATAGGAATCTCAAAAATTCGACTTGGATGGGTTGAAGATAATCCTCAGGCAGAATGCTTCTGGCATAAGAATAATTTTTTTGAAACAGGGGATTTTTATGATACGGATAAATATAGAGTAATTATTGCCCAAAGGATTCTAAAATTTGTCTAGAATATCATGATGTCCAATGTCTAGAAGAAATATCAACTCTTTTAGCCTGTTTTCTCTCAATATCAGATAGCTTCTTGTAATGTTTTTAAAGGATTTCGAATATGTAATTTTATATGTCACTGTTTATCTAACTCCTCAAACAAGGAATCAACGGAATCAAAAACAGGCTGGTTTCCATTTTTAATAGATTCCTTTATTTCGTTAATTTCAGCCTTTAAACTTTTAATTACTTGCTCTGAGCATATTGCAACAGGTACAAGAATTATCTTTCCATTTTCTTCTGTCACTTCAAATTGGTCACCTTGATTTAATTCCATGGAGTTAACTATATCTTTTGGTATTGTTACCTGTGACTTAGCCTTTAATTCAACTAGCATGACAAAACCTCCCAAATTAGAAATTCAGATTTTCCAACTTAATTATAATTAATTGAAAGAAAAAGCCAAGTCGATAGTAAAGCTCTTTTTCATAATGATTTCACCTGTCTCAAAAAGTCGTTAAGCTCTTCCGAAGATGAGAAAGTAACTTGAGCAGATGTTTTGTTGCCGCCGCCTTTGCCTCCACGGGATCGGCCCAAGTCCTTTACTATGTCCCCACAGTGGAATTTGGAGGCTGATGATGCGTATAATATAGCAAAAGTCTCAGTCCATGAGGATAGAACAAGCAAAATATCATCAGAGAGAGGGTGACTCTTCGTGAAATGCCTACCGATTGCCTGAACGATATCCTTTGCGATGTCATCATAGACTTTGACGAAGGCTCCCGGTTCAACACCAATAAGGCTAGAATTTATTGCCTCAGCCCGTGAATCCACGAGAATTCTCTCAAGGCTATGGAGTTTATCTTTGATTCCTTGGGTATGGACCTCCATGGACTGAAATTTGTCGAGCAAGTCATCTTTTCCAGCGGAAAGTTTGTTGCTTATTTCCGTCAGGATATCGAACTCCCTTTGGTAGTTTGTAAATGCTCGCTCCCCTGCATCAAAATAAATTCGGGTCATACCCTTATTCGGTTCAATTTTGTAGATTTTCAGCATACCGACCTGGCCAGAGTGGCTAGGGTGAGTGCCGCAACAGGCAACTGCATCGGAGGGGTTATCGAAACTTCCTATGCGAACAATGGTTATGTCCTCAGGGATTTTTAGTTCCTTCCTTAGGGGTTCTTTGGACGCCTCTTCCTTGGTGTCATAGTGAGTGGTTATTACCGGGAGATTTTCCCATATAACCCTGTTAGTTTCAAGCTCGGCGGCCTTTGCCAATTCCCAGGTGATCTTGTCAAATTGGCTATCTTCAAGGCTTATATCAATGGTCATATAGTCTTTGCCCATGTGGAATCCGCGGTTTATTCCCCTGTAGAGTTTGTAAAATGCTCCACTTAGAATATGTTCTCCACAGTGGCGTTGCATATTGTCGAATCGATGATTCCAGTCTATCAGCATTCTCACCTCATCCCCCTTGGAAAGGCCGAATGCTTCTTTTTGTTCAGCGTTTGAGTTACCTTCGACATGGGAGTGAGGATTGCCAGGGAGATTTGTTTCCACTTGGTGGTATATCTCACCGTCATATTCATATACGTCTGTGACATTAAGCTCTTTTGAATTCCATATGATTTTTCCGATGTCGTGGCTCTGCCCACCACCGGTAGGGAAGAAAATCGTTTGGTCAAATGTGATGAGTGTTCTGCCATGGTCTGTCCTGACCCCGGTAACCGCCGCATTCAATTCTTTTAAATATACATTCTCTTTGTAGACTCTTCTAGTATTCATTTTATCTCCTAAACTTATTAATTATCGAAAATAAAGTGCAGAAATAATTATGTGGAAAATATGTGGATAACCTCGTGGGCAATCTTCGGTCTATCCGGGAAAACTACTGAAATTTCAATAGTTATCTCTAAGGAAGTTATCCACAGGCGTCTGTTGATAACTTTTGTGATAAATATCACAGTTAGCTATGAAGCAAGTATTTTCAAAGGCTTTTGGTACTAGCAAAATTTAACAATATGCCTACAGAAAGTTTACATAATTATTACGAAAGGGTACTCGGTCACTGATTTTTCCCATCCTTATTTACTCGCTTGGCATATTCAAGGAAATGATCTTCATCGCTTAAAACAAAATCGTAAATCAAAGGATTCATATAAATTTCCTTATGAACAAGGATGGCATGTTTCCCGTAGGCGGAGTTAAAAATATCATGCTCCAAAAGTCCTAGGTACTCATCGCAGCTGCCCATGAGAACCAGCTCGTCCTTCCCGTTGTAATAATATATGCCGTAAAAGTCATTAAGGATGGAGTAATCCGGGGAATTAACATGGCTGTTGTCCGGCTTGTAAAGGACGAATAGCTTACCGGCACCCTCCCTTCGCATGGTGCTCCAGTTGAGCATAAAAGTGGAATTCTGATTGAAATGTTCAAATTCCTCATCCACCTTCATCACTGAAATATGTTCGGTTCTCCTGAGCAAACAGGCCGCTTCAACTGTGGATATGGGAAAAGCCGAAATCCTCGATACATCCACCACACGAAGATGCTCCATCTGCACCTTGCACACCGCCATATAGTATTTATCACCTGCCTCTACCAGACACTCACAAGAGAACAGACCCGCCTCATCTAAGGCAGTTATTTTGTTCTTATACAAAACACTTCGCGGCAGTTTCGGAAACGGATCTGTCACCTCGGGACTGGTGGCCAAAACAGCCGCAGCCTCAAGATCCTTGGCGAAGGTCCTCATCAAGTAGTAGTTGATCGTTTCAAATGGTGTAGAAACGGGGGTGCATTGCTTGCTGTCGAGGATATACATCTCAGGGTCTAAAAAAATGATAGGTGGTCTCAGAAGGTTTTCGTACTCATTTAAAGGTTCCGGAAGCAGGTAGTTGTTGGTAAGCGCACGATTCGCATACTTTTGCATGAGCCACATGGCTTCTCTAAGGGAGATTTCAACTAATCTCGCCCCAAGCCCTCCAACGAAGGTCCTCTGAACATCCTCGTAAAGATCCGGATCATCCCCCAGGATCATTTCGTATCGTTCAAGGCCGTATTCTTCCACATCAATATAAAAGAATTGGTGCATAGATTTCTTGAATTTGTTGTCAGGCAGATCCCAAGTGATTCCTATTGACAACACACCCATGAGACGTGTGTCTGTAACATAGGCTGATTTAAAGACCTTTGAGCTTGTCTTTTCGGATTCCCTGTTGCCGCCGGCCAGGAACTTGATGCCGCTGCCGGTTATAGGGGTTTCCTTGAAGCTCTTGGAATGCTTAATTTTCTCAGTTATCTTCTCATTCATCGTTTCAGTTTCCATTACAAAATTTAGACTTTTCTGTTTGCTAATTATTACATATTTTGTTGACTTTTACAAGGGGCGGTGTATAATGGATACATACCTTATCAAGAGTGGCGGAGGGACTAGGCCCTATGATGCCCGGCAACCTAGTGGTTTGTTTTTTGCAATTTGCAGGCAAGCCCTAAAGGTGCTAATTCCTACAGAGCATTGCTTTGACAGATGAGGATTGATATGAAAATCAGCCTCTCTTAGCTTTGCAAGGAGAGATTTTTTTATTTTGTAGCCGTAATTGCGTTTTAAAGTGATTTAATAGGGTAGATTACATTTCAGCGCACCGGCTATTTTGCGAGAAAGGAGACGCAATGAAACGCTTATTTACATCTGAGTCAGTTACAGAAGGACATCCAGATAAAGTTTGCGACCAGATTTCAGACGCTGTTGTGGATGCGATTTTAGCTGAGGATCCTACTGGAAGAGTTGCCTGTGAGACGACAGTTAACACAGGATATGCTATGCTTATGGGAGAAATCAGTACAGACTGCTACATCGATATTTCGAAGATTGTAAGGGAAGTTATCTGCGACATAGGATATGACAACTCCGACTATGGTTTTGATGGGAACACCTGTGCAGTACTGACTTCTATCGATGAACAGTCAACCGATATTGCGCTTGGAGTTGACAAGGCTCTTGAGTACAAAGAGGGGGATCTTGAAAGCGAGGATGCAGGTAAGACCGGTCACGACAGCTTAGACACAGGTGCGGGAGATCAGGGTATGATGTTCGGATATGCATGTAATGAAACGGAAGAGCTTATGCCTATGCCTATTGCACTAGCTAACAAGCTTGCTAGGCAGCTTACCAAGGTAAGAAAAGATGGAACCCTTACATACCTAAGACCGGATGGAAAAACCCAGGTTACTGTAGAATACGATGATGATAAAGTTGTAAGAATCGATACTATAGTAATAAGTGCACAGCATGACCCCGATGTAACACAGGAACAGATTCGCAAAGATCTTGTTGAACATGTTATTAATCCAATCATTCCAGGGGATTTGCTTGACGAAAAAACCAAGTACTACGTAAATCCAACTGGGCGCTTTGTGATAGGTGGGCCTCACGGAGATTCCGGCCTAACAGGTAGAAAGATAATCGTCGATACATACGGAGGATGTGCAAGACATGGAGGGGGTGCATTTTCCGGGAAGGATCCTACAAAGGTTGACCGTTCAGCAAGCTATGCGGCAAGATATGTTGCAAAGAATATAGTAAAGGCGGGACTTGCTGATAAGTGCGAAGTACAGTTTGCTTATGCCATCGGTGTTGCAAGACCGGTGAGCATATCTGTTGACTGCTTTGGGACAGCGAAGATTTCTGAGGACAAGATTGTTGATATTATCGATGAGGTTTTCGATTTGAGGCCGGCATCAATTATCAAGGACTTGGATTTGAGAAGACCAATTTACAGGCAGGTTGCAGGAAGCGGCCACTTCGGAAGAACTGATATCGATCTCACTTGGGAGCAGACGGACAAAGTAGATATTATTAGAGAAAAAGCGGGCCTTTAGAGGTCCGCTCAATATTTTGGGTAGAAAAAAATTTTGGAGGTGTATAGCTTGGAAGTTAATCAGATTGTCACTATTGGTGTTTTTTTGGTGGTGATGGTTGCCATCATGTCAGAAAAAATTCACAGAACAGCTGCGGCACTTGCAGGTGCCATGGCACTTTTTTTCCTACACGTTTTGGATGTAAAGGCTGCGGTGGGGTACATAGACTTCAACACTATTGGAGTTTTAGTTGGAATGATGATTTTTGTGTCCGGCGTTAAGAGATCCGGATTGTTTGAATATATGGCCATTAAAGCAGCCAAGATTGCGAAGGGAGATCCGTGGAAAATTATGGTTAGCTTCATGATTTTGACCGCTGTTCTATCGGCATTTCTTGACAACGTAACAACTGTTTTGTTGGTTGGTCCAATGACAATTGCAATATGCAAGGTATTGCAACTTGATCCGGTACCGTTCCTTTTGACTCAAATCATGAGTTCTAACATCGGCGGTACAGCTACTCTAATCGGTGACCCTCCAAACATCATGATAGGAAGTGCAGCAAACTTGAGCTTCCTTGATTTTCTCTCAAATACAGGAGTAGTTTCCGTGGTAATCATGGGGGTTATTGTTGTTCTCTTCAGATTTGTCTATGGAAAGAAACTAAGCGCAGGAGAACTGGCGATCAAGGAAGTTATGCACATGGACGAAGAAAAAGCAATTGAAGACTTAACTTTACTTAGAAAAAGCCTTATAATGATAGTAATGGTAATTGCAGGTTTCATGTTCCATGGAGCTTTGGGGATCGAATCCTCAACAGTTGCTCTAACTGCGGCAACCCTGATGATGATTGTGGGGAAGGTCAATGTTGAACACATAATCGTAGATGCAGAATGGGGGACTATTTTGTTCTTTGTCGGTCTCTTTATGGTGGTAGGAGGAATGGTCGAAACGGGAGTAATCAAGGCTCTGGCCCAGGTGCTCATCGACTTCACCCACGGAAACGTGATTCTGACCATGATGGTGCTCATGTGGGGTTCGGCTATTTTGTCCTCATTCCTTGACAATATTCCATTTGTGGCAACACTGATTCCATTGATCATTGCAATGGGAAATGACGGAGTGGACACACTTCCACTTTGGTGGGCGGTATCCCTTGGAGCCTGCCTTGGCGGAAACGGAACGTTGGTTGGAGCATCTGCAAATGTCGTCCTCGCAGGGATCAGCAACAAACATGGGTATCCAATCACTTTCGGAAGCTTCCTAAAAGTCGGAATGCCGGTTATGGTGTTGTCTATGTTAGTGGCTTCTGCGTATATGCTGATTAGGTATTAAAGGGAAATTCCAAAAAGAGAAATTCGGAGACAAGAGATTCTAAAATGAGAGGTTCTAAGAAAAGAGAGGTTTGAGAGATGTTTAATGACACATTCCACGATGACATGATAAATATTGTCCTGAGGCAGGCAGGTGCAGATTCGATTAAGACACATCTGGCTCATATAAACCTTGTAAGCTTTCAGATTGCACCTGATGTTAAGGTTGCATATGTTTATGAGATTAAAGAAAACGGAGAAATATATCTGGAGCGAACCAGCCCATATCCAATGCTCATGGGTAGAATGTATGACGAGCAGGCGCTCATAGAAATGGTGAAAAACGACGTGGC
The DNA here is from genome assembly GCA_029983755.1 of Anaerovoracaceae bacterium. Classification (GTDB taxonomy): domain Bacteria; phylum Bacillota; class Clostridia; order Peptostreptococcales; family Anaerovoracaceae; genus S5-A14a. Next base: position 66,797 of record JASBYX010000003.1, read on the forward strand.
CAGCTTCAGGAATGCCTATAACAGCCGCAATTACGATACATATTTGCAGCTGGTGAAAAGCCATTTGAGGTTCCAGTGGGCTGCAGAGGATCTGTTCATGAACCACAACGTTGACGGTGATGACCTTGACGACTTGCACAGCGCATACGAGAGACTGCATCAGCTTTTGGACGAAGTTAAGGAGAGATCCGAAAAAATCGAATTTAAAGAGTTTGAATAAATTTAAAGAGTTTGAATAATTGGAATAAGATTTGGGGTAAGTTATTTTTATGGATATTAAAGTTGCAAAGTTCGGAGGCTCGTCGGTTGCCGACAGCATACAAATAGTTAAAACCAGAGACATCATCCTTCAGGACGAGGGCAGGAATTACATCATCGTATCCGCACCGGGAAAGAGATACGACGGAGACAACAAAATAACAGACCTTCTGTACCTGTGCAAGACCCATAGGGATCACAATTTGCCCTGGGAACAGCTCTTCGAAGTTGTGGTGGACAGGTTTGTTGCCGTTGAACACAAGCTGGGAGTTGACGGGGTTCTTGACGAGCATTTTGATATAATAAGGGAAAAGATAAGCAAAGGCTCATCCACAGAATACATAGTAAGCAGAGGGGAATATCTGAATGCAGTGATGATTGCAGCTTACTTGGGTTACGACTTTGTAGATGCCGCCAGACTTATTTTGTTTGACGAAAAGGGCAACCTTCTTCACGAAGCCACGGATGTAGCTTTGTCTGAGGAGCTTTCCAAGCATAAGACCGCTGTGATACCCGGGTTTTATGGTTCCGAAAAAGGAAGCACGAGAATCAGAACTTTTTCCCGTGGCGGATCCGATATTACAGGAGCACTTGTGGCGAAGGCTGTTGAAGCATCTGTATATGAGAACTGGACTGATGTATCGGGATTCCTCATGGCGGATCCCAGGATTGTTGAGAATCCTAAGCCCATCGACTCCATTTCATACAAGGAACTCAGGGAACTGTCATATATGGGAGCATCCGTTCTCCACGAAGATGCCATATACCCTGCTCGTATGGCCAACATTCCAATAAATATCAGAAATACCAATGCACCAAAGGACAAGGGAACGTTCATTACAGCCCATCACGATCCTAATTCTAAGAGAATAGTGACGGGAATTGCCGGCTCCAAGGATTTCACAGTAATCGCAATATACAAGAACATGATGAGCACAGGGAGAGGTTTTGTCAGGAGACTTCTGACAATACTTGAGGATATGGATGTGAACTTTGAGCATCTACCAAGTGGAATAGACACAATATCCGTTGTTCTTTCAAACGATTCTCTGGGAGATAAACTTGAGGAAGTAAAGGAGCAGGTAACTTTACAGCTGGAACCTGACAATATTGAAGTATTTCAGGATATAGCCCTCATCGCTACGGTGGGTCAAGGGATGACGTCAAGCATCGGAGTTTCAGCGAAGATATTTACAGCCCTTGCAGAGGCTGATGTAAACGTGAGGATGATTGATCAGGGATCCTCAGAGATGAATATAATAATCGGTGTTGAAAACCATAGAATGGGAGATGCTATAAGGGCGATTTACGGCGTTTTTGATAACGAGGACGAGAATAGATGAAAATATTGATGATTGAAGACGATAGAACAATCAGAGAGTACCTAGGTCAGGAACTTGAGAATTGGGGCTATAAGGTGGTCTTAGTGGAAGATTTCACAGATCCTCTTAAGCTTTTCAATGAAACAAGTCCTGACCTTGTTTTATTAGATGTTGTTTTGCCGGGAAGGAATGGGTTTTACTGGTGCCAAGAGATAAGAAAGATTTCCAAAGTACCTATAATATTCATTTCCTCAAAGAATCAACCTATGGATATGGTGACGGGAATGCAGATCGGTGGAGATGATTACATCACGAAGCCTTTTGACCTATACGTTACAAGAGCGAAGATAGATGCAATCCTCAGGAGAACCTATGGAATGACCATGACTGACGGGAGCATGACCTATGAGGGAGCAGATTTCAATTCCGGAAAGGGTATACTCACATATGGGGATGAGGAGATTGAGCTTACGAGGACTGAAATGATGATCCTTTCAGAACTTTTTTCCGCCCAAGGTGGAATTGTAACCAGACAGTCCATCATAGAAAGATGCTGGCAGGGGGAAGATTTCATCGATGACAACACCCTTGCGGTGAACATGACAAGGCTTAGGAAGAAACTGAGAGACATAGGCCTTGACGATTTTATAATAACCAAGAAAGGCGTTGGATATGGCCTCAAAAAAGACTGAAAAGTTTCTCGGAAGCAGGAATTCACCTGGAAACAGAAATAATATTTCAAAAGCCAAAATCCTCGCAGACTTTATTGCCCACATTCTTCCGGTGGCCTTAGCGGGAGGGAGCCTAATACTAATACAGATTGCCTTGAGAAACCTTTTACCTGAAACCGAAGACTTCATCATCTTGAGTGGCGAAATATTTTTGGCGCTTCTTATACTCTACTGTTTTGTGGTATTGCTTGGGGAGAGAAACAGAGCCAATCTCCAGGCTGACTACGAGGCGCTTGAGGTAAAGTATCAGGCCAAGGTTAACGAAACTGAAAAGGTAAGGCAGGATTTGCTGGAATACTTCCTTCTGTGGGTGCACCAAATCAAAACCCCCATAGCGGCGGCGAAACTCATAACGGGGGCCAGGCAGCGGGAGCATGATTCAGAGCTCAGGAGCCAGATCGTATCAATTGAAAAATATACAGACATGGCCATAAGTTATCTGAAACTCGCCAGCGGAGACGCAGAGATTTATGTGGAAAAAGTGGATCTAGACAAGGTGCTCAAAAAGATATTAAAAAAATATGCAGTGTTATTCATTTCAAACGACATTGAGCTGGATTATCGGCTCCAGCCTGAGGTTGTAGTATCCGACGGCAAATGGTTAGCCCTAGCCCTTGAACAGATTTTGTCTAATGCAACAAAATACGCAGCCGGCGAGAGGGTGTACATTCGTTTTAGCTCTTCCGATAACGCTCTGGTGATAGGTGACACGGGTATGGGGATTCCGGCGGAGGATATACCGAAGATTTTCGATAAGGGTTACTCCGGGTTTAACGGTCAAAACAACGGCAAGTCCACAGGAATCGGTCTCTATCTCACCAAGAGAATTCTGGAAAGACTTAACCATCCTATCTATGTGGAATCTAAGCTTGGGAAGGGCACTGAATTTAGAATCAGGTTCCCAAGGAGCACAGACCTTTCAAATTTGTAAGATTACCCCTTTATCTTGTAAGGTAAAATAAATGCAAGGCTTTCTTAATGTGGCTATAATTAAGGCATGATAGTACAGATTTGTGAGAAAGGGGAGAAAACTATGCAAATTTTACAAGTACAAAACCTAACCAAAATATATGCCGCAGGAACCGGCAGCCAGACCATTGCGTTGAAAAATGTTAACTTCTCCGTTGAAGAGGGAGAATTCATCGCCATCATGGGAGAGTCAGGATCCGGAAAGACCACACTTCTAAACATGGTGTCAACCCTTGATAAACCCACAGAGGGTTCAGTTTTTATCGCAGGCAAAAACACCGGAAACCTTGGAGGAAATCAAATTGCAGCCTTCAGAAGAAACGAGCTGGGATTCGTTTTTCAGGACTTCAATCTTCTGGACACATTCAGCAACAGAGACAATATCTACCTTCCACTTGTGCTTTCCTCATACAAACACCAGGAAATGGCAAGGCGAATTCAGAAAATCGCTCCGGCTCTGGGAATAGAAGAACTTTTGGATAAATATCCATACGAAATCTCAGGTGGCCAGAAGCAGAGGGTAGCAATAGCCAGAGCCCTTATAACGAGGCCCAAGCTCCTACTTGCGGACGAGCCGACAGGAGCCCTAGATTCCGCATCTTCTGATAATATTATGAATATTTTTTCGGAGGTTCATCAGGCGGGCCAGACTGTACTCATGGTAACCCACTCTGTAAAGGCCGCAGCTTATGCCAGCAGGGTTTTGTTCATCAAAGATGGTGGTGTATATCACGAAGTCTACAGGGGTGACAGAACCCATAGAGAATTTATGGAAACTATAACTGACAGTCAGATGATGCTGAGGGGTGATCGAGATGAAGAGTAGTCTTACGCTTAAAATGGCATGGAGAAATCTGATTGCATACAAACAGTTCAACATTCCATTTATAATCTCGTCAAGTCTTATGGGAATGCTCTTCTTCGTAGGAGCCTCTTTACTGGATAATGACTTTGTAAGGTCAAGACACGAAGAGCTCGTAATGGTAATGGGATTTGCAGTTGTTATCGTTGGGATTTTCTCTGTGGTATTCATGACGTACGCCAACAAACTCATAAGCAAACAGCGTGGAAAGGAGCTGGCGCTATATGGGATCTTGGGCCTTGAGAAAAGGCATATTAACGGCATAATGCTCATGGAACAAAATATCTGCTTCGCTGTTATAGCGCTAATTTCTCTACTGGGTGGCAGGGTATTCGGCAAGGTGACCTTCCTTCTTTTTAACAAGATTACGGGAGCCGGCGGTGTGCCTCTCATGAAATATCCTGTTACAACTTTACCTATTTTATTGACAGCCGGGATGTTGTTTGTTGCCTATCTATACATCGCCTTGAGGGGTGTGGGCAAAATATACAAATCATCCCCTATTGAGCTCATGTCCAGCAGCAAAAAGCGTGAGGGAGAACCGAAGAACCGTTGGATTCTCCTCGTACTTGGGCTAATCTTCACAGGAGGCGGCTATTTTGTTGCACTGACAACAGAGGGAACTATTGCTGCACTGACAGTATTCTTCGGAGCGGTTATTGCTGTAATCATTGGAACCTACCTGCTATTCATAAGTCTTGGAACCTTCGTTTTAAAGGCTCTAAGGCGCAGAAGAAGATATTACTACAAGCCGGAAAACTTTCTGTCAATTTCAGGGATGCTGTACAGGATAAACAGCAACGGATTGAGCCTTGGAAGCATCGCACTTTTAAGCACTTCCATAATTCTTACGGTCGCTATGACAAGCATGGCATATTTCCAGGTGGACAAAATCGTAGAAGCCTCTCTTCCTGACGACCAACAGATTAGCAGGGGTATTTCAGTAGATGAAGAGCTTTACAAAGATAGCACTCCTTTGAAAGAAAATATAGAAAATAAGATTTACGATAACGTAAAGGGAGACGAAACTATTGAGAACTTAAGGTTTTTCAGAAGCTCAATGTCCACGATAGACCTTGACAAAGGTGTGATGAAACCGGTATATCCACCGGGATCTCCAAAGGCGAAAGAATACAAGGACTTGAATGTGATGTACGTTGTGTTTATCCCTCTAGAGGACTACAATAAGATTGTGGGAAAGGATTATAAGCTAAAATCTGACGAGGTTATAATAGATAGGGGATATTCCGATATAGGAAAGATTGATTCCTTTGAACTGGCAGGTTCTAAGCGAAAAGTTGCCCATAAATTTGAAGGCAATATAGGGGGGAACGTGGCCGTTGAAAGTGCAACAATAGTAGTTCCAAATTTTGACGATTTTCTCAAGGATGTGGAATACTATGCCGTTTCAGATATTGAAATAAACGGTGAAAAGGTTTCTCAGATGAACTACACTCTTAATGGCGTATGGCACGTGGCAAATAAACAAGCTGATTATGACAAAAGAATTCAAAATGCCGGTTGGGATGACTATGTTTTTCATGAATCCAGAGAGTCTACAAGGAAGATAATAATGGAATTCAACGGAGGATTCTTCTTCATCGGAATTCTCATAGGATCCATATTCCTAATAGGTGCAATTCTGATAATGTACTACAAACAGATTTCAGAGGGGCTAGAGGATAGAAAGAACTACGAGATAATGGCGAAGGTTGGCCTGCCGGACAAAATTGTCAGAAAGACCACAAGAAGGCAGATTTTGTGGATCTTCTTCCTACCCCTTGCAGTAGCGGTGATGCACTGCATTGTTGCCAGCAAAATAGTGTTCCAGCTCATGAGGTTGTTCATGGTTAAGGAGGTTTGGTTCTTCGCAGAAAACCTTGGAATCGTTACAGGAGGCTTCGTGGTGCTGTACTTACTAGTATATCTGGTGACTTCAAAGATTTACTATAGGATTGTTTCTTGATGGAGCAAAGTTGACATATTCATAGCATAAAAAAACAGTATAAGAATGTTTAGAGAAAGGGCGTAGCTTAGGCTATGCCTTTCTTCGTTTTCATAATATCATGCAGTTAATGGTTCTATTTGAGCTGCTAAGTTTTACAGTAGCTCTTTTCTTATTTCCATTTGTTTCAACCAGAATTTTGACAATCTCATATTTTTCGTTCTAATTCATAGTTAAATTGACCTTTCTCATAAACTACCACCTAAGGATAGTTTACGTGCTTAGTGTACTTGGGACAATTTCATTTTCGATACACTGGGACAATATCATTTTTGAATCAAAGAATCAAAAGACGATAAGAGAAAATTCTTGCTTCAAGACAGAGTTTTGATATAATAGAAACTGAATCTAAGACGCTGGAGGCCATAATGTTATATACAGAGAGAGTGGAGTTTATCTTACAGCAACTCCAATTAGGGGCCAATGTTAAGGTAAGTGAACTTGCGGAACTGATGCAAGTTTCGCTTGATACGGTGCGGCGGGACCTGAAAAATATGGAGCAGTCCGGTTTGGTCAAGTATGTCCGCGGCGGTGCCTGCCTACCGGAGACGATTGCCTCCATCTCCCATTTCAGCGGCCGTAAAGTCATCAATATCGCATTGAAGCGGCAGGCCGCGATAAAGGCGCTGCAATATGTTCAACCTGAAATGGTGATTGCCCTTAATTCAGGTACCACTAATACTGTCTTTGCTCAGGAGATCGTCAAGCGATTTTCCAATTTGACTGTTGTGACCAATAATCTGGCTGCCGCCACAGTGCTAATGCAGAATTCATCTATCCATACGATTTTGGTTGGCGGGGACGTGGATGCCATGGAACTCTCCACTTTTGGACATACCTGTGAGGAAGAGTTTTCGCGATACACTCCGGACTGTGCATTTCTATCCATTAACGCAGTGGATGATGTGATTGGCTACTCGGATTTCCGCTTTGCTGAAATCGGCGTGATGCAGACGCTGGCAAACCGTGCAGGAAAGGTCATCGCGGTTATGGATTCCAGTAAACTCGGGCGGCAGTCAAAGAAGCAGATATTTCCGTTGAACTGTGTGGATACTCTGGTTATGGATAACGCTGTTTCAGAAAAGACGAAAAAACAGTATGCTGACGCAGGCGCGAATATCCAATAGACATGATATAATAAGCGGCTCTGTTTGGTGTGAAAGCACATCAAACAGGGTCGTCTTTTCTTTTTGCCGTTTTACGAAGATTTCACAAATGCTTGACAAGGGAGCGGTAGCAGTGTCGAGTACTCATGGATATAATCATAGCTGAAAACAGCAAAATACAGCAAATAAAAAATAATATGAAGCAAAAGAAAGGAATGTACATAACGAAATGCCTTATCAGATCCAACTTGTTGTGTTCAATTTGGTGGGGACTACTACAAAATTCGGCTCCAAGACCCCCGTTCAGAAATTTGACCGAGCATTATCTCAATATGGATTTCATTCCAGCCGCCAGGAGATCAGTGCTCCCATGGTGATGGAGAAGAAAGACCACACCAGCTTCATGCTGTCCACGGAATATGGCTGGGAACTTTGGAAAGCAGCCAAGGGGCAGTCCTGGAATGAACAAGATGAGGAGCCCATATATCAGAGCGTTGATGTCATCAACGCATGTATGGCGGAAAAGGAGGAATAAAAGAACGTGAACACTTATTTTAATCCTGTTCGTACCTTTCAAGGTTTTGGCTGTTTGGATCTTATTTCTTCTCTGGCAGCTTCTGTAGCAATGCCTGGAAAGCGGATCCTGCTGTTGGTATGGGATGAAAGCGTTCTAGCCTGTCCAGGCATCAGGGATTTGAAAAACCTTGGAAAAAGCTGTGTGATATCACGGGTATTTAGCGCCTCCAATCCTGAGCTGGAACAGCTGTGGCAGGTATATGAGGAGACACGAGGGATGGCTGTCGGTTTGGTAATAGCCGTAGGCGGCGGAAGTGTGTTGGATATAGGAAAGTCTCTTTGCTGCCTGTACGGGAAGCGACTTTCTTCCGAAGAGGATCTACGAAATATGATTGCAGCAAAGGCCTATGACACACCTGCCTGCCGCTGGATCGGTGTGCCGACCACTGCCGGCACAGGAAGCGAAGTGACATGCTGGGCCACTATCTGGGATTCCCAAAATGGCATTAAATATTCTGTTGATAATTCAGAAAACTATGCCTTCGCATCTGTGGTGGACCCGCAGCTGGCAGCTACCATGCCGCTCGGTTTAGCGGTTTCCTCTGCTTTGGACGCGTTGGCTCACGCAGCAGAGAGCTACTGGGCCAAAACTACTAATACTGTATCCCGCGGACTGGCACTGGATGCGATCCGGACCATTATAGAATATATCGACCAACTGCTGGTGGATGGAAGCAGTCAGAAAGCACACGATCAGATGGCAAAGGGAAGCCTGCTGGCAGGCCTTGCTTTCAGCAATACTCGAACCACCGCCTGTCACTCTATTTCCTATCCTCTGACGATGCGGCACCATATTCCCCATGGTGTGGCAGTGGGTCTGCTTCTGGGGCCCGTTTTTGAATTGAATCTTCCCGCCATCCAGGATGTGAGCCCGCTGCTCCATGCGTTCGACGTGGAACGGCCTGAGCAAGTCGGTCAACGCGTCACTGCGATTCTTAAGAGAGCGGGACATCCCGTCGCGCTGCGGGAGTGGGGCATAACAGAGGAAGAGCTCCCTGCTTTGGCCGCTCATGGTATTGCCAAAGGGCGTGCTGACAATAATCCGGTAGAACTGACTGAAGAGGTCATTCACAATATTCTGAAAACGATTTTTTAAGACACAAAGGAGAGTTACTTATGAACACAAAGAGATTTCTAACTTTGGCTTTGGCGGGTGCTCTGTCCCTCAGCCTGTTGGCTGGCTGCGGTAGCAACGGCACCTCCTCCGGCAGCAATACCGCCTCTGGGAACAGTGCGGCTGCTGAAAAGACCACCTTTACCATTGCTTACGCACCTAATGAATCCACAGAGCAGAGCAGTGATGCCCGCAAAGGTCTGGCTGCCGATTTAGGCAAAGCTCTGGGTATGAAAGTCGAGGAGATTCAGGCTAGCGACTATAACGCCATTATTGAGGCACTGCGTACCGGCAAAGCGGACATGGCCTACATGGGTCCTATGTCCGTGGCACTGGCAGTTGAGCGTGCCGACGCAAAGCCTATTGTCATGAAGGCCCCAGGTGGCGATAAGTCCCAGGCAGTCTATCACTCTGTGCTGATCGCTCGTGCGGACAACAATGAAATTAATTCCATTGAGGACATCAAGGGCAAGAGCATGGCTTTCGTGGACCCTGACTCTACCTCCGGCAACTTGGTTCCTACTTCTGAGATCATCAAAGCGTTCCCCGATGACAATCTAGACACTGACAAGCTACACACCAATGGTGATTTCTTTGAGGCAGTCAGCTTCTCCGGCAAGCATCAGGCTGGTCTACAGGCCGTTATCAAGGGCGATGTGGATGTGGTTCCAATCTCCGATCAGATCCTGGCCTCTGAAATTGCCAACGGTAATGCTGACGAGGGTGATGTGAAGGTCATCCACACCTCTCCTGCTATCCCTGCCGAAGCCATGGTAGTGGGCACCAGCGTGGACAACGCCCTTCAGGCTAAGCTGGTGGACTTTCTGACCAGTTATGAGAACGAAGCTTACTTCACTGAGGTCATCAAGAAAGAAGGCGCACGTTTTGTCGCATGTGACATCGATGATTATAAGCCAATTGTGGAGCTGAAAAAGATCATCAACGCAGACTGATCCATCAAACAGCTTTAGCGGGAGGAATAATATATGGAACCGATTTTAAAATTTGATCATGTTATAAAGCACTATCCCAACGGTATTCACGCATTGCAGGACGTCTCTTTTTCCGTACTGCCCGGAGAGTTTATATCTGTTATCGGACCATCTGGGTCTGGCAAATCCACACTCCTACGTGCAATTAACAAATTGATTTCTGTCAGCAGCGGTCAAGTCCTAGTGGACGGGACCAACATCTCCACTCAAAGCGGGCGAGTCCTCCGGGTCACTCGCTGCAAGGTGGGGATGATCTTTCAGAATTATAATCTGGTCTACCGCCTTTCCGTGCTGCAGAACGCGCTGCATGGACGACTGGGCCATATGAAGGGTGCCAAAGGAATCTTTGGTCTTTACACGGAGGAGGATAAGGAAAAGGCACTGACGTTACTGGAGGAACTGGGACTTGGCAGCTTCTGTTACAACCGGGCCAGTGATCTATCTGGCGGTCAGAAACAGCGTGTGGGCATCGCACGGGCAATAATGCAGGACCCTAAGCTGCTGCTGTGTGATGAGCCTATCGCCTCGCTGGACCCCTCCAGTGCCAAGACCATTATGGACATTCTGAGAGATGTGACGCAGAAGCAGAATATTGCCTGCATCGTGAATTTGCATCAGGTGGATGTGGCAATCAAATATTCTACCCGTATCATCGGACTGTGCAAAGGGAGCATCGTATTTGATGGTATTCCTGATCAATTAACCGATGATGTCATAGAGAAAATTTATGGCATATCTAAGGAAAATCTGGTGATAGGAGGCAGTGAAAATGAAGAATCATGTATTGCAGATTTCGCAAACTGAAAAACGGGTCTATGAGCTGTTTTTTAGCTTGGTCGTGGTGTTGTTCATCCTCTGCACTGCCTATACCCAATTTAACCCCATGTTGCTGGTCCAGAACTCCGAAAATTTCTGGACATTTTTGAGTGAAGATTTCTTCCCACCCACTCTGCCAGGGGCGGCAAATCTGACCAATATCATCAATAGTGTGTTCGTCACTGTTGCCATGGCCATTTCCGCCACCACGGTGGCAGCTGTTCTGGCCTTTTTTGTGTCTCTGTTTTCCAGCGAAAGCGTGTCCCCTGTTCCAAGACTGGCGAAATTCGTGCGGGCATTTGCCACCTTCCTGCGAAACATCCCCGCTCTGGTGTGGGCATTCATTCTGTTTTCATCGCTGGGTATCGGCACAGGCGTCGGCTTTGTGGCACTGAGCATCACCAGTTTTGCCTTTATGGTTCGTGCCTTTGCGGAAACAATGGAAGACATCTCCCAGGACTGTCTGGAAAGCCTCCAGGCGGTGGGCGCCAGCTTTCCACAGCGGGTAGCCCATGGTGTGATCCCCTCCTGTATAAGTGGTTTCCTCTCTTGGTTTCTCTACTGCGTAGAGGTGAACGTCCGTGCCTCCACCATTGTCGGTATGGTCGGCGGAGGCGGCATCGGACTGGTTCTGTTTTCCTATATCAAAAGCTTCAAATACCATATCGCTTTCAGCATCATTTTGCTGATCGCTGTGATGGTCATTGCGGTGGATCTGGTGAGCGGATACCTGAGAAGGGAGTTGAATAAATGAGCAGTGAAGTCACGACAAATATCATTTCGCCTCGACGCAAACGCTCCGGTAAACTGCGGGTAGACTGCATCCAAAAAGATCGGACGATATCTAGGCTTTCGATATCTATTGTTGTTCTGACCATCATCAGTCTGGTATTTCTGGACATATCGTGGCTGAAGTTATTCTCCCGTATACCAGACATTGGAACAATATTTTGGAAACTGCTCCATTTTGATTTCTCCAAAATGGAGCTTGTCGGCAGTTCCCTGCTGGAAACTCTGTCTATTACCGTATTGTCTACGCTGTATAGTCTGATGCTGGGCCTGTTTTTTGGAATGTTTGCAGCCGAGAACATCTTGCGTATTCACTGGTTTTCTCGGTTTGTCCAGTCATTTTTCACCTTCCTGCGTGCGGTGCCCACACCGATTTGGGTACTGCTGATGATGGTGTGCCTAGGCATGGGGCCTGCGGCCGGCATTGCGGGTCTGTGTGTTCATACGACGGCTTTTTTCACCAAATCCTTCGCCCAGAGTTTTGAAAGCATTCCGGAGGAAACTTTGGAGGCGCTGGAGGCCACTGGAGTTGGGCGGCTGGGTGTCTTTTTAAACGCCGTGCTGCCATCTGCTTTGGCCCAGATCATCGCTTGGACAGGTATGCGTTTTGAGATCAACTTCTCTGAATGTGCCATTCTCGGTATGGTGGGTGCCGGCGGCATTGGATTCGTGATATCCAACAGCATCCAAGGCTATGAGTACGGCACGGCAGGTGTGGCTATTTTCCTGGTGTTCCTTTTGGCCTACTGTATTGAACGCATTTTCGTGAAAATCAAAAAACGTATCCATTGACCAAACGCATCGATTGAGTAAAGTATACTCTATGAAACTTGAAATGCTTTTCAGGCAGGGCTTGCTCACACTGCTGGCGGCATGGTCCTTTACAGAATCTACCACCGAATATTTTTATATGTATCCCCCGCGTTTAACGCTGTGTTCATGAAACACTATGAGTCCGAACAGCAAATCTTCATAGTTTAGAATATTATTAAGGTCTTTCAACTGCAATATACTAAAAGGAAGTCATATGGTTTTAAATGACCTACATAGTTATCGCATTAAAAATGTAATTGCAAATACCACATATTTTTCTCCGAAATGTCAAAAGAAGGCATTTTACGGACAGAAAACAAGCTATAGGGAAAATACTTAGGCAATTGCTTGTGTGAAAATGGGTTAATCTTTTGAAGGCAGAAGCATGCCCAGACCATAAACATATATTGGTTAAGATACCTTAGAAAATGACAGTTTCATCTTTCAAAGGCTATCTCAAAGGGAAAAGCAGTATTATGATATATGAGCAAGTCGGTGAATTAAAGTATAAATATAGAAATGGATAATTCTAATTCAAAGAATATTACGTTGATGTAGTAGAGGAAAAATAAATACCTAATTGCGAAGCATATAAAACATCAAATTGAAGAGAACAAATATGCTGATTAGTTGAAGTTTATCGAAGTTGGCTACTTAGAAAAAAATAAGTAGAAGTGATACGCAGATGGCAGACCTTTTTACGTATTGTACACGTTGCGAAGAAAATGGGCTACGCACTCTTGAGAAAAATCCCCACGTTTCACGTGGGGATTTTTATGTGGTGGAGAATACGGGATTCGAACCCGTGACCTTTTGACTGCCAGTCAAACGCGCTCCCAACTGCGCCAATTCCCCATATTTCATATTGCGTTGATTGGATGAACCGAGGACTCACGAATATTGAAGTCTTGCAAGCGCCAAAGAATCGTGAATATCAATGATCTAGGCGTAACAAAGAATCGTGAACATCGATAATCAAGACGTAACTAATAATCGTGAATATCGGAGTGTCGAACGTGTCAAAGAATCGTAAACTATAGACAAGTAGAATTGTAACAAAGGACAGGTGTTTTGTCAAATTATATTTACAAATAATTACCAAGATTTT